>NZ_BAABIE010000001.1:0-396307 GCF_039542465.1 Gordonia alkaliphila | reverse complement strand
CTCGTCGGTTCCACGAGCCGCGCTGCCACCAAAGTGCGGAAGGTGTCGTCGCCGACCTGATCGAAGCCCAGGCGCGCATAGGCGTCGGTGAGCGTATTCCAGAGCAGCTCACTGCGGTGCGCGGCAATAATTGCGTCGGTGCCACCGGCCGCTGGCTGCCCGAAACCCAGTCCGATCTCTTCTTGACCTGAATTGATCTTGGTTTTCGCGGTAGCGATCAGCGCCGCCAACTCGTCCTCGGAATGGGCCGACCCGAGGTGCTCGAGGATCTTGCGGCGACCGTGAACGGTCTGGGCGATCTGGACCGCGGTCGCCCCCGAAGCCGTCTTCACCTTACGAACATACGGAGGCACCCACCGAACATACCCGACCATTTAGTGCCCGAAACTGACCACCCGAACAGCCCTGGCCTGCACCGATCCAAGAACCGCCCCCGAAAATCAGCTCAGGAGGTCCAACTCAGGTCGGATCAAGGTCGTGGCGATGGACGGATTCACCGGCTACAAGAGCGCTACCACCGAAGAACTCCCCGCCGCTCGGGTGGTGATGGATCCGTTCCACGTCGTACACCTGGCCGCGAGCAAACTCGACCAGTGCCGGCAACGGGTCCAGCAGCAGGTATGCGGGCACCGGGGGCGCAAAGACGACCCGCTCTACAAGATCCGCCGGATCCTGCATACCCGCACCGAACTCCTCACCGACAAGCAGAAGATCCGCCTGTTCGAGTCACTGACCAGTCACGACGACCATGTCGCTGTCGAGATCACCCACCAGATCTACCAACAGCTGATCGCCGCCTACGAACACCGACACCGCCGCGAGGGCAAGAAACTCATGTACAAGATCCTGCGCCGTATCCGCACCGGACTACCCGCCGGACTGGCCGAGCTGGCCCAACTCGGACGAAGCCTATGGAACCGGCGCGCCGACATCCTGGCCTACTTCGACACCGGCGTCTCCAACGGACCCGTCGAAGCCATCAACGGACGCCTCGAACACCTCCGCGGAATCGCCCAAGGCTTCCGCAACCTCGACCACTACATCTTGCGGTCCCTACTCCACTCCGGTCAGCTCGCCGAAAGGGTCAACGCACTCTGAAAAACGAAGAGCCGGATATGTAGTTCATACATTCTCGGATTGCCAGATTCCGGTCCGGTATCGATACCTCTCCGCATGACGGCGAGGAACCCTCTTACATGAGATCGTCCAGTAGCGCGATATCGCTGACCGTGAAGGGGTCCGATGCGACAAGGTTCGCTAACCACTCTGGGGTCGGTATTCGGCGGTTCTCTTCACGAGAGTTGAGGTCCGTGAAAACAAACTCGCCGTCACCCAGGAGGATGAAGCCGTCCGATTCGACGCGCTCCAGATAGGCGATACTGTTCGATCCGGAACCGACCGCTATCGCGTGGACCCTACGATCCTGAATGTCCGGAGCGATGGCGAATAAATAGCTGGCAAAATCCTGACCGAACCTGATCTCCGACACTTGTCCGTCGGTATCGACGTACCGGATGCCGTCATGGCTGGGCCATGAGATCTTCGCCCCGAAGGGTGCCTGGTATTGAGTATGTAATCCGCCGTGTTCCGCAGAACGCTCGGCCTGTTCGCGCGGGACGGGGGACCACTCGGCGCGGCCATCATCGACGCTCGCCGTCCAGAACCCGGACTTGATCGGCCGGCCTTCGGAAACCCCGTAGCCATCCGACATGTACGTCGAGACCCGTCCTGAACTGTCGCACGAATAGGGCATCCCGCCACCGGAGCCCTTGAAGTCGAAGATTCCTCGGGCTTTCGGGATATCAGGTCGGTTCTTGGACATGTCGATCTCAACTAGTTCGTGGACCTTGTCCGACCCGGCGCTCCCGAAACTGCGGAAGAAAACGGCATAGGGGATACCGGTGCATCTGCCGAAAGAAACGATCCGTCCGTCGATCTTGCGGATCGAAACTGAGCCGGCCGACGATACCGAGATCGCGGTAGTTCGATACTGGCCGTCCACTACACCGTCGTCAAGCCATAAGAAAGCGCCTTCCGTTTGAAGGTCGTACGGTGTTGACGCACGCAGTGACATCCCGCCTGCGTCGTGGGGTTCGACGCGTGTACCGGCTTTGGAGGTCACGAAATATCTCTCGTGGTCCGCAAAGACGATTCCGTCGCGATACCGTGCGATCTGACTTCGAAACATCCCCTTCTGGTGCATGTACCCCAGGGGTGTCATATCTCGATCGACGAAGACCACCCAGGAATTGTCCTGAACGGTGTTATACGAGAACTCGAACATCGGTGGCGCAACCATCACTGCGGCGTACGCCCGCTCAGGGATTCGATCGACTTCGGGCCCCAGAACTGATGTCTCCGGCAGAGCGTCGTCCGAACACGACACTGTGACGGCCACCATAAGCGACACCGCGATACCGACAACCAGACGGACGGGCGACCCCCGCCCCCTCCTTCGGCAAAAACGCATCAGTACGCCACAACTAGCGGAGACCCGGTGAGGTCCTTCGGATACACCCCGGGATTGGGGGACACGTTCCGGCCGAGCCATGATCCATATGAGTCCTTATCGAGGTCGATTCTCGAAGTCTCATAGTAGGCTGCCCACACCAACTGGGAACAGTTGAAATGCCCCACATCGGGGCCACCCTTCCTGTTGTTCGCGAAGCCCGCCGAATTGTACCCCTTACCGTCTTTAGATAGAGCGTATTCTGCCGCTAGGTGCTTCTGGTGGTTCGTCGCGTTCTCAGACTTGACATAGTACTTTTGCGGATTCACTCGCATGGAAGCGGCCGCGTTTTCAACGTCGTGGACCCCTTGATCGTCGCTCGCTTCCATAGTAGCTGACGGGGAGGTGAATATCCCATTGTGGCCATGGTTGTAGCCTCCCAAGCAGGAGTCCGAGTAGAAGAAGTCACCTTCTCCTCTAGCTTGACCGACTGGTTGGTTCGCAGGTTTCCCACACGTCGAATCGGCGCTGGGATTACTTACCTGTACGGCGTCAAAAGCATTCCGCTCGGCACTGGAGAGGACCTCAGAGTAGGGAAGGGACATCTGGCGGGCGAACGTCTGAAGATCGCTACGTAGCTTCCTGATTGAGGTATTGAAGTTCCTTACCGATATGTTGATCAGCTTCCGGAGTTCGTCGTCGGGAATATCTGGATACTCTTCTCTTTCCCCGCCCCCGACAGGACTCTGGTCCTGGTCGACACCGTTGGCTGGCTCGTTGCGCTCTGTCGACGGGTGGAGCGAAGGCCCACTGCTGCCGTCTGCCGGCTCAGCGGAGGTAGAAGGGGGCGGTGTTGCCGTCGAGCTCGGGGGCGCTGGCTCGTCCGGGCTAAACGTGGGAGGCTGGCCGCCGCCCCCGCCGCCCCCGCCGCACCTGTAGGGCACCGGCGGAGGCGGTGCATCAGCCGGTTTCGTTCCGGGATGAGCTCTCACCCAAGACGTCGCCCATGCGGAGTTGTACGCGGCAGTCTCCCTCTTGCAACGCTCCGCCGGCGTTTCGGCCGACGCATTTGCCGACAGCAGCGATGACGCCATCACGAGGGATACAGCGAGGGCGGCAACGCTTGCGCCCATCCCGCTGGATGCCCGCTTCCGCGCCGGTCGGTTGTTATCGATCTTCCTGTCTATCATCCGTGAAGCCCCCGCCTACAGACGGCTGGTCTGGCCGTGGGCGTAGTACACGTACACGCCGGTATCGGTGGTGACCGAGATTTTAGCGAATGGACGCACGCTGATCGGGCCGAGCGCGTTGGTAGCATTGAGCTCCACGTCGGACAGGACGATGTCGGCTACGGGCTGGGTCAACGCGATCTCGGCCAGGGTGACGGTGGTGATCTTGCCGGCCCCGACCTCGAACTCCAGGTCCGCTGACGGAATCACATTCGCTTCCACGCCCGCTTGGGCTCCGAGGTCGCCGAGCTTCGCGCCGCCTCCTGAACCGGAGATGGTGACTTCCGGGGCGACCTTGGCGTTGACCCCGCCGGTGAGCTTCAACTCGGGGGTGTGGGCGGTGACCTTCACTCCGTCGGGAGCGACCGATACCGCATAGCCGATCTTGTAGCCGACCTCGAGCGTGGCGCGCACGATCTTGTTGTCGATGTTCCCGATCCTGGCGTGCACATTTGAGGACAACAGCGCTTGCCCCGACAGCGGCGAGGAGTCCAGCGGCGGGACCGCGCGCGCCGACTGCTGGGCCGCGGTCAGGGCGATCGTTAACCCTTCGCGGGTCTTGTACGTCTTGGCCTCCGCGGGACCGCCGGCCAGCAGTGTGGTCATCGATAGCGCGCCCAACAGGGCGAGCAGAAGGGTGAAACCTCGTCTCATCATCACTCCGAGTTTCGTTGTGTTCGTGTGTGAGCCCCCGACTGAGAGCCCGCGAGAACGCTAAAACCGGTTGGCCAGCCAGTACTGGAGAGCATTTGCGAACTTGCAGGTAGAAGCAAGAAATACGATTCCGGTCCGGAATTTTCCGGAGTGGTGACCTTGGGAAATGCCGAGACTCGGATTCGCTGTGCGGGTCCGGTAGGTGCTTGCCTGACATGGGTTCGGTGCTGCGCTCGCGGCCCGCCTTCTGGTGCCAGGGGCCCGGGTTCGCGGCTGGGTTTGTAGGTCGGCGCGACCTCGAACACAGACAAGAAGCACCGGCGGCATAGCCGCCGCCAAACCTTCCTCGACTCGATCAAGGAGGCCCAGATTGCCGGCAACCATCCCGCTCACCATCCGCACCGAGAACTCCTACGCCACCGGCGCTGTGTTCACCCACACCATCGGTGTCGAGGTGTCGCCACCACCCACTCACGACCTCGATGACTGGGCACAGGGCGCCCTCATCCCGTTAACCGGCGAGGGCCCGCAGTACGCAGAGGTTCATGCAATCTACGAGGTCGAGATCCTCACCGCGCCAGCCGAATACCCGCACCTCGTCGGCCTGACCGCGAACGCGGAGGGCTGAGGCGATGACCGCCATCACCGACCCTTGGGTCGCACGTCTGGTCCACCGCGGCCTCGTCCCGGACCGGGCCAGAACTCTGGACCGTGCCGACGTCGCCCGCCGGTACAATCGGGTCCACGACCTGGCCCCGGCTGACCCGGATTATCTGTACTCGCCCGGCATGGCCCAGGACGCTGCCCGAGCGGCCCTGTCGATGGTCGGCATCGACCTGACCGACGGAACCCGCATCGTCCTCACCGACGGCGTGGCCGGTCCGCGGTGCTGGTCGCACCTGGCCAATCCTTGCCAGATCGAAGCGGCGATCGAGGAGCACCGACTGACTACCGGCGAGGTTCTCGCCGTCGAGCCGCTATTGGAGGCGCTGCCGTGAGAATAACCGAGATGGCCGAGATATTCCAACGCCATTGGCCAGTCATCTGGCGCATCGACGCGGCCGAGGCTGCTCGCGCCGAGGGCGCCGACCGAGTTGTCTATGTTCCCGGCCCGTGCGGCGGCGATAAGTACGGCTTCGAGCGCTGGGCCGGCTGGGCGGAGATCACCATCTGCGCCGATCCCGTCTTCGGCGCAGCACGAGCTTTGTACACGATTCTCGGCCTCGATCCGGCCTACGGCCGCAACCTCGGACTTGACCAGGAAGTCTCTTTCGCTGCCGGCCGGGGATTGCTTGGCCTCGACGTCGAGCAGCGCTTCCTGGGGCCCAGCGATCCCGATCCCGAGAGCGTCATCGACATTGACCGCATCGCTGACCTGCTTCCCGTCTGAAAGGACCGCCATGACAACCATCACCGTGAACGCTTGCGATAGCCTGCGAGCGCCTCAGCCCGCAACAGCCGTCTCCTCGGGATCTGGTTCGGTGCCATCGAGGTGTGCTCGCCTGGTAGGCGTCACCGTCTCAGACGAAGTCTAACCTGGGCTCTATCGCATATCCCACATCTCGGTCGGCATCACGCCGTAGCTGATCTCGATGCCGGTTCGCCGCACGACCTCGGCGGCGAACTCGGTGGCCAACCGATCGGGCAGGGGGCTGAGTCTGAACAGGACGCTGCCTTCCTTCGACCGGCTGGTGCTGCTGCCGCGAGTGCGGCGGGTCACCGTGACATCGCCTGCCAGGTAGAGGATCAAACGGGAATCGAGCCAGGCAATCGTTGGTCGATCTACTTCGCGGACCCACACCAGCCCGCCGTAGTCGACGACATGGGCGAAGCACCTGTCGGTTACCTCATACCGCGACTCCGCGAATGAGACGAGTGCCAGAACGATGGCCAGCGGTATCCCGACGATCCCGATCAACGGCTTCCGCCAGTGGTCCAGCGTCAGTGCCGCGAAGGCGGCGACGGCCATCGCCACCGCGATCGGAATTGTGATAATCGCGACACGGCCTCGTGGAGAGGCTACGAGCGACAGCGTTGTCTCGGTCCTCTCGACCCTTGGCTGGCCGATGGGGAGCAGTCGGACCGTCACCGGGGTGAGCGCGACTACCAGGAGGAGCGCGCCGGTCGCGAATCCGAGGAAGCTGAACTCCCAGTCGGTGTCGTAGGCCGAGACGGCGATGAAGGCACAGCCCAACGCGCTCAGGCCCAGAGGGGCCCACAGCATTCGTCTCCGGTACGCCTTCAGGTGCTCGCGCCACAGCCCTTCGTCCATGGCCAGAACCCTACGCAAGCGGGCAATCGCCACTTTGAGCACCGGCGGCACCGCCGCCGGCAGAGACTCCTCCGAAGCGCTCGTGGCGAGAACCGATGGACGCTGCGTCGCTGAACCCTGGCCCCAACGACAGACGGCAGCCCTGCGGTGGAAAGACAGGACCAACCATGACTCCTACGAACCCAGCATCCGTGAACGTCCCCAGGGCCTGGGCATCTTGCGAGTCCTGTCACTCGAACGGCCGTCTCGTCGGTATCTGGGTCGACGCCGTCGACGCGGGTGACCTCACCGCCGAGCAGGTCCACGCCGGCTCGGGCGTCGACTGGCGCACCGAGGGCTGCGAGGTCAAGTCCCGGTTCACAATGGTGTTGACAACTGTTAGGGAATCTCTTCGTATCTGAGAGTGCATAGGTGAGGTTCGGGACGAGCGTGGGCGACCACAACATGTAGGCGGGCCCTGGGTGTGATCATGGAAGTTCCTACACACCCTCGACGCACACCACAGGACCCATGACTGAGCTTACTTCCGATGTTGCCGACACGATCTGCCGAACCGTCGAGTTGGGCGTCACGATCACCGGCGCGGCCGTCGGCGCCGACGACCGGACCCATATTTTTCTGCGAGGTCCTCGACCCCGATCGACGATGCCCGAACTGCAACATTGCAGGTCAACCACGCGATCGGGTCGCACGGATCCTGACCGACACTCCTGCCGCCGGCCATCCAGTCCTCCTGCACGTGGCGGTTCCGCGGTACGTGTGCCACACCAGCGACTGCTCCAGGTCGGTCTTCCGCGCGAGGATCGACCACATCGCCAGGGCGCGAGCAGTGGTCACGACCAGGACGCAGCGCTGGATTCTGCAGCGCATCGTGGTCGACAAGATGAGCGTGGCCGCCGTGGCTGCCAACCTCGGCATCGCCTGGAGAACGGTCAATACCATCGCCACAGAGGCCGCTCGCACCCTGGTCTACAACGGCGACCACCTCGACGGTGTCCGCTGCCTCGGCGTGGACGAACACAAATGGAAACATGTTCGCGGACAAGGAGACCCGAGTTTCGTCACCGTCCTGATCGATCTGACCCCGGTCATCGACGGGACCGGCCCCGCACGCCTGCTCGACATGATCGGCGGACGATCCAAACACGTCCTCAAACAGTGGATGGCCGCCCGAGACCAACGGTTCCGGGATCGGATCAAGGTCGTGGCGATGGACGGATTCACCGGCTACAAGAGCGCCACCACCGAAGAACTCCCCGACGCCCGGGTCGTGATGGACCCGTTCCACGTCGTACACCTGGCCGCGAGCAAACTCGACCAGTGCCGGCAACGGATCCAGCAACAAGTATGCGGGCACCGGGGGCGCAAAGACGACCCGCTCTACAAGATCCGCCGGATCCTGCATACCCGCACCGAACTCCTCACCGACAAGCAGAAGATCCGCCTATTCGAGTCACTGACCAGTCACGACGACCATGTCGCTGTCGAGATCACCCACCAGATCTACCAGCAGCTGATCGCCGCCTACGAACACCCGCAGCGCCGCGAGGGGAAGAAACTCATGTACAAGGTCCTGCACCGGATCCGCACCGGACTGCCGACAGGCCTGCAAGAGCTGGCCCAACTCGGACGAAGCCTGTGGAACAGGCGCGCCGACATCCTGGCCTACTTCGACACCGGCGTCTCCAACGGACCCGTCGAAGCCATCAACGGACGCCTCGAACACCTCCGCGGCATCGCCCAAGGCTTCCGCAACCTCGACCACTACATCTTGCGGTCCCTACTGCACTCCGGTCAGCTCGCCGAAAGGGTCAACGCACTCTGAAAAACGAAGAGCCACTTTCCCTGGCCACCGCCGAGTGGGTCGTGTTCTACAACCGGCAACGACCAGCTACTGCCACGACCTCACCCCCGACCACGCCGAGCGACTCCACTACGATCGGATTGCCACCCCCAATCCGGAGGGGGCACTCACAAGGTGAACTCTCCGGAAACACCGGGACGGATCACTCACCCCCACCGCATCCATCTGGTCGGCCATCGCGGGCATTCGATGCATTCATTTCTGACCCTCCAGCATCCGATAGATCGTCGGTCGCGATACCCCGCGACCCTGGCCAACCCCGCCACCGTCTCGCCGTTGACCTGCGCCCGGCGAATCGCCGCTTGCGGATCAACTCCCGCTTGGCCTCAGCACGCTCAGCCTTGAGGGACACCTCGCACTCGGCCACCAGCAACAGGATGCCGATCATCATCTGTCCGGTGTAGGTGCCCGAGCCCAGCCCTCGGTCAGCAACCGAACCACGATGCCCCGCTCGTTGAGGTCCCCGCACCAACCATTGGCGCCCCACCGCCGGAATCCACACATAGTGGAATTTCCATTTACGGTCGATTCAAATTTAAATCAATCCACTCCAGCTCCTCTCTGATTGCCGAGATCCGATCGGGAAGAATCGTTTGCAACTGCGTGGCGAGAATTAGATCCGCCTGTTCAACGCTGAAGCCATACATTTCCTTCAGTTTCTCAACCGCCTCGACTCGGCTACTTGCATCAAGAACGGTAGAGCTAACCGCCCCGAAGTTTTCGGCGTAAAAGAGCACCGCCGATAGAAGGCCCCTTCGCTCAAGCGTCCGTAGCTCATCATCGCTAGGCACTAATCCCACGGTTAACTCTCCTAGTTAATCTAGTAGAACCACTGATCACCGTTGTCTGCGGTGAACCATCGAGGTGATCGCGGTGCCGGTTGCGGCCCTACTGCCTGCTCTGGCGCAGCGATAAAAACAGTCGCCTGGAAGTAGTGAAACTTCCCCCGCGTCATAGTGGTCGACGATCCGTCGAGTATTTGGTAGCTAGAAGTTTTGTATTCCGTGATTCCACACTCATTATAGCGCCCGACCGCGTTATCGAATAGGTCGTCTTTCATTACCACGCATTGATGATTCGTGATGCGGAACTGTCCCCCGTCTGGGCGTGATATCTGTCCGCGAAGTAGCGCCTCCGGCTTCTTAGTAGCAACATTCAGGTAGATTTCGTAATTGACTCGAAGCTTGAACTCCAGACTACAATTCCCCGAGTTGTTGCAGTAGCCAACATCGTGAAGCTGATCATAGACCCACCTATTGCGGCTTTTGACCGATCCATCATACTGGCCAGTGACACCGAGGTCACGCGCGGCCCTTGCCCGTACGACAGCGGCCTCAATCTCGGCAAGGCGGGACGATGGCCACACAGCTCTTGTACGATCGATGTAACGCCGAACCTGGATTTCGTAGCCCTGGCGAATCGCTTGCGTGATCGTAGCGATCACCCGGTCGGCAGCATGCTTGGCGGGAGAGTTAAAGGGGAGACAACGCCCCGTGTCGAAACGGTATTGAGTACACGCTTGAACTTCTCGCCTTTCGGGCCGGTTCATTCCGGGAGAAGGTGCTACGCTCGGCTGATTTGGGTCGACGCCGCTGGCATTGTCGTTGCGCTCGGTGGGCGGTTTGAGGCTTGGGCCTCCACTACGACCGGTGTCGGCGCCGTCTGGCGTTCCCTTTTCAGGGGGCGATTTTTCCTCAGTTTCTTCGCCATGGTCGCCAGGTTCGGCTGGAGATAGGGTGGGTGGCGGTTTATTGCTGCCGCCACATTTGTACGGAGCAGGTGGCTTCCTTCCTATAGCCGCCCACCCCGCGTTATATGCCGCTGTCTCCCGTTTGCAACGTTGGGCAGGTGTTTCAGCCGACGCCGGCGATGGGGCGAGCGTAAGCACAAGTATGAAGGCGACAGTCATCGTCGCGATTCCTGCGAGCGCACCAACTAGTAGTCCGTGCTCTCTTCTAGCACGATCGAAATGTACATACATCGCGGATCCCCTACTCAGATGCGGCTGTTGGGGCCGTGGTCGTAGTACACGTACACACCGGTATCAGTCGTGACGCTAATCTTGGCGAACGGTCGCACCGAGATCGGTCCGAGAGCGTTGGACACGTTCAGCTCGACACCGGACAGGACGATGTCGGCGACGGGCTGGGTCAGCGCGATGTCGGCGAGTGTGACGGTGGTGATCTTGCCCGCGCCGACCTCGAACTCGAGGTCCGCGGCCGGGATAACGGTCGCTTCGGCACCGAGCTCTGCGCCGATCTCGCCGAGCTTGGCGCCGCCGCCGCTGCCGGAGATGGTGACCTCGGGTGCGACCTTGGCGTTGAGGCCGCCGGTCAGCTTCAGCTCGGGCGTGTGTGCGGCGACATTCACGCCCGAGGGCGCGACCGAGACCGGGTAGCCGATCTTGTAGCCGACCTCGACCGTTGCACGGACGGTCTTGCCGTCGATGCCCTTGAGTGCTGCGTGCACGTCCGAGGACAGCAGCGCTTCGCCCGACAGCGGCGAGGCGTCCAGTGCCGGAATCTTCTTCGCCTTGAGCTTCGAGGCGGTCAGCGTGATGTCGACGCCTTCACGCGTGTGATGGGTCTTCGCGTCCGCCGGTCCGGCGAGCAATGATCCCGCCAACGTGAACGCAGCGAGAACGGTGAGCAGTAGAAGTCTGGTGATACGCCTCATCGAGACGAGCCCCCTTGTAGTCCATGCGGACACCGAAGGACCACAATCCCCCGATGTAACGCTTCCCCCAACCCTGCCGATACTCCCTGTGGAGTGGTCTCGGCTTCGAGTTGCCGATAGTGGGAGGATTCTTCCCCCGAGGCATATTGGACACCCACGGAGATGATTCGACAAATGCGACGGGGAAGTTTCGCCATATTCTCAGGCCACACGTTCTCCTAGCCTCAATCTTTCGTCGTGGTTTTCTCCCGGCCTGAGCGGTTCGGATTGATTGCGGCGGAGCAGATTATGCAGGTCGGGTACGACAGGCTGGCCGGATGCCGCCGGATCGCGGCCGGGTTTCACGGGCCCGGAGGGTGTCTTTCAGGTCGTTCGGATACCAGCGGGAACTGGTGGTCAGCTGGTGTTGGTGAATGCGTCGAGCCGATGAAGCCCAGCGATGAGCAGCCTGGTGTGCTTGGCGTGGGCATCGAACCGCAGGCGTCGTTGACGGGCGTGGCGAGCGATCCTGGCCGCGATCGCGAACAACCGCAGACGCAATGTCTTCAACTCCCAGGTTCGGGCGTTCGTGCTGGTCAACGCCAGCATCTGCATCCACGCGTTCAGGTCGAATGCCAGCGCGACGATCGCAGTCCATACCTGGTTCTGCGCGAACGAGAACAGCGGCAGATTCAGCAGGCCACAATCCTTGCTCTGCCGGATCCGATCCTCGCACCGCGCACGGCGGCGATGCCGCAGTTCCAGATCCGCGAGCTGCCCGAGCTTGGTGTTCGTAGCGAATGCGGTCAGCCGCCACCCGTTGCGGTCGGTGATCCGCAGTTGCGCACCCGGATGCGGTTTCTCTCGCCGCACGACCACGGGCATTGCCTGGCCGTAGCAGGATCGTTCCGGCTTCCCCGGCGCCGCCGGGCCCGTGGTCGATGAACGCGGTCATCGGATGGAATCCGTAGCCTCCCTTGTAATTTCCTGCAGCCGATTGCTTGTCGGAGTGCGCGGTGACCAGGGTCGCGTCGAGGTCGATGACCAGTGGCTTCTTCGCTGAGATGGCATGGTTCGGCGCGGCGGTGCCGGCCAGCGACCACACGCGTGCCCGGGTCGCCGCTCGCGCGGCGGCGATCGCCGACAGCGCCTGGATCGGCGACTTGGCCAGGGTGGAGATCAGGCGGGACACCGTCGGGTCCGAGGCGACGTGGCCGAAGGTATCGGGGCGTTCGCGGATGGTCGCGATGTCGGCGAGACAGTCGCCGCCGGCGACCAACGCGACGGCGAGGTCGGCGATGATCTTGCCCGGATCATGCGTCGCCAACGGTGTGCGCCACGGCGCCAGTGCGGTCGATACCTCGGCTGCCAGGCTGCTGGCCTCGACGGTCCGGGTCAACAGGACAGTTCCGGCGTGGGACACGAGGTTCTCGCCGTCGCCGGTGGCGTGGATGTGTGGATAGAACACGGTAGAGTTGTTCACCAGAAAGGTGCTCCTTCGCTCTGACGTAATCGTGCTGTCGCAAGAACGATTATCGCAGGTGAGAGCACCTTTCTTCATGCTTTAGGCCTGGCGATTCGAATTCACCGATGAAAGATCCAGGCTAGCCGCGGCTTCATCCGTTCCGAGGAAGTCGAGCCGACGACTGCGCGATCAGTTGTCGGCCGCGCGGCGGGCGGCCAGTACCGCTTCGTAGACCTCGCGGCGACTGAACGGCGTCCCCGCCGCCGCCTGCTCGCACGCATCCTTGAGACGACTGCCAGCGTCGGCCAGCCTCTCGGCCGCGGCCACCACCGACTCGAGGTCCGCTTCGTCGTCGATCGCCGAAGCGCCGGCGACGACCACCGTGATCTCGCCCTTGACGCCGTCGGCGGCCCACCGAGCCAGCTCGCCGAGACCGCCGCGCTTGACCTCTTCGTAGGTCTTGGTCAGTTCGCGGCACACCGCCGCCGACCGGTCGTCGCCCAGCACCTGCGCGGCGTCGGCCAAGGTCTGGGCCAGCCGGTGCGGTGATTCGAAGAAGACCACGGTGCGCGGCTCGGTGCGCAGCGACGCCAGCCAGTCGTGGCGAGCGCCGGGCTTGCGCGGAGCGAAGCCGTCGAAGCAGAACCGCTCCGAAGGCAGCGCCGACAGCGCCAGCGCGGTGGTCACCGCGGACGGGCCGGGCAGACAGGTCACGCGCAGGTCGGCGGCCGCGCAGGCGGCGACGAGTCGATAACCGGGGTCGCTCACCGACGGCATGCCCGCATCGGTGATCAGCAGAACGGTGGCGCCGTCGGCGATCGCCTCCACCAATTGCGGCGCGCGCTGGGCTTCGACGTGGTCGTAGTAGCTGACCAGCTTTCCGCCGATCGTCACGTCCAACGACGACGCCAAGCCGCGGGCCCGCCGCGTGTCCTCGGCGGCCACGATGTCCGCGGACGCCAAGGCCTCCCGCAGTCGCGGGGAGGCGTCGCCGGGCTGTCCCATCGGCGTACCGGCTAAGACGAGTGCTCCAGTCACCTGGCCAACCTACCTTCCTCTACCATCGGCCAGGTGAGTCCAGCCGTCCTCGATCGCGCCACCGTCGCACCCCGCGCGCGCACCGAGGACCTCGGCACCGCTCCCGGCCCGGAGATTCCCGAGCCGATCTTCGGCGCGACCGACCGTCGACGCGGCTTCATCGTCGGCGTCGTGCTGACCCTGATCGCGATCGTGACGCGCTTCTGGGACCTCACCCATCCGACCGACGACGGCACGCCCGTCTTCGACGAGAAGCATTACGTGCCGCAGGGCTGGCAGGCGCTGACCGGCGGCGGCTGGATCGAGGACAATCCCGCGTACGGCCTGGTGGTGCACCCGCCCGTCGGCAAATGGATGCTGGCGATCGGCGAGGCGATGTTCGGCTACGGGCCGATGGGCTGGCGATTCACCGCCGCCGTCTCCGGCGTCATCATCGTCCTGGCGATCTATCTGACCGTGCGCCGGATGTCGCGGTCCACGTTGATCGGGGCGCTGGCCGGCATCTTCGCCATCTGCGACGGCGTGCTGTTCGTGCAGTCCCGCATGGGCATGCTCGACATCTTCCAGGCGCTCTTCGTGGTGCTCGCCTTCGCCGCCCTCATCGCCGACCGCGACCAGATGCGCGCCCGCATGCACCGCGCCTACGTCGAGGGCCGCATGCACCTGAGCCCGCTCGGACCCCGGCTGGGCTTCCGCTGGTACCGCTTCACCGCCGGCGTGATGTTGGGTCTGGCCTGCGGCACCAAATGGTCGGGCATGTACTTCGTCGTCTTCTTCACCCTGATGTCCCTCGGGTTCGACCTGGCCGCTCGCAAGGCCTACCACGTGCGCAAGCCGTACAAGGGCGTCCTGGCGCGCGATCTGGTTCCGTCGGGGGCCTCGCTGGCGGTGCTGCCGGTGACGATGTACCTCGCCTTCTTCGCGGTGTGGTTCCGCGCGGAGACCTCGGTGTACCGCTACGTGGTCGGCACCGAGGTGGGCGTCGACGGCACCTTCTCGTGGGTGCCGGCCGCGATTCGTTCGTTCTGGTATTACGAGACCGGGATCCTCGAGTTCCACTCCGGCCTCACCAACGCCGCGGGCAATCACCACCCGTGGGAGTCCAAGCCGTGGACGTGGCCGATGGCGCTGCGTCCCATGCTCTACGCGATCTCCTACGGCCCCGATCAGTGCGGCGGCGGCGACTGCATTCGCGCCCAGATGCTCATCGGCACGCCCGCCCTGTGGTGGCTGGCCCTGCCCATGCTGGTGTGGGCGCTGTGGCGCACCATCTTCCGCCGGGACTGGCGCTACGCCGCCGTCCTCGTCGGCTACGGCGCCGCCATCCTCCCCTGGTTCTTCTCGATCGACCGCCAGATGTACTTCTTCTACGCCACCGCGATGGCGCCGTTCCTGGTGATGGGCTTGGCGCTGGTTTGCGGGGACGTCCTCTCCAGTGCGGGAAGAGATCGATTGTCGACGACGCGGCTGATCGCCGTCCTCGGGGTGGCGCTCTACGTCGGACTCGTGGTGACCAACTTCGCCTTCCACTGGCCAATCCTCACCGGCGTGCCGATCAGCAACGACCTGTGGAACATGCAGCTCTGGCTGCCCAGCTGGACCTGACCCGCAGCGTCACCGCGCCCTTGCGGACGAAAGCCCTGGTCAGCGGCCTTCTTCTGCCTTCAGAAATTCTTTGAAATAAATCTCCTCGAATGCTTGTTCTATTTGGTAGATCAGCGTAACGTGGAGTTAGCACACCAGATCGATCGGTGTGGCTGACTCGCTTGGGGAGGTGAGTAGGCATGACGAAGCTCGCCGCTTCCGCCTGGCCGAAGGCGGACTTGGCTTCCGTCGGCATGCCCTCGTCCAGTGTTTCGCTCGCAGAGCTGTCGACCGGCGATCTCGCCGAGGCCGTCCACGCGATCAAGAACGGCCACTGTTACCTCGACTGGCGGCTGTTCCAGTTCGCCCTGTCGATGTTCGACCATGCCCAAGCGGTCAGTAAGAACGTCGCGGTGACGCAGCGGTCGATCCTCGATCTGGAGGCCCAGACTGCCCTGGAGTTGCAGATGAGTCTGGACAGCACCGACCACTTCGCACGCTCGTTGCTCGACGACGCCGTGTGCGCCCGCGACCGCCTTCCGGCGGTGTTCTCCACCATGCGGCTGGGGCTGATCGACCGCGCCCGGTTCCATCGGATCGTCGCTGAGACCCAACTGGTCCGCGACGACGAGACCATGGCCCTCATCGACCAGACCCTGGCACTGCAGATCATGGGCCTGCGCGGCGGAGTGTCGTCGATGTCCATCACCAAAACCGGCCACATGGCCCGCCGACTCGTCGCCGAGTACGACCCCGACGCCGAGAAACTCGACCGCGACCGGGCCAAGGCGTCGCGCAACGTGGGTTTCCAGGCTCTGGACGGCGGGATGGCGCAGATCTCCATCACGGCCACCGCCGAAGACGTGCGCCTGGTCCGACAGCTGCTCGACGCCGTCATCGCCGGCCTCTGCCCGGAAGATCCACGGACCAAGGCGCAGGCACGCTCCGACGCGGCCATCGCGCTCCTGCAGCGCACCCCGTTCACCTGTCAGTGCGACAGCGACGGCTGCACTGCGCAGATCACTGACGTGGAACTCGATGCCCGGGCGGCGCGGATCGTCGTACACGTCCTCTGCGACGCCACCACCCTCGACGGTGGCGATCAGTGCGGCTACCTCGACGGCTACGGGCCGATCTCCGGCGACCACGTCCGGCAGATCGCCGAGCGCGACGACTCGGTGATCCACCAGCACGACCTGAACGATCTGCTCGAACCCGAAGCACAAAGCGACAATGACCTCGACGAAGCGGCCGTCCACCGAAAAGGACCCCGCCCCGACAGCCCGGACGAGTGCCGGGCCGATGACCCACGCCCCGACCCGGAAATCGACGAAAACGGCGCGGCCGCAAGCGCATCCGACGCCGGATCCGACACCCAAGCGGCCGACGGCGTCTCCCCGCCGCGCTTCCTGATCGCGAAAACCGCGCTGCCGAGCGACCCCTACCGGCCGAACCTGCTCACCGACCTCGTCGCACGCTTCCTCTGGGGCACCTGTTCCATCCCCGGCTGCGAGCGCGCGGCTTTCGCGTGCGATCTGGACCATGTCGCCGAGTTCGACAACATCTGCCCGAGCAACGGCGGACCCACGTGCATTTGCAATCTATTGCCGAAGTGTCGCTTCCATCATCTGATGAAAACCCATCTGACCGGCTTCCTCGACGACCTCTGGATCGACGACGACGGGCGGTACCACGCCAGCGTGACGACGCCGGGCGGCATCACCGTCGAGTTGCTTGCGCCCAACCAGTGGCTGTTCCCGCAACTGGCCGATCTGCGGTGTCGTCACCAGCTCGCGCAGCAGTCCGCGACGGGATCCGCGGCGAGCACCGTCGACCAGGCTCCGGAACGATCGCAGACGCGCACGGCGGCCAAGCATGCGCGGCGGCGGGCCGAGCGGAAGGCCAACTACGAACAACGCGCCGTCGGCCAGGCACGACGGCAGGCCGCCGAAGAAGCCGCGGCCTGGGACGACTACGAGGCGAAACGGGCGATCGGCGAACCGCCGTTCTGACGGTCAGGCCATCGCTGCGCCGATGGCGCCGAAGACCCAGAGCAGGAAGATGAGGAGCAGGGCCCACATGCCGCCCTGGTAGACCTGCCAGCGACCACCGCTGCGCTGGCTACGGAAGGCGCGCACCCCGAGCACGACGGCACCGAGGAAGATCACCGCCGCCGACCCCAGGATCAGCACCTTGAACCAGGCGCCGGAGGTGACGGCCGAGCCGGCCACGAACAATGCGGCGATGCCGACGGTGATCACCACGTGCAGGATCGCCTGGCGAAGCTCGACGCGCGGCATCTCCGGCTCCAGCTCGCCGCCGGGTGACTGCTGCGGCAGCTCATGCTGCGATTCGATGCTCATAACAACCAGGATACCGACGGTTTTTCGGCCGAGCCGAGGTGTGTCGAAGCAGACCGGGGCCTAAAGTCCCCACCCGCCGTGCATCCGGGTGGGCGGTACGACAGAATAGTGGTGAGGCTTGAAAATACGGATGCGCACTCCGTGCGTCCGGGCCGTAGCGAGCGAGGATGTGGGTTTCACGATGAGCGTGGTTCTTGTCGGTGTCGACGGATCGGCCGAAGCAGTCAACGCAGTGCGCTGGGCGGCGCAAGAAGCGAAGCTCGAAGGCGCCGACCTCAAAATCGTCTCGGCCTACACCACCACGACCAGCGATTACGCGCCCGGCCTGGTGATCCCGCAGGACGTGATCGACGCGATCCGCGGCGAGGTCAGCAAATACGTGCAGGACGCGGCCAAGGTCGCTGAGGAAGCCGCTCCCGGTATCACCATCCACGGCTCCATCGCCGAGGGCGACGCCGCGCACGTGATGATCGACTTCAGCGAGGACGCCGAGATGGTCGTCCTGGGCAGCCGCGGCCTCGGTGGCCTGAAGGGCCTGTTCCTGGGCTCGGTCAGCACCAGCGTCGCCGCCCACGCCAAGAGCAAGGTGGTCATCGTGCCGCCCGAGGCCATCATCGGCGACGGCCCCGTAGTGGTCGGCGTCGACGACTCCAAGGTCAGCGACCCGGCCGTGGCCGAGGCCTACCGCCAGGCCGACCTGCGCAACGCCGAACTCATCGCGGTCCACACGTGGACCCCGCTCGACGCCGACGCCCTGCACGGCTTCGGTCTGAGCGCCGACGAGATCGAGCAGATGAGCGAGCAGGCTGTCGGCGCGGTGGCCGAGCGTATGGCCGGTTACTCCACCGATCACCCGGACGTACAGGTCAAGCGTGTGGTGATCCCCGAGGAGCCGGGCAAGGCCATCCTGGAGACCGCGGGCGACACCGCGTCGCTGATCGTCATGGGCAGCCGCGGCCGCGGCGGCTTCACCGGCCTGCTCCTCGGCTCGCGCAGCCAGAAGGTGCTGCACCACGCCAAGGTGCCAGTGATGATCGTGCGTTCGCAGTCGCACTGATCGGCTCGAGTACGGCCTGATTCCGCGGCATGAAGCATCTCCCCCGCGGTCTGTGGGTTCTTCTGGCGGCCAATGTCGTCATCGCGCTCGGCTACGGACTGATCGCGCCGGCACTGCCGATCTTCGCCAGCACCTTCGGGGTGTCGGTGACGGCAGTGTCGGCGGTGATCTCCGCATTCGCCGTGATGCGCTTGGCCTTCGCTCCGGCGACCGGCCGCCTGGTCACGGTGCTCGGTGAGCGCCGCATCTATCTGACCGGCCTGATCATCGTCGCCGCCAGCACCCTGGCGTGCGCGTTCGCCGCGTCGTACTGGCAACTTCTGGTCTTCCGCGCCGCGGGCGGCATCGGTTCCACGATGTTCACCGTCTCGGCGATGGCCCTGTTGATCCGGCTCGCCCCGCCGCAGATCCGCGGCCGCGCCTCCGGCTACTTCTCCGCCGGCTTCCTGATCGGTAACCTCACCGGCCCGCTGATCGGTGCCGCACTGATCGGCGGCGGCCTCAAACTCCCCTTCGTGGTCTACGCGATCGCCCTGGTGATCGCGGCGCTCGGGGTGGCGTTCTTCATGCCCGCGGTCCCCGCCCACGCGGTCGACGGCGCGGGCGGTGCGCCCAAGACCGTCGAGACGGTGACCTTCGCGACGGCCTGCCGGGACAGCGCCTACCGCGCCGTCCTCGCCTCCAACTTCGCGCAGGGCTGGGCGTCGATGGGCGTCCGCATCGCCCTGGTGCCGCTGTTCATCACCCAGGGCCTCGGCGAATCCGACGCCTGGGCCGGCGTGATCCTGGCCTTCTACGCCGGCGGCAACATGATCGCCATCCTGGTGGCCGGCCGACTCTCCGACACCTACGGTCGTCGCCCGATTCTGCTGCCCGGATTGGCGATCGCCGCGGCGTCGACCCTCACGCTCGGCTACTCCCCCAACCTCGCGGTGGCCGTCGCCCTGACCACCATCGCCGGCATCGGCTCGGGTCTGTTCGCCCCCACCCATCAGGCCGCTCTCGGCGACGTCCTCGGCACCTCGCAACGCGGCGGCTCGGCGCTGGCCGCCTACGGTATGGCCTCCGACCTCGGCGCCGTGATCGGTCCGCTCGCCGCCGGTGCCGTCGCCACCGCTTTCGGCTACGGCCCGGCCTTCCTGCTCACCGGCCTCGTGGTGGTCGTCGCCTTCGTGCTGTGGCTGCCCGCGCGCGAGACCAATCCGTCCGGGCACGTCACCGCCCCGGACGACGCGGTACCCGTCGAGACGCTCGATTAGCTCTGCAGGCTCAGTTCCTGCGCATCGAGTTTGGCCAGTTCGTCGGTGAGGGCGCCGGAGCTGTAGGTGCCACGGTCACGGAAGGCCAGCAACATACGACGCTGCTCGTCGATCACGTGCCGTCGTACGCGGCGCAGCTCACGCGAGGTCTGCAGGCGCCGATCCAGTGCGTCGATCTCCGAGTCGTCCTCGTCGACGTCGGGATTCTCCAGTTCGCGGATCGCTCGTGCCTGCTCGGCGAGTGTCGGGTCGGTGCCGATCACCGCCGGATCGGCGAGCGTCCGCTGCGCCACGTCGAGCATCTCCCCGCGCAACCGCTTGCGTTCCGCCCGGATGTCGGCGCTCTGGTCCGGCAGCTTGAGCATGCTCAGCACCGGGCCCATCAGTCCGCCCTGCAGGGTCAGCGACAGCGCGGCGACGAAGAAGGCCACCAGCACCAGCAAGGATCGGTACGGCGTATCGATCGGCAGGGTCTGCGCTGCCGCGAGCGTGACCGCACCGCGCAGGCCACCCCACACCACCACGAGACCTTCGCGCGAGCCCATCGCCTCGGCCCGGTAGTAGTCGATGTCCGCCAGGCGCCGATCCAGGTGCAGGCGCAGCCGCTGCCCCACGGCGTCGCCGTCGATCTGATCGGTGGGCAGCTCTTCCCGCAGCGCTGAGAGCGCGGGCTCGCTGGCGATGACGCGTCGGGCTCGACGGCCGAGCCACCACACCAGCGGCGCCACGAACGCCCAGCGGATCAGCAGGGACAGCACCAGCGCCACCGCCGCGGGCCAGAGCGCATGCAGCCAGGTGTCGTGCGACTCGCGCACCTCCACCAGCAGGGTGTTGAGCTCGAGCCCCATCAGGAGGAAGACGCCGCCCTCCAGGATCACCTCGACCATCCGCCAGTTCTGCACATCGGACTGCCGGTGCGCGGCCGACAGGTGCCGCACCGCCGTCCGGCCGGTCACCAGACCCGCGGCCACCGCGGCGACCAGGCCCGACGACCCGATCAGTTCGGCGGGCACGTACGCCACGTACGGGATGGTGAAGGAGATCGCGGTAGCGACGGCAGGCACCGGAATGCGCGCCCGCAGTCGGCTGAACAACCAACCCATCGCTGCACCCACCGCGACCGCGCCGATCAGGGACCACAGGAAGTTCACCGCGACGCCGGCGAAGGAGATGCTCGCGCCGGTGGCGGCGATCGCCGCGCGCAGCACCACCAGGGAGCTGGCGTCGTTGAACAGGCTCTCCCCGGACAGCACCGTCACGATCCGGTTGGGCGCGCCCATCCGTTTGATCGTGCCGGTGGCCACCGCATCCGTCGGGCTGAGGATGGCGCCGAGCGCCACACCGAGCGGGTAGTCCACATTGGGCAGGATCGCGTCGAAGAAGAGACCGAGGAGCAACGCGGAGACGATCACCAGGACGATCGACAGCGCGCCGATGGCGGGAAAGTCCCGCTTGAAGTCCATCACCGGCATGGCGCGCGCCGCCGCATAGAGCAGCGGCGGCAGCAGCCCCACCAGGATCAGTTCCGGGTCGACCCGGATCTCCGGCACCCGGGGCAGGAAGCTGACCCCGACGCCGACGGCGACCAGCAGCAGCGGCGCTGCGACTCGCAGGCGCGGAGCGAGCGTATTCGCAGCGGCTATGGCCAGCACACACAGGACCGCGACGGCGGCGATCTCGACGGCATCCACGGCACTCATTGTGGCGCACACCGCATCTGTCGTCGCAATCAGCCGGAAGCCACACACGCCACCGCCCGCTACCGTGACATTGAACGTTGACAAGATCAGTGGGCGATGTCAACGTTAGCTGTGAACACGTTCTCATTCCGCGCGCCCTGCGCGGATCAGGAAAGGGAATGACGATGACCAGCACACAGCCGCGGCCGATCGCCTACGAGCCGCCTGCCGCCAAGACCGGTACCGACATCGACTACGACCAGGTCGTCGAGGACCTCTCGGCCGCCTCGGTCCATCGGAACTTCGACCCGTACATCCACATCGCCTGGGACGCCCCGGAGATGGCCATCGTGCCGAACGATCCGCGCTGGATCCTGGACCCCGAGGTGGATCCGGTCGGCAAGCACCCTTGGTACAAGGCGCTGCCGGAAGAGAAGCAGATCCAGATCGGCATGTGGCGGCAGGCCAACGTCGCCAAGGTGGGCCTGCAGTTCGAGTCGATCCTGATTCGCGGTCTGCTGCAGTACGCGTCGAAGCTGAAGAACGGCGACAAGCGCTTCCGCTACGTGACCCACGAGTCTAAGGAAGAGTGCCAGCACACGCTGATGTTCCAGGAGATGGTGAACCGGGTGGGCATGGACGTGCCCGGCATGCCACGCGGCATGCGCCTCGCCGACCCGATCATCCCGCTGTTCTCCACCTTCTGGCCGACGGTCTTCTTCTTCGGCGTACTCGCCGGCGAAGAGCCGATCGATCACCTGCAGAAGGACTTCCTGCGCGCCGGCGCCAACGTGCACCCGGTGATGGCCGCCGTGATGGAGCTGCACGTGGCCGAGGAGGCCCGCCACATCTCGTTCGCGCACCACCACCTGCGCACCACCATTCCCTCGCGGAGCGCGCCGACGCGCTTCGTGCTGTCGATGGCCATGCCCGTCGTGATGCGCGTGCTCTGCGGCGCCATCGCCCGCCCGCCGGTGCAGTTCCGTCGCGAGTTCGACGTGCCCGACCAGGTCTTCAAGGAGATGTTCTGGAAGTCGGAAGATTCGCGGAACTTCCTGAGCGACGTCTTCGGCGATGTCCGGATGCTGGCCGAGCAGTGCGGGCTGATGAACCCCGTCTCGCGCCGCATCTGGAAGGCGCTGGGCATCGACGGCCGTTCCTCTCGCTACCGCAGCGAGCCGTCGTACAACGCGCG
This sequence comes from Gordonia alkaliphila, assembly GCF_039542465.1. Lineage (NCBI taxonomy): Bacteria > Bacillati > Actinomycetota > Actinomycetes > Mycobacteriales > Gordoniaceae > Gordonia > Gordonia alkaliphila. Next base: position 373,544 of record NZ_BAABIE010000001.1, on the reverse strand, counting down.
CTGATATGCCGCACGTCATCACGCAGCCGTGCTGCGGCGACGCCTCCTGCGTCTACGCCTGCCCGGTGAACTGCATCCATCCCACGCCGGACGAGCCCGATTTCGCGACCGCGGAAATGCTCTACATCGACCCGGGCACCTGCGTCGACTGCGGCGCCTGCGTCACCGCCTGCCCGGTGGGCGCGATCGCCCCGATCCATCGGATCCCCGAGGGTCAGGAACGCTTCACCGCCGTGAACGCCGAGCATTACGGCGATCAGCCGCCGAGCGTGGCGCGTTTCCCGGTCGATGCTCTGTGGCGCAAGCCGCTGGCGCCGATCGGCAAGCCGAAGGCGTTCGACGGCCTGCCCGATCCGATGGAGATCGCCATCGTGGGCTCGGGTCCGTCGGCCATGTACGCGGCCGACGAACTGCTCAAGCACTCCCAGGTCCGGGTCACTATGTTCGAGCGCCTGTCCGAGCCGTTCGGTCTGGCCCGTTTCGGCGTCGCCCCCGACCACAAGGCCACGCGCAGTGTGGCCGATCTGTTCAACACGATCGCCGCGCACCCGCGCCTGCAGATCTTGCTGAACACGCACATCGGCACCGACCTCACACTGGAGCAGTTGCGCGCCGACTACGACGCCGTGCTGTGGGCCGGTGGCGCCCCGACCGACCGCCGCCTGGAGATCCCCGGCGTCGATCTGCCGGGCGTGCAGAGCGCCACCTCGGTGGTGGGTTGGTACAACGGGCACCCGGATTTCCGGGAGGCCGCTCCGGCGCTGACCGGCGACCGTGCCGTGGTCATCGGCAATGGCAACGTCGCCCTCGACGTGGCTCGGATCCTGACCGCCGACCCGAATCGGTTGGCGGACACCGACATCGCGCTCGAGGCCCTCGCCGCCCTGCGCGGATCCACCGTGCGCGAAGTGCTGGTGGTGGGGCGTCGCGGTCCCGAGCACGGTGCGTTCACGCTGCCCGAACTCATCGGACTGGCCGACGGCCCGGCCCGCGTGTGGGTCGACCCGGCCGACCTGACGGACGTCGACGTCGCTGCCCTCGACAGCCGCGAGGACGCGGAGAAGGTGGCGCTGCTGCGCGAGCTCGCCGCCCGCCCACAGCCCGCCGCACCGTTCATCCGCCTGGCCTTCGGCCTCACGCCGCAGGAAGTGCGCGGCGCGGAGCGGGCGACCGGTGTGCGGTTCGTCCGCACCGGCACCGACGAGACGGTGGACGTGGACGCGTCGCTGGTGTTCACCGCGATCGGCTATCGGGGTCGCCCGATCCCCGACCTGCCGTTCGACGATGCCAACGGCACCGTCGCCAACGTGGCCGGCCGCGTCACCGTCGATCAGGAACCGGTACCGGGCCTGTACGTGACCGGCTGGATCAAGCGTGGTCCCACCGGTTTCATCGGCACCAACAAGACGGACTCACGCGAGACGGTGGACCATCTGCTCGCCGACGCCGACGCCGGGCTGCTGCCGCGTCGTCGCACGGCGGTGGGCGCCTGACCCGCCGCTGACACCGAACCCGAACGCCCGAGCTGTGCACAGCTCGGGCGTTCGTCGTCGTCGCTGTGGACAGCGCCGCGCCGCTCCCGCCGGTACGCGCGTCAATGGAAGGGACCACTTCCATCAGCGACGACGGGATCCCCGATGACCAGTCTCACCCCGGATGAGTTGCGCGCGCTGGCCGCGCAGTGGCGTCGACTCGGCCAGACCGTCAGTGCGCTGGCCTTCGCGGGCGGCCTCGCGCCGGCGCCGGACTGCGCGAGTGCCACCGGCCTGCTCGCGTGCACGCGTGCCGCCGACGCGGCCGCAGACCGGTACGGTGCCGCCGTGGACGGTTTGGGCGCGGCCGTCCACCAGTTCGCGAACCTGACCGAGTCCGCCGACGCCGAGGCCGCCGCGAAGATTCTCGCGGCGAGCACGCCGTGACCGGCATCGCCGCCGTCCGCGGCTGGCCGCTGGATCAGCTCGGCGCGGTGGTGTTGGCGCTGGAGGCCGGGGCCGACGAACTGCTCGGCGCCGCGGGCGCGGTGCAGAACTCGGTGGCCGGCGCCGTCGACTGGACCGGCGCGACCCACGACGCGGTGACCCGACGTGTCACCACACAGTCCGCCACCACCCGCCGGACGGCGCACACCGTGGAGGCGGCGGCCGCCGCCGGACGGCAGGCATGGGAGGAGATGGTGCCCGCGCGCACCCTGCTGCTGCAGTTGGTCGACACCGCGCGCGGCGCCGGGTTCACGGTGGCCGACGACGGCGGCGTGACGCACCCGTCGTCGTCACGCACCGCCGACGCCGGGTATCTCGCCACCCGCATCCGGTCGTTGCTGAGCACCCTGCGCGATCTGGACGGCACGTTCGGGCTCCGCCTCACTCAGTTGGCCGGCCTCCTCGCCCGCGACGGGGAGTCCATCCCCCACCCGCTCGGCGGCTGGGCATCGCCGCGCCAGGTGATCGCCACCCTGCAGGCCCTGCCGCAGGACGCGCGCCGCGACTTCTGGGACACGTTGTCGCCCAACGAGAGACAAGTGCTGATCGACGCCGATCCGCAGGTGATCGGCAACCTCGACGGCGTCGCCTTCACCGACCGGATCACCGCCAACCGGATCAGCATCCGACGCGCCTTGGCCTACGAGACCGCCATGCTGAACACGCTGTTGGCCGATCCCGGCCGGGTGGCCGATCTCAAGGAACTCCTCGCCCCGGCGCCGGGCCCCGACGGTCGGCTCGGGCCCCGGCAGTTCATCGCTTTCGACAACAGCGGCAACGGCCGGTACATCGAGCAGATCGGCGCACTGACGCCCCAGTCGCCGGGCGTCGGGGTGTTCGTGCCCGGCACGGGCGCCAATCTCGGCAACAGCGAAGCCCAGCGGCGTCGTGCCCTCGATCTGGCGCGCAGTTCCGGTGCCCCGGTCTTCGTCTTCGCCGACGGTGACCTGCCCCAGAAGGTCGCCCCGAAGCTCACGCTCGATCCCCGCGACGCCCTGACCGACTCGGCCGCCGATCCCGGTCCCGCGCGCCGGCTCGCCCAGAAGTTGGTGACGTTCGGTCGGGACCTCGATCACGAGGTCGCCGCCGCGACACCGGGCACCCCGGTCACCTACCTGGGTCACTCGTACGGCGGTTCGGTGGTCGGAACCGCCGAGCAGTACGGGTTGCGCGCCGACAACGTCGTCTATGCGTCGTCGGCCGGAACCGGCGTCGGCGACGGCCCCTGGCGCAACGCCAATCCCGACGTGCACCGCTATTCGATGACACCGCCGGGCGATCCGATCCACTACGCGCAGAAACTCGGCGGCATGGTGCACGGCGGCGACCCGGACACCGCACCCGGCGTGCACCGCATGGATTCCGGGTTCTACTCGACCGACGGCGCCCGTCACGGCCGCCTGGTGTTCGGCACCGACGCCCACGCGGCCTACCTCGACGACCCCGGTTCCACCGCTTTCGGCAACCTGGCGGCGGTGCTGGCCGGGCGCGAGCCCACGCCCTACCTCGGTCGTGCGCCGGACATGCCCGCGGCGGCCGCCGTCGAGCAGACTCTGCACGGCCCGCTGCCCGGACTCATCGGCTTCACGCTGAAGTTGTCACTGAAGTCGCTTCTACACCTGCCCTGACCAGCAGCGCAGCACGGACTGTCGGACAGTTCGGACATACTGGAGTGGTTGTCCGAGGATCTGTGTGGGAGTTCGATGTCGAAGGTGTTGCGCCGGTGCGCTGCGGGAGTCGCGGCGGCCGCGGCGACGGTGGTGTTGGCGGGGTGTGAGCCGCTCGATTCGGCGCAGGCCGACGATGTCATGAGCTCGACGTCGACCGCGGTCGAGGCGCCGCGCTTCACCGAGCCGGAGACCACTGCCCCGAGCCTCCCGGAGACCACTCCCGACAGCCGTCCGCTGGACGAGCGGTCCACCGCCGCGCTGACCGCGCTCGCCGACCTGCCGGTGAAGGGACGCGCACCCAAGACCGGCTACTCGCGCGACCTGTTCGGCCAGCGGTGGAGCGACGACGTCGACGTCGAGTACGGCCACAACGGCTGCGACACCCGCAACGACATCCTGCGGCGCGACCTGACCCAGATCGCGACCAAGGCCGGCACCCGCGACTGCGTCGTGCTGTCGGGCACGCTGAACGACCCGTACACCGGCAAGACCATCGAGTTCGTCCGCGGATCGGACAGCTCCAGCGCGGTGCAGATCGATCATGTCGTCGCGCTGTCGGACGCCTGGCAGAAGGGCGCCCAGCAGCTGTCCTCGGACGAGCGGGCGAACTTCGCCAACGATCCGCGGAATCTGCTGGCCGTCGACGGCCCCACCAATCAGCGCAAGAGCGACGGCGACGCCGCGACGTGGCTGCCGCCCAACAAGAGCTACCGCTGCACCTACGTGGCCCGGCAGATCGAGGTGAAGGCCGCCTACCGACTGTGGGTGACCCAGGCCGAGAAGAACGCGATGACCCGTCTGCTCACCGACTGCGGCGGCGATGCGCCGGAGGCCACCGAGGAACCGGCCACGTCCGAGCGCACCACTGATCGCACCGCGGCCCAGCCGCGGCCGCAGCCGCTGGTCGAAACTCCCGATTCCGGCGGCTCCGCCTACTACGCCAACTGCTCGGCGGCCCGTGCCGCGGGTGCGGCACCGCTGCATGCCGGCGACCCCGGCTATTCGCGCAAGCTCGACCGCGACGGCGACGGCGTCGCCTGCGAGTAGGTCAGTCGCCCGGCTCCGGTGCCATCTCGGCGGCCGCCCGTCGTCGATGCGACACCGCCTCGACGGATTTGAGCACCGCCGACAGCACCGGCGCGCCCAGCACCATGCCGAGCAACCCCGCGACGGTGCCGCCGATGATCGTCGCCAGCAGCACCGAGATCGGGTGCAGCCGCAGCGATGAGCCGAGCGCCCACGAGCTGACGGCGCTCTGAATGGTGCCGTTGGAGATCAGGAAGGTGATGGCCATGATCAGCGCCGCCGTGGTGCCGCCGGAGCCGAACGCGATCAGAATCACGAAGCCGCCGGCGATCCAGGCCCCGAGGAACGGCACGAACGACAGCACGAAGTAGAGGATGAAGATCGGGATCGCCAGGGGCACGCCGAGCAGGACCAGCGGCACCATGAAGATCGGCGCCGTCAGCAGCGCGGTGATGGCGGTGCCGCGGAAGTAGCCGCGGATCGACGCGCGGGAGATCTCGGTGACCTCGGTGACCGTGTCCCGGTCCAGGCGGGTCGACGCCGCCAGCCAGTCGCCGAATCGTCGGCCGTCGCGCAAGACGAAGAACAGGAAGAAGAGCGCGAAGAAGGCACCCATGATCGCTGAGATCGCACCGTAGACGGTCGACGACACCGCGCCCAGGACGCCCTGTCCCACCGCGGGCGCGAGGTCCTCGACGGTGGCGCGGACACCGTCGATCAACGCGTCGTCCACGTCGAGCGACTCGAGCCACTTAGCCATGCTGTCCCAGCCGAGTTGCAGCTGCCGCTGGATCTCCGGCCACTGGTCGACGAAACCGCGGATCACGATCACGATGACGCCCACGAGCACGGCCAATGCCGTCAGCAGCGTGATCACCGGCGCCAAAGCGGCTGGAACCCGGTGGCGCACAAGGAAGTCGACCATCGGCTCCAAGACCACGCCGACGATCACCGCGATCACCAAGGGCACCAGGATACCGCTGACCGCCCCGATCGCGAGTGCGACTACCACGACCAACGCGACCATCCCGAGGACCGACCACGCGAAGACCCCGAGGCGGCGCACGCGTCTCAGGTCGATCAACTGCCGTTGCTTGCTCATACTTCCCTCACGCGCTGGCCCCGAACCGGCCGCCGAGGGTCGTCTCAGTATGCCGGACCTCAAGAAGGCCTTCAGACTTGACGTCGACTTCCGCCAGTGAACGGCGCATGTCGTGCGTAAACAGTGCGTGACCGCGGCCTATCCGCCCCGCGCACCCACCCTTCGTCGACATGGGATCAGCGCTGGTCGGCGGGCCCGAGAGCGACAATCGTGACTCGTGCCACAATCGGCGCGAAGTGTGATTTAGGGTAGCCTAACTTCCACGAAAGGGGTTGGCGTGTAACGCTTTTGGCACATCGATCGATGTGAACCGAACCCCGAAAGGACACGCAATGTTCCCCGCTCTGACCCAGTTCTTCAACGACTTCACCGTCTTCGGCGGCGACCTGCTGCACATCGCCATCACCTTCGGTTTCGGCGCCTGATCTAGCGCCACAAACCTGTCGGAGGACACTCACGCCGCCCGCCCCATTCGGGGCCGGCGGCGTGAGTGTTTGTAGAGCGCCGGACAGCACTGCCGTCTGGTGCAGTCACCAGGCGACTGCGCCAGACGGCAGAGTGCCGCCAATGATGCAGGAACCGCCCTCCCCGGAATCCAGGAAGGGCGGTTTTCGGTGGAGCTAGGGAGAATCGAACTCCCGACCTACTCGATGCGAACGAGTCGCGCTACCAACTGCGCCATAGCCCCGTGCTCGTCCTCGGGAAGCCCCTCGGATGAACCGTGCACCAGTTTAACCGGCTGCGCGCGGTAGGTGAAAATCGGGGTCCGCGCGGGGACAGGTAGCGTCGACGGCATGGCCTTGAACGACGCGCAGATCGTCACGATTCTCGACCGCACCGTCGCTGTCGCCGACCCGATTCTGGATGTGCTGGCGCACAGCGATCCGTTCGACCTCAAGCGGCGGACGCACGCGCGCTTGTTGGACCGGCTACCGCTGTCCCCCGGCAACGCCGCGGTCGCCGCACTGCAGGCAGCCGACTGGCCGGGCACCGCCGGCTGGGACGCGCTGAGCATGAACCAGCGGGCCGACTGGTGGGTGGATCGGATCGGCGCGGTCAACACCGTCGCCGTCGCCTTCCCCAGCATGTTCGGTGCGTGGACACGAAAGGTTCCGATCGGCGCCTTCCTCGGCGCCGCGAGCCAGGCCCTGATGGTGCTGGCGGTGGGACGCGAATACGGCGTCGTCGATCGCGCGGAGCAGATCGCCATGCTGGGGTCGGTGCTGTTCGGGCGCGAGGTGTCCGCGGCGTGCGCGAAACCCGCTGTGCGACAAGAATTCCCCGAGGGCGGGTCGGCGCTCGCCAAGGCCGTGCTGAAGGGCCTGTGGGACATCGCCTGGGGGCTGCGCAGCCTCGACAAGGCGCTCGGCGCACGACCGCAGGCGCCGCGCCTGATCAGCTCACTGATGTGGCTGCCAATTGTCGGCGGCCCGGCCGCCTACCTCGGCGAGCGCGTGGCGCTGTGCCGGGCGGTCGGCGCCAGCCGACAGTGGATCGTCGATCACCGCGCGGCGATCGACGTGTGAATCAGTCGTCGTCTTCGGCGTCGGCCGCAGCGTTGCGCTCGGCCGCGATCTCCAGTGCGCGACGCGCGTCGTCCTCGGTGGCGTACGGGCCCATGCGGGTGAGGGCGTGGGTCGCCTTCCCCTGGCTCACTTCACCGGTGGAGACGTCGTAGTACCAATCGCCAGTCAATCCGCTCATGTCCCCCACCTTAGACGGCGTGACGGTAGTCGTCGGCGATCTGCGCGTCGTTCGCGTAGGCGAAGTCGTAGGTCGGCAGGTGATCGAACGACGGGTCCTCGTCGTCGAGCTCCAGGACCACCATGCCGCCGGGACGACGGCGCACCGGCGAGGCCGGCATCTCCGGACGGACCGCCAGGTCCCGCTCCTGCTCGCGGCGCAGTCGCTCGTCTTCCGCGGCGTGGCGACGCAGACGCGCGGCACGCTGCGCGCGGTACTGCTGCTCGGCCACCGCCGTACGACGCAGGAAGTAGAGGTACAGGCCGGACAGGACCACCATCACGCCGGTCGCGAGGTAGCCGTAGGGCTGCCAGAAGAAGCAGCTGGCAATGGCCAGCACGGTTGCCGCGACCAGTCCGGCCACGATCCGCTGCCGCTCGCGGTACCGGCGGGCATCGCGCTCGGCGATCGCGTCCGGCGTGTACGCGCGTCCACGCAGCTCCCGGGGCTTGGCCTCCGGGCGCGCGGGAACGTCTTCGTCGTCGAGGCCCTCGTCCGTGGCCTCGTCGTCATACTCGTCGTCGAGGTCGTCCTCGTACTCGTCGTCCAGATCGTCGTCGAGCTCGTCGGCAAGGTCCTCGTCGAGCTCGTCGTCAAGGTCCTCGTCGAGCTCGTCTTCGAGGTCTTCGTCGAGTTCGTCCTCGAGACCCTCCTCGACGTCGTCGTCCAGGTCCTCGTCCAGCTCCGCCTCGGCCGGCTCCTCGACGGTCTCGGCGTCCACGATGTCGTCCTCGGCGACCTCCACGGCGTCGAGCACATCGGTCACCTCGGCGGCGAGCTCGACATCGTCGACGTCGGCCGTCTTCACAGCCGGCTTCTCCACTGCAGTTTCGTCGATCGCGGAATCGTCCATGGGGGTCTCCTCGAGAACCGGTCGCTGGAGGGCGGGCGAGGTACGGGCGGGTTTACGCACATAGGAGGGGTCGCTCGGGTGCCGTCCGGCGGAACGACGACCGGCCGTGGCGCGTTGACCACCGCGGTGCAGCAGGCGCGTATTGGCCGCCGCCTCGGTGGTCTTGCGCACCTCGGGCTGACCGCGCAACACCATCGGCAGCAGGATGAACAGCCAGGCCACGATGAGGAAGATCCACAACACCGACGAATTCACCGAACGACCTCCGCTTCTGCTCCGATTTGCCGACACTCGACCACATTTCAACCTAGGTCCGCGCACCGCCGCGATCGCTCAGGCGCGCCGCAGGCCCCAGCGAATTCTCATGAGCTACGGTGAGAACGTGACCGAGAACGCAGTCGAGTGCCGCGGCGTGACCGTCAAGCGGGGCAAACACGTGGCGATCGACGACGTCGACGCGGTGGTGCCGCGCGCGTCCATCACCGGCCTCCTCGGGCCGTCCGGTTGCGGCAAGACGACACTGATGCGCGCCGTCATCGGCTCCCAGCGCAACGTGCAGGGCACGGTCACCGTCTTCGGTCTGCCCGCAGGCTCGGCGGCGCTCCGCTCCCGCCTCGGCTATGTCACCCAGGCCGCGTCGGTCTACACCGACCTCTCGGTGCGCGAGAACATCGTCTACTTCGCGCGCCTGCAGAACTCGACGGCCAACGTCGACGAGGCGCTCGCCGCCGTCGATCTGGTCGACGTCGCCGGCCAGCGCGCCAAGAACCTCTCCGGCGGCCAGCTGCGCCGCGTCTCCATCGCCAGCGCTCTCGTGAGCCGCCCGGACCTGCTGATCCTCGACGAGCCGACGGTGGGCCTGGATCCGGTACTGCGCGCCGACCTGTGGCAGCGCTTCCGCGCGCTCGCCGACGCCGGAACCACTCTGCTCGTGTCCAGCCACGTGATGGACGAGGCCGACCACTGCGACGGCCTGATCCTGCTGCGCGACGGCAAGCTGGTGGCCACCACCACCGCCGCCGAGATGCGCAACAGCACCGGCGAGCAGAGCCTGGACGAGGCCTTTCTGAAGATCATCACCGACACGGGGGCGGCGGCGTGAACCACCTGCGCACCACGACGGCCACCTTCGTCCGCGTGCTCCAGCAGTTGCGCGCCGACCCGCGCACCATCGCGCTGCTGTTGGCGATCCCACTGGTGATGCTGGTGCTGCTCTACTACATGTTCGCGGCCATGCCCGAGGTGCCCGGCCAGCCCACCCACTTCGACCGGGTCGCCACCGCCATGCTCGGCATCATCCCGTTCATCGCGATGTTCCTAGTGACCTCCATCGCCATGCTCCGCGAGCGCAGCTCCGGAACGCTGGAGCGGGTGCTGGCGACGCCGATGAGCAAGGGCTCGCTCATGGGCGGCTACACGCTCGCCTTCGCGCTGTTCGCCGCGGTCCAGGCCGCCCTCACATGCTGGCTGGCGTTCGGCGGCTTCGGCCTCACCATCGCCGGTTCGGCGGGCGGGGTGATCGGCGTGTGCATTCTGATCGGCGTGCTCGGCGTCGCGCTGGGCCTGCTGTGCAGCGCCTTCGCGCAGACCGAGTTCCAAGCCGTGCAGTTCATGCCCGCGATCGTGTTCCCGCAGCTGTTCGTGTGCGGCCTGTTCGTCCCCCGCGACCAGATGCCCGACTGGATGCAGTACCTGTCCGACGTGATGCCGCTGACCTACGCCGTCCAGGCGCTGCAGGAGATCCGCGACCATGCCGCACCGACCGGTCTGTTGTGGCGCGACATCGGCATCCTCGCCGCCTTCACCGTCGCCGCGCTGGCGCTGGGCGCGGTGACGTTGCGTCGTCGCACCCCGTGAGCGCCCTGCCGATCAGGGCAGATTGAGCTGCCAGGAGACGCCGAACCGGTCCGCGACCCAGGCGAACGCCGTGGAGAAGCCGTAGTCGTCGAGCGGCATGAACGTGGCGCCGTCGGCGCCGAGCACCTCGACCAGACGCTCCAGTTCGGTGCGGTCGTCGCAGTCGACGAACATCGACGTCGACGGCGTGAAGTCGAAGTCGTGGTCGATCGCGCTGTCACTCACCAGGATTCGCTGACCCTTCAGGTCCAGCTCGGCGAGCTGAATCCCGCTCGCCGGCGGCGCGTGCGGGGTCGACGCCACGACGGTGCCGTCGAACGTCGTCACGTACAGGTCGATCGCGGCCGCGGCCACGCCGCCCTGGAACATCAGGAACGGGCGCATCATCGTCATGCGTCGACCCTAGTCGCCCGTCCGGCGCGCACCAGTGTGTCGACGGCACTGTCGACCACTTCTTCGACCGTGATCGCGAACAGCAGGTGATCGCGCCAGCGGTTGTTGACGTCCATGTACCGCTTGAGCAGGCCTTCCTCGCGGAAGCCGACCTTGCGCAGCACCGCCTGGGAGCCGCCGTTGGTCGGCTGCACCGTGGCGTCGAGCCGATGCAGCCCGACCGGACCGAAGCAGTGGTCCACCCCGAGCGCGACCGCGGCCGAGGCCACCCCCTGCCCGCTGAAGTCGTCGTCGACCCAGTAGCCGATCCACGCGCTGCGCACGGCGCCGCGCTGGATGTTGCCGACGGTCAACTGTCCGGCGTACCGGCCGTCCACCTCGATCACGAAGGGCAGCACGTTCCCGCGCTTGGCTTCGGACTTGAGGACCGAATGCAACGGCGGCCACGCCGACGGCTCATGCCGCCGATTCCACGGCCCCACCCCGGTGGGTTCCCACGGCAGCAGGCTGTTCTGATTCTTGATCCGCAGCCGACTCCACTCTTTGCTGTCGCGCATGCGGATCGGGCGCACCGTGACGACCCCGGCCTTCACACGCAGCGGCCCCAGGGTCGCCGGCCATCCCGGGTTGCTCGGCGAATCGACCAGCCATCTCAGCATGGGGCGATCCTAATCGTCGCCGCGCAGCCGCCGATCACCCGCGTTGAGCCAAGAACATGACCTCGACGCGATCGCCGGTCTCCAACTCCTCGACGTCCTCGTCGACGACGATCAAACAGTTCGCGTCGGCCAGCTCGGCGAGCAGATGTGAAGTGCCCGTCGGCGATTCACCGATCACCTGCACCAGGTACTCACCCGACCGCTCGTCGCGCATCAGTTGGCCGCGCAGATAGCCGGTCCGGCCGGCCACCGAGGCGATCGGACCGATGGTACGAGCGCTAACCGTCCGCCGACGCGGATGACGCTTGCCGAGGGCGATCCGGATCAACGGCCGGACCATCACCTCGAAGGTCACCAGCGCACTGACCGGGTTGGCGGGCAGCCAGAAGGTGGGGATCTCATCGCGCCCGAGCAGTCCGAAACCCTGCACCGAACCCGGATGCATGGCGATCCGACCGATCTCCATGTCGCCCAGATCCGCCAGCGCCTCGACCACCTCCTGCGAGGCCTGTCCGCCCACCGAGCCGCACAGCACGACGATCTCCGAACGGATCAACTGCGCCTCGACCACTTCGCGCAGCCGGTCCTTGTCGCGGACGGCCACACCCACGCGGTGCACGTCGGCGCCGGCGTCGCGCGCAGCGGCCGCCAGCGCGTAGCTGTTCACGTCGTACACCTGGCCCGGGCCGGGATCGCGGTCGATGTCGACCAGTTCGTCGCCCACCGTGATGATCGCGACGCGCGGCCGCGGATGGACCAGCACCCGGGAGCGGCCGACGGCGGCCAGCAGCCCCACTTGGGCCGGGCCGATCACCGCACCTTCCCGGACGGCGACGTCGCCGGGCACCACGTCGTCGCCGATGCGCCGCACGTACTCGCCGCTCTCCACACCGTGCCCGATCATCACGCGCTGCATGCCTCCGTCGGTCCACCGCAGCGGCACCACGGCGTCGGCGAGCGTGGGCATCGGCGCTCCGGTCGAGACCCGGACGGCCTGCCCGGGCTGCAGCCGCGTCGGGGTGCGCGACCCCGCGGCCACCTCACCGACCACCGGCAGGGTCACCACCAGATCGTCGCTGTCGTCGGGGCGGCTCACGTCGAGGCCGCCGGCCTCGAGATCGGCCATCTCCGCGGGCGCGGACGTTCCCGCCAGGGCCACGTCCACCGCGCGCACCGCGTAGCCGTCGACGGCCACCTGGTCGAAGCCGGGCAACGGCTCGGTGGTCATCACTTCTTCGGCGCACAGCAGACCCTGCGCCTCGGAGATGGCCACCTGGACCGGTCGCGGGGCCACCACCGAAGCGGCCACCAGGCTCAACTGGTCCTGCACCGAGCGCATGTCATCTCCTCACCGCCGGCGAAAACCGGCGTCCGCAGCGGGCTCCGAATCGAGGTTAACCATCGTGCGCCGCCTGGTCCTGCAGGCGCGCGGGCTCGCCGCGCTACTGGTCGAGACGCTCGCGCAGCCAGGCCCGCAGTTCCGGCCCGTAGTCGTCGCGGTCCAGGGCGAAATCGACGGCGGCCTTGAGGTAGCCGCCGGGGTTGCCCAGATCGTGCCGGGTCCCGTGATGCACCACGACGTGCACCGGCTCCCCCTTCTCGATGAGGAGCGCGATCGCGTCGGTCAGCTGCAGTTCGCCGCCGGCGCCGGGGGTGATCTCGCGCAGCGCATCGAAGATCTTCCGATCCAGGATGTATCGGCCGGCCGCGGCCAGGTTCGACGGCGCCTCGTCCGCCGCAGGCTTCTCCACCATGCCCTTGACCCGCTTGACGTGCGGGGTGGCGGGGTCGGCGTCCTCGACGTCGAAAACGCCGTAGGCGCTGATCTTCTCGTCGTCCACCTCGATCGCGCACAGCACACTGCCCCCGTACTCGGCCCGAGTCCGGGCCATCGCACTGAGCACGCCGCCGGGCAGGACCAGGTCGTCGGGCAGCAGGACCGCGATGGCGTCCTCGTCGTCGCCGAGCGCGGTTTCCACGCAGCCCACCGCGTGCCCCAGCCCCAACGGCTGGTCCTGGATCACCGAGGCCACTTCGAGCAACGACGGCGCATTGCGCACCTTGGCGAGCATCGACTCCTTGCCGCGGGCGGCCAGGGTGTGCTCCAGCACCAGGTCTTGCACGAAGTGCGCGACGACGCCGTCCTTGCCGGGCGAGGTGATGATCAGCAGCCGTTCGGCGCCGGCCGATTTGGCTTCCTCGGCGACCAACTCGATGCCCGGGGTGTCCACGACGGGCAACAGTTCCTTCGGCACCGTCTTGGTGGCAGGCAGGAAACGGGTGCCCAAACCGGCGGCGGGCACCACTGCGGTGCGCGGGATCTTCGACTGCGACATGTCGATCAGCTTACTGGCCGCCCTCTGGCAGGATCGGACGCGAGTGAAGGGACTCCCCGAGATGACGACGTCGGACAAGAACGCGCTGCGGACCGAACTGTTGGCAGCCCGCGATGCGATGAGCCCGTTCGTGCTGTCGCAGGCCATCGGCGATCTCGCCGAGTGGATGTACAACCTGCCGATCGAGGTGGCCGCCGGAGACACCGTCGCCGCGTACGTGCCCACGCGCCGTGAGCCGGGCGGAACCGCCATGCTCGACGCCCTGGTGGACCGCGGGCTGCGCGTGCTGCTGCCGATCGTCCCGGAGGGCGACCCGCAGCGTCTGCAGTGGGGCGTCTACCGCGACGAGCAGACCCTCACCGAGGGACGCTGGAATCTCCTTGAGCCGCAAGGACTTCGGTTGGATCCGGACACGCTGGTGGAGGCCAAGCTGATTCTGGTGCCCGCGGTCGCGGTGGACCGGCGCGGCGTCCGACTGGGCCGCGGTGCCGGCTACTACGACCGCACGCTGGTGGGCATGCCGGGCCAGATCGTGGTGGTGGTGCACGACACCGAGGTGGTCGACGGCGAACTGCCCGAGGACCGGTACGACGTGCGCGGGCAGTGGATCCTCACGCCGTCCGGCGGCTTCCGCCCCGTCGGCTGACCCCGCGTTAGGACGCAGTGGTGCTGCTGCTGCTGCTCGACGACGAGGACGACGTGCTCGACGACGAACTGCTGCTGCTCGAACTACTCGACGGGACCGAACCCTTGCGCGAGTCGGTGCGGTAGAAGCCGCTGCCCTTGAACACCACGCCGACGGAGTTGAAGAGCTTGCGCAGCTTGCCGTCGCACTGCGGGCAGGTGGTCAGCGCATCGTCGGAGAAGGCCTGCTGAATGTCGAACTTGTTGTCGCAGTCAGTGCACGCATAGCTGTAAGTGGGCACGAAAACCTCCGGGGGATCAAAGACTGTCGTCCAGTGTAACCGCTGCTGGCACTCCCCCATTCCGAGTGCCAAGCCGAGGGCAATCCGCACATCGTCGAACGTGGTGTGTCACACTCGCACCCTGGCCGGGGCACCGGTCGACGAGCCGAACCCACTTTCGGAGACCGGAATGACCGAAACGCTGTCGACCCTGAACAGTTACATCTGGAGCAACGCACTGGTCTACCTGTGCCTCGCGGCCGGGATCTTCTTTTCGGTCCGGACCAGATTCGCGCAGATCCGCCTGTTCAAGGACATGCTGCGGCTGATCTGGCGCGGTAGTTCCTCCGAACACGGCATCTCGTCGTTCCAGGCGCTGGCGGTGTCGTTGGCCGGCCGCGTCGGCGCGGGCAACATCGTGGGTGTGGCCACGGCGATCGCGTTCGGCGGGCCGGGCGCACTGTTCTGGATGTGGGGTATGGCCTTCCTCGGGGCCTCGACGTCGTTCGTCGAGTGCACGCTGGGCCAGATCTACAAGACGCGCGACGCGGTGACCGGCGAATACCGCGGCGGCCCGGCCTTCTACTTCCGTCAGGCACTGGCCCACACGCGCGGCCGCGGCTTCTTCAAGGTCTACGCGTGGATCTTCGCCCTCGTCACGCTGATCGCGTGCGGCATCCTGATGCCCAACATCCAGGCCAACTCCATCTCCGATTCGATGCACAACGCCTGGGGCGTGGAGAAGTGGGTGGTGGGCACCATCACCGCCGCGCTGCTCGGCTTCGTCATCATCGGCGGCGTCAAGCGCATCGCCGCCTTCGCGTCGATCGTGGTCCCGGCCATGGCGACGGTATACATCGCGCTGGCCCTCATCGTGGTGCTGATCAACGCCGGCGACGTTCCCGAAGTGATCCGCCTGGTCTTCTCCAGCGCGTTCGGCGCCGACGCCGCCTTCGGCGCGATCATCGGCTCGGCCATCATGTGGGGCGTCAAGCGCGGCATCTACTCCAACGAGGCCGGTCAGGGCACCGGGCCGCACGCCGCCGCGGCCGCCGAGGTGAGCCACCCTGCCAAGCAGGGCCTGGTGCAGTCCTTCGCCGTCTACATCGACACGCTGTTCGTCTGCTCGGCCACCGGCTTCCTGATCCTGGCGACCGGCGCCTACCGGGTGTTCAACGACGAGGCCGAGGCCGGCGGCGTGATGGCCGAGGGCGGCGGCCTGCCGATCCATGTGCCCGGCCAGGAAGAAGTGGGATCGGGCTACGTGCAGCACGGTTTCGACACCATCTGGGCCGGGGCCGGGGCGTCGTTCGTCGCGATCTCGCTGGCCTTCTTCTGCTTCACCACGATCGTCGCCTACTACTACATGGCCGAGGTGAATCTGCGCTTCATGCTGGGCGAGAAGGCCAATCTGTACATCCGCCCGCTGCGCAGCACGGTCGGCGAGAATCTGCAGATCCTGCTGCAGGCCGTGATCCTGGCCTCGGTGGTCTACGGCGCGATCGCCACCGCGAAGGACGCCTGGACGCTCGGCGACATCGGCGTGGGCACCATGGCGTGGCTGAATCTGCTCGGCATCTTCGTGATCCAGGGTCCGGCACTGAAGGCCCTGCGCGACTACGAACGGCAGCGCAAGGCCGGAGTGGATCCGATCTTCCGCCCGCAAGAGCTCGGTATCCAGGGCGCCACCTTCTGGGAGACGTACACCGGACCTCCGTCGCGCGAACAGAAGGTTCCGCTCGGCTGAGCCCCGCAGTTCGACGGACCGCGGCTACTCGATGAGCCCCCGTTACTCGATCAGCTCAGTATTGCGGTCGACGATGCCGTCGCGATTCATGTCCGCGTGTCGCGGGTGCTTGGCGTCCCACCGCAGCAGCGCCCCGCCCAGCACCGCCGCCAGCAGCGAGCCGAACAGAATGCCGACCTTGGCCGCGGACGTGTGACTCTCCGCCGCTCCGCCGGTGAACGACAACTCGGCGATCAGCAGCGCGACGGTGAAGCCGATGCCGCACAGCAGGCCGATCGGCACGAGGTCGCGCACGCCGATCGCGTCCGGCAGGCGCAGCGGCGTCGCGCGGGTCACCACCCAGGTCGTGCCGAGCACACCGGCCACCTTGCCGACCACCAGTGCCACCACGATGCCGATGCTGACCGGCTGCACCAGGTCGTCGCCGCCGACCACCGTCACACCGGCCGCGGCGAACGCGAACAGCGGCAATGCGATGCCCGACGACCACGGCGTCAGCACTCGGCTGCCGGTGATGGTGCGCGGCAGGATCTCCCCGTGCAGTGCCACCGCCGGCACGGTGAAGCCGAGCAGCACGCCGGCCACGGTCGCGTGCACACCCGAGGCGTGCACGAAGGCCCAGGCGACCAGCGCGATCGGCAGCAGCAGCCACCAGAAGAAGATCCGCTGCCGGACCAGGAAACCGAAGACGACGACGCAGCCCAGGCCCGCGGCGAGCATGCCGAAGTCGATGCTCTCGGTGTAGACCGTCGCGATCACGATGATGCCGAGCAGGTCGTCGACCACCGCCAGGGTCATCAGGAACACGCGCAGGGCGATCGGCAGGCCGCGCCCGAAGACCGCGAGGACCGCCAGGGCGAACGCGATGTCGGTGGCCGCGGGGATCGCCCAGCCGTGCGTGGCATCGGGGGCGGTGGGGGCGACGATCGCCAGATAGAAGAGCGCGGGCACCACCATGCCGCCGACCGCGGCCGCGACCGGAACGCCGGCGCGACGCGGGTTACGGAGACTGCCCGCCACGAACTCGTGCTTGAGTTCCATGCCGACCACGAAGAAGAAGATCGCGAGCAGCCCGTCGGCGGCCCACTGCGACAGGGACAGGTTCAGGTGCAGCGCCGACGGCCCCACCTCGATCGCCAGCAGCGACGCATAGCTGTCGCGCCACGGCGAGTTCGCCCAGATCAGAGCAACCACGGCGGCGGTGAACAACAAGATCCCGCCGCTCACATCGCGGGCGATCCAGCCCTTGAAACGTCCGGTGAATTTGAGCGGTGCCATGTGGACATCCTTCCATCGACAGGCCCCGGCTGTGGAAACGAGACTGCACAGGCCAGCTCCGGAGCCGTACGTTCCGGACATGAGACAACCGCCGTGGCAGCGCCGTCGTCCCCGGTCACGGCACCTGCGCGCGGTCACGGTGCGACGCGCCGCCGCCGTGTCCCTGCTGCTGTGCGCCACTGCCCTGCTGCTCGTCGATCGCAGCCAGGTACGCACCGACGCCGTGGTCGTCGCCGCGCACGACCTCCGCCCCGGGCAGGTGCTCACCGCAGGCGACGTGGCCCTCACCGAGGTGCCCGCCGGCAGCGCGTTGCCCGGGACGTTGCACGAGGCCGCCGCCGCCGTCGGCAGTACCGTGTCCGGTGCCGTGACCGAGGGCGAGGCGATCACCAGCACCCGGTTGCTCTCGTCCCGGCTGCCCGCCGCGCTCACCGGCGACCCGCGCGCCCGCTTGGTGTCGGTTCGTCCGGCCGACCCGGCGGTGACCGGTCTGCTGCGCACCGGTGACGTGGTGGATGTGGTCGACGAGGACGCGAACGTACTGGCCGCGGGGGCCGTCGTCGCTGTTCCGGCCGAGCCGATCCTGCTGGCGGTCCCCGAGACGGCCGCGCGACGCGTCGCCGCAGCAGGCCTCGTTAATGCACTGACGCTGGTGTTTCACTGAGTTACACTCAGTCCCGTGCTCAAGGGATTCAAGGAATTCATCCTTCGGGGGAACGTCGTCGAGCTGGCCACCGCCGTCATCATCGGCGCCGCCTTCACCGCGATCGTCACTGCATTCACCGACAAGATCATCGCCCCGCTGCTGGCCGCTATTCCGACCGGCCAGGACTGTGGTCAGACGATGGACACCGGCGGGGAGACGGCCCAGAGCGCCGCCGTGCAGGTCTGTGGCCTCTCCTACCAACTGAACGACGCCGACGCCGCGACCAAGATGGACTTCGGCGCCGTCATCGCCGCCGGAATCAACTTCGTGATCGTCGCCGCGGTGGTCTACTTCATCATCATCGTGCCGTACAACAAGCTCAACGAGCTGGCCGCGCTGCGTCGCGGCGCCGACGCCGGCGAAGAGGCCGAGGAGACCGAGGTCGGTCTGCTCACCGAGATCCGCGACCTGCTGGCCGCGTCGGACGCCGCTCCGGCCGCGAGCCTCGGCGGCGGCCTGCCGTCCCCGGCCGGGGACAACCTCCCGCCGGCCGACGGACCGCGCCACTCGCGCTGACCCGACCTGCTCGACGAACCGTCGTCCGCGCCTCTTCCGGGGGTGCGGACGACGGTTTTTTCGATGGGCAGGGTACCCTTAGTCCGACAGGTGTACGCCGCACCACATCAGCTTTCAGGAGATACACCATGACCGTTGCTTCGCTCGCCCCCTCCGAACTCGTCATCCTGCCGCTGTCCGCGGCGATGAAGCAGGGCTCGGCGAACGAACACGAGCAGGCGGAGCAGTCCGCGTTCATGGACGCGCTGCTCGGCGGTCGGGTCAGCAAGGCCGGCTACCTCGCCTACCTGCGCACACTGCGCCCGGTCTACGCCGCGCTGGAGAGCGTGGGCCGCGACCTGGCCGCCGATCCGATCGTCGCGCCGATCTTCGACGCCGGGCTCGATCGCCTCGCCTCGATCGATGCCGACCTCGAGCAGTGGGCGCCCGGTGAGGACCAGTCGATCGAGTCGCCCGCCGCCGACGCCTACGCCGCCGCGATCACCGAGTCGGCGTCGTGGCCCGGCCTGTACGTGGCCCACCACTACACCCGCTACCTCGGCGACCTGTCCGGCGGCCAGGCCGTCGGCGCTCTGGTGAACCGGGCCTTCGACCTCGACGGCAAGGGCCTGGACTTCTACGACTTCGCCGAGATCGGCAAGAACAAGCCGTACAAGGACGACTACCGCACCAACCTCGACGCCATCGGCGCCGAGCTGTCGGAGACCGACCGTCTGCGCGTGGTCGACGAGGTCTGCAAGGCGTTCCAGCTGAACCAGGGCCTGTTCGCCGAGCTCGCCGGCAAGCTGGAACTGCCCGCGAACTAGTCGGCCAGGACCCCGGTGCGGAAGAAGTCCGCCAGCTGCGCGGCATACGGCGCCGGGTCCAGGCCCTCGCCGGCGACCCACTCGTCGGAGTAGTACTTGTCCAGGTACCGGTCCCCCGAGTCACAGAGCAGGGCGACGACGCTGCCGCTGCGCCCCTCGTGGAGCATCTCCGCGCAGATCCGGTAGGCGGCCCACAGGCCCGTGCCGGTGGACCCACCGACGCGTCGGCCCGTCGTCGCCTCCAACTGCCGCAGTGCGGCGATCGTGGCGGCATCGGGCACCACCATCATGCGGTCGATCGCGGTCGGTAGAAAGCTGGGTTCCACGCGCTGGCGTCCGATGCCTTCGATCCGCGAGCCGACGTCGGTCCGGGTGCTCGCATCCCGGTCGCGCCAGCCGGGAAAGAAGGCCGAGTTCTCTGGATCGGCGACGCAGACGCCCGTGCGCCGTCCCGTATAGGCCAGATAGCGCGCCATGGTGGCCGACGTCCCGCCGGTGCCCGCGGTGGCCACGATCCACTCCGGCTCGGGGAAGCGTTCCAGAGACAGCTGCGCGAAGATCGACTCGGCGATGTTGTTGTTGCCCCGCCAGTCGGTGGCCCGTTCCGCGAAGGTGAACTGGTCCATGTAGTGCCCGCCGGTCTCGGCAGCGAGCTGCTGAGCCACCTCGTAGACGCGGCTGGGATCGGCGACGAGGTGGCAGTCGCCGCCCTCGCGTTCGATGAGGTCGATCTTCTGCCGGCTGGTGCTCTCGGCCATCACCGCGATGAATCCGACGCCGATCAGCTTCGCGAAGTAGGCCTCGGACACCGCCGTCGACCCGCTGGAGGCCTCGATCACCGGCGCGTCCCGCCGGATCCAACCGTTGCAGAGTCCGTACAGGAACAGCGATCGCGCGAGCCGATGTTTGAGCGACCCGGTCGGGTGCGTCGACTCGTCCTTCAGATACAGGTCGATGTTCCACTCGGCGGGCAGCGGGACCGCGATCAGATTGGTGTCCGCGGACCGATTGGCCTCGGCCTGAATCCTGCGAACCGACTCGGCCACCCATCCGCGGTGGTCGGCGTCGTAGCGGTTGAGGTCGACGGTGGATCCCATACCGCTGATCCTGCCACGGGCAGCCCTGTCCCTACCGAACAGTGCGGCCACGCCCGGATCCGGGCGTGGCTGCACTGTGGGTTCGTGGGTCGGGGTCAGCCGATACTGAACGGCCGACCGTAGAGGGTGATGTTGCCCTTGTAGTCGTCAGTCGCGACCTTCACGTTCACGAGCGCTCGCGCCTGGGCGAAGCCCGCGCAGCCGTCGACGCCGAAGCGCTCCTGGCTGTAGGCCACCCCGCCGCGCTGGCCGGTGAAGGTGAAGCTCTCGACGGGCTGGCCGCCGATCGACGCCTTGATCACCGGGACGAACTTCGCCGCACCCGGAGCCAGCGTGAAGCCGCCACCGACACCGGAGCCCTTATTGAGCGGCGTGTCGATCGGGATGGGAGTTCCATCCGGTCCCGGCACCGAGGTGGAGAACTGGTCCTTGGAGAGGCTGGTCAGGCCGATGTTGCCGTTCGACCTAGCCCCGAAGTCGAGCTGGCAGCCGATCAGGTAGCCGGTGGTCACCGTGCCGCCCTTGAGTGAGCCGGTGGTGGTGACGCGGACCTTGCCCGAGACATGCACCTCGCGACTGGTCGGCACGTGGGCGACCGGTCGCTGCACCGTGAAACTCTCGTCGAACAGGCGGATCGAGACGCTGCCGCCGGGGACCTTCTTGGCGCCCGAGGCGCCCGGAAGCGGTGCGGCTTCCGCGGTGCCGGTCGTCACGACACCGGTGGCCAGCGTGCCGACCACCGCCGCAGCAGCGACCAATCCGAGCGTGCGTTTGCGCGCAATCATCATCTGCTATCCGAGGCTGAAGGGCTTGCCGTACATGGTGATGTTGCCCTTGAAGGTGTCGGTGGAGACCTTCACGGTCACCTTCGCCATGCCTTCGGCATGCCCCGCACAGCCGTCGACGCCGAAGCGCTCCTGGCTGTAGGCGACGCCGCCGCGGGCCTGATTGAAGTCGAAGCTGTCGACGGGATTGCCGCCGATGGACGCCTTGATGATCGGCACGTATGCCGCCTTGCCCGGCGCCAGAGCGACACCGCCCGACAAGTTGGTACCCGAGTTGTTCAGGTTCGCCATCCAGTCCTGCGGATGATTGTTCTGGCCGAAGTCGTAGGGCGCCGTGTATGCAATGCCGCCGCCTGCCTTCGCGCCGAAGTTCAGCTGGCAGCCGACGAGGTAGCCGACGTTGATGTTGCCGCCCTTGACACCGCCCTTGGTGGTGACGGCGACCTTGCCGGAAACCTGCACCTCGCGGGAGGTGGGGACGTTGGTCACCGCGCGGGTGATGCGCGCCGACTCGTCGAACAGGCGGATGGTGACGCTGCCTTCATCGAAGCTGCGGGTCTTGGTCGCACCCGGCAGGTTCTTGGCCTCGGCCACACCCGCGGTGACGCCGGTGAGGGCGATCATCGCGGCGCCGGCCACGGCGACGGGGGCCACGACGCGCTTGGTCAGATTCTTCATGTCAGGGTCCTTTTCGCGAGTGGCGGATCAGTTGAGGCTGAAGGGCTTGCCGTACAGGCTCGACTGCACGAAACCGCTGTTGCCGGAGAGGGTGCCGTCAGCGGTGGACATGCCGTCGGCCGCCATCACGGTGACCACCGAGCGGGCCGACGCGTAGCCGCCGCACTGCTGGACGTCGATGTGGAAGCTGTCGACCATGAGGGTGGCCTTGCCCTTGGTGATGGACATGTTGTCGCTGCGGATCAGCGCGACCTGCCCCGGCATGAGGGGCACCGAGATGGACCCGCTGAGCGACGAGGTGAGGCCGATGGATCCGCTCATACCGCCCTTGAGTCCGGTGATGTCCACCTGGCAACCGACGAGGTAGCCGACGCTCATGGTGCCGACACCCTTGTTCAGGGTGGCCTTGTAGGTGCCGGAGACGGCGGCGGCGCGGCCGGCGCCGTTGTTGGCGACCGACGGCATCGGGTAGGCGCGCTCACCGGTGCGCTTGATGGTCACCACCTGGCCGTCGATGCCGGACGACTTCTTGGAGCCGTTGGGCAGCTTCGCGGCATCCGCGGTGCCCGCGCCGGTGAGCAGGGTGGTCGCGCCGAGCGCACCGATCGTCGCGGCGATCAGGGACGAACGCAGGAAATGCTTGCGCATGGTAATTCTCCTCGCTGGTCAGCAGCGCGCACGGCATGACGGTGTGCGACGCCAGTCGAGAGAAACCGTATCCGATGTGTCACGCCGCTCACCATCAGCCTGAGAAATTCCCGTCAATCAGAGGAATAGTCCTCGATGATACGGATAAGGAGGTGCGACCAGCGGCAGCACGCCGCGTGCCCGATAGCCGGTGGCCACGGCCTAGCCGTGGTGCGGCGGGGTGTTCTGCTCGTACCAATCGCGTCCGCGCGCGGTGTGAGCAGACTCACCCGCGTCCGCCGTCGTTTCCGGGACCAGATCCCCGAAAACCGCGTCGAGACGACGCCGTCGCTCCCACTCCGCCTCGGCCGGAACGTCGCTCTCGCCCGTCGGCGGCGCGGCGTCGTCCCTAGAATTCACTGACCTGATCGATGATGAAGCGCGAGAGCGGGATGAGGGTCGCCATGCCGTCGCGGACGGCCGCCCGAGAATCTGCGAGGTTCACCACCAGGGTCTGCCCGGAGATACCGGCCAGACCGCGGGAGAGGCCGCCGTCGGTGGCTCCGGCGGACAGCCCGGACGAACGCAGCGCCTCCTCGATGCCGCGGAGCCGGCGGTCGAGCAGCGGTTCGGTGGCTTCCGGCGTCACATCGCGCGCACGCACGCCGACACCGCCCACCGAGACCACGAGGTCCACGCCGCCGATCACGGCGGTGTTGAGCGCGTTGCGGATCTCCACTTCGTCGCCGAACACCGCGACGGTGGCATCGACGTGGAAGTGTCCCTCTTCCAACAGCTCTCCGACGAGGGCACCCAGCCGACTCGGGTCGCCGTCTTCGGCGATGCGGTCGTCGACCACCACCACCAGTGCGCGAAGCAGCGGCTCCGCGGGCTCGGCCGCGCTGTCGATCAGGTCACGGGCGGCGGCGTCGGCCTCTGCGTCTGCTGCGTCGATCATGTCGAACCTCTCCTCGCTCCGAGCCGACCGAAATCGGCTCAGGACTCTCCTAGTTTCACGGTAACCGTCTGTTCGCGGCCCTGGTGGGTGTAGGTGATCTTGACCGTCTCACCCGGAACCTGCGAGCGGATCGAGGCCACCAGGGCCTCGGACGAGACGATCTTGGTGTCGTTCACCGCGGTAATGAGGGCGCCCTCGGGAATCCGGGCCTCCGCCGCGGGACCGTTCGCGACCACGCTCTGGACGAGCGCGCCGGGCTGGGTCGCATCCGGGCCCGGACGCACGTTGACGCCGAGATTGGCGCGCGTCACCTTCTGGCCGGCCATCAGCTGCTTGGCCACGCGCATCGCCTGATCGATCGGGATGGCGAAGCCGAGGCCGATGGAACCGACCTCGCCCTGCCCGCCACCCACGGTGGCGATCGCGGTGTTGATACCGATCAGCGCGCCCGACGAATTAACCAGGGCGCCACCGGAATTACCCGGGTTGATCGCGGCGTCCGTCTGGATCGCGTTGATCACCGATTCGATGGAGCCGTCGGCGCCGCCGGTGGTGACCGGACGGTTCAGCGCACTGATGATGCCGGTGGTGACCGTGCCTTCCAGGCCCAGCGGGGAACCGATGGCGATGACGTCCTGGCCCACCGAGAGGTTGTCGGACGCACCGAGCGTGATCGGCGTGAGACCGGAGCTGTCGGCCTTGATCACCGCGATGTCCGACGTCACGTCGACGCCGACGACGGTGGCCTTGGCCCGCGAGCCGTCGCTGTAGCTCACCAGCACGTTCTCCGCGGGCTTGTCGCCGCCGGCGAGGATCACGTGCGCGTTGGTCAGAATGGTGCCGTCGCTTTCCAGCACCACGCCCGAGCCGGACCCGCTCTGCCGACCGTTGGACACCCCGATGGACACCACCGAGGGCAGCACGCGCGCCGCCACGTCCTGCACCGAACCGGGCTTGGCCGGCGGCTGGGTGCTGACGCGGGTGCTCGGCGAACCGGCGAGCACCTCCGGTGCATCGGCGCCCGAATCGCCCCGCGTCGCGATGACGCCGACCACGCCGCCGAGCAGACCGGCGGCCAGCGCCAGGACGGCGACCATCGCCACCCACATCGGCCCGCGACCCTTCTTCTGCGGCCCGTCCGGTGCGCCCTGCTGCGGCGGCACCGGCGGCTGCGATCCGGGTGGCGGCGGCACCACCGGCTGCGCGCCGGTGTTCGGTCCATAGGGACCGACGCCCGCACCGTAGGCGAGCGTCGGTTGCGGCTGGTGCGGCGCGGGCTGCCGCGGGGGCGGTGCGCCGTACCCGGCCTGCTGGCCGTAGTGCGGTGCCGGGGGTACCGGAGGCATGCCGCTCGCGCCGGGCGCGGGGTGCCCGCCGGGGGGTGCGTACGGATTCGGATCGTCGTCGCGGGGTCCGCGGTCTGTCATGGCGTTCACCTTAGAAGGTTTTCCTGTGAGGGTGCTCAAGGGTTCCTGCCGACACGCCCAGAGCCCCACGGTCGACGATCAGCGGCGGACCAGCATCGGGTCGGGCTCGGTGTGCACCGGACTGCCCGGCAGCGTGATCCGGATCAGAGCGCCGCCCTGCTCCGACTGGCCGGCCGAAACGGTGCCGCCCAGGCGCACCACCACCTGGCGCACGATCGCCAGGCCCAGGCCGGACCCGGGCATCGAGCGCGTCGCCGCGGCCCGATAGAAGCGCTCGAAGACCAGCTCGCGATCCTCCGGCGGAATGCCGGGACCGGCGTCGGCCACCGTGAGCTCGGCGATCTCCGGACCGGTCTGACGCAGACGGATCTGCACCGCGCGGCCCGGCGGACTCCACTTGGCGGCGTTGTCCAGGACGTTCAACACCGCGCGGGACAAGCCGGCGGCCTCGCCGAAGACGAACCACGGCTGCGTGTCCATCTCGAAATCGACGTCGGTGCGACGACGCCGCACTCGCACCAGCGCCTCCTCGATCACCTCGGAGATCTCGCACTCCTCGAAGACCGCGGTGGACGAATCGTCGCGGGCCAGGTCCACGAGGTCGCCGACGAGGGTGGACAGCTCCTCGATCTGCGCCATCACGTCCGATCGCAGTTCGATCATGTCGGCGGCCGGGACCTGACGGGCCCCCGGCTCGGAGGCGGCGATGAGCAGTTCCAGATTGGTGCGCAGCGAGGTGAGCGGCGTCTTCAGTTCGTGGCCGGCGTCGGCGACCAGCCGCGCCTGCTGATCGCGCGACGAGGCCAACGCGGCCAGCATGGCGTTGAACGATTCGGTGAGGCGGACCAGTTCGCCGGTGCCGCTGACCGGGATGGGACGCAGGTCCTGGGTTTTGGCGATCCGTTCGACGGCGCCGGTCAAGCGGGTCACCGGCCGCAGTCCGGCGCGGGCCACCGCGGTGCCCGCGGCCGCCGCGAACGCGACACCGATGCCGCCGGCCACGAAGAGCACCGAGGCCAGTCGGTTGAGGATCGCGTCGGTGCGGTCCAGGCTCTGCGCCAGCACCAGGGTGCTGCCGTCGGACAGCTTGCGCGCCAGCACCCGGTGGTTGCCGACCGTCCGCAGGCTCTGGGCCGGACTGTCCCCGGGGTCGGACGTGGCGATCTCGCGTTCGACGGACTCGAACGGAACCTCGCCGACGCTGAAGACGCGGCCGTTGGGCTGCACCAGCGCGATGGTGATGTTGGTGGAGAACACCGTGCCGGTCAGGAGTCGGCTCGGCTCCGACAGCTGACCGGTGTTGGCCAGCACCGTCATGCCGTCGGCGCGCACGGTGAGCTGAGAGTCGACGTCCTGGTACAGCGCGCGATAGACGAAGACGTAGGTCGCGCCCGCCATCAGGGTGGCCGACAGCACCACCACGGCCGCGACGAGCAGGGCCACCCGGGTGCGCAGGGACACCCCGCGAGTCAGCGCGAGGGGGCTGCGCATGGGGCGACCGGAAGTCCGGGAACTCACGCCGGCACGACCTGCCTCACGGCGCGTTCTCGCGCAGCACGTAGCCGACGCCGCGCACGGTGTGAATCAGTCGGGTCTCGCCGTCGGCTTCGGTCTTGCGTCGCAGGTAGCCGATGTAGACCTCCAGCGCGTTGCCGGACGTCGGGAAGTCGTAGCCCCACACCTCTTCGAGGATCCGGCTGCGGGTGAGCACCCGGCGGGCGTTGGCCATCAGCATCTCCAGCAGCGCGAACTCGGTGCGGGTCAGACTGATCTGCCGCTCGCCGCGCGTCACCTCCCGGGTCACCGGGTCGAGCGTCAGGTCCTCGAAGGTGATCGCCTCGGAGTCGAGGTCGTCCTCGCGGGTGGTGCGTCGGGACAGCGCGCGCAGCCGGGCCAGCAGTTCCTCCATAGCGAACGGCTTGGGCAGGTAGTCGTCGGCACCGGCGTCCAGGCCGCTGACCCGCTCGGACACCGAGTCGCGGGCGGTCAGCACCAGGATCGGGAGGTCGTCGCCGGCCGCGCGCAGACGACGGCACACTTCCAGCCCGTCCAGGCGCGGCATCATCACGTCGAGCACTATCAGGTCCGGCCGGTCGGCCACCACCTTCTCGAGTGCTTCGAGTCCGTCGCCCGCCGTCTCCACGGTGTACCCGTTGAAGGTCAGGGACCGCCGCAGGGACTCGCGGACGGCCCGGTCGTCGTCGACCACAAGGATGCGCATGCCTACAGTCTTATCCCTCCGGGCTTAGAGCGCACTGAGGGCGCGCCGCACATCCGCGGTCAGCGACGACGACGCCCGGCCGCGGCGAGCATGTCGGACAGCTCGGTGAACTTCACGCGCGGGCGCCCCTGTTCCCGGCCCCGCTCACGCTCGGACCGATCGATCGCCGCGATGCCGCGGTAGCCGACCACCGCGCGCTGCCGGGTGCGCAACAGCGCCTCGAACTCGTCGGCGGTGGCCGCGGTCCGGTCCAGGGACCCGGCCGCCGCGTCCTCCAGGAACTTCTCCACGGTCGCGACGGCGTGCAGCTTGTTGGCGCCGATGCCGCCGACCGCGCCGCGACCGGCCCAGCCGAGCACGTAGACGCCCTGCAGCACGGCGCCGGCGTCGTCGAGCATCCGGCCCTCGTCGTTCGGAAACGTGCCGCGGTCGTGATCGAACGGCAGCCCGGCGATGGGCGACGACCGGTACCCGATCGAGCGCACCAGCAGATCGGCGGCCACGTGGTGCTCGCGACCGGCGGTCGCGACGGTGACGTTCTCGACGCGGCCGGCACCCTCGGCGCGCACCGGCGCGGAGTGGAAGAGGAAGACGATGCGTCGTCGCGCCGGGTCGGCCGGGCCGCTCAGGTCCGGGATCGGGCCGTCGGCGGCGTCGTGCACCACCACCTGCACACCGTCGATCACCGAGAGTGCGCGGTATTCGGCGGCCGAGTAGGCGGCCGAATCGGGGCCGCGGCGTCCCAGCACCACCACCTCGTGGAGGTTCTGCTCGGCGAGCAGCGCCAGCGCCCGATCGGCGATGTCGGTGCGCGCCAACTGTTCCGGCGGCGACACCAGAATGCGCGCCACGTCGAGGGCGACGTTGCCGGTGCCCACGATCACCGCGCGGCCGCTGCCGCCGGCGGCCAACGGCGGACCGTCGGCGCCGGGCACCGCGTTGTACCAGGCCACCAACTCGGTGGCCGACGTCGATCCGGGCAGCTCCTCCCCCGGAATGCCCAGTGCCTTCGGGTGCGCGGCGCCGACCGCGTAGAACACGGCGTCGAAGTGCTCGGCGAGTTCGGCCGGCGTCACCTCGCCGGCCGCGACGTCGCCGCCGATCCGGACGTTGGTCGCCATGGTCACCGCACGATCGCGGTACAGCCGGTCGAACGTGGCCATCACGTCCTTGGTGCTCGGATGATCGGGCGCGACCCCGGCCCGGACCAGTCCGCCCGGCGTGGGCAGCGCGTCGAACACGGTGATCCGCGCCCGGGTGCGGTTGAGCAGGGTCCGCAGGGCGTAGCCGCCGGACGGGCCGGTCCCGACCACGGCCACCCGCAGACCGTCCGGCAGCCGCGGAATGTCGGGGTAGACCACGTCGGTCCAGCCCGAGGTGATGTCCGGGTTCGCCGCGTAATAGTCGGCGTTGACCTCCGCGAACACCCGGTCCCGCGGCGCGAGGTTCTCGATCGGGAAGATCGCGTTGACCGGGCAGGCGTCGGCGCAGGCGCCGCAGTCGATGCAGGCCACCGGGTCGATGTGCAGGATCTCCGAGGTGCCGAAGCCGCGTTCTTCCGGCGTCGGATGGATGCAGTTCACCGGGCACACCGAAACGCAGGCGGCGTCGCTGCAGCAGGACTGGGTGATGACGAAAGCCACGGGGGCCTCTCAGATCATGTGGGCCTTGCGGTAGAACCGCAGGGCCGGCTTGGTGAGCAGTCCGACCTCGTCGAGGAACTCCATCAGGTGCGTGCAACTGCTGCGGATCATCGAGTGGAAGTGCGCGTTGCCTGCCGCTTCCCGACGGGCACGGGCGACGTCGAGCCCCGCGTCGGCGTAGGCCTGCGGCTGGATCAGGCTCTCGACGATGAGCGAGGCGCCCAGCGCCACCGACAGCGCGCTGGCGTGCCGCCGCTTGGCACTGATGCCCTGCATGGATGCGCGGACCTCCTCGCGCGCGAACTTCATGTGCCGCGACTCTTCGAGCACGTGGATCTCGTTGATGGTCCGGATGAACGGCAGCACCCGGTCGTCGCGCATGCAGCCGCGCTGGAACACGTCGAGCACTTCCTCGGCGACGAGGATCCCGGCGTAGGCCACTTCGTCCTTGGCGATCAGTTTGAAGAGCTTGCCGAGGCGGCCGATCTTCGGGTGCGGGTGATACGAGCGACCGACCATCTTCTCCGAGGCCTTCGCGAACATCAGCGAGTGCCGGCATTCGTCGGCCACTTCGATCAGGGCGAACTGGAACTCGGGGCTGTGGTACTCGCCGAGGTACTGGTCGGTGATCACCATCTGCTGCAGGATCATCTCGAACCAGATCCCGATGCACATGATCGACGCGAACTCGTGGCGGGTGAGCGCGATGCGCTGCTCGGTCGTGAGCTCGTCCCAGTAGTCGGTGCCGTAGAGCGACGACCACTCCGGGCTGCAGCCGTACTTGTCCGGCTCCATCGGCAACGACCAGTCGATCTCGGTCATCGCGTTGCGGGACAGCCGGGCGGCCGACGCGAGGAGTCGTTCGGCGACCTCGTCGGGCCCCTGATCGGGACGGCTCACCGCGGTCTCGCCCACCCCTGTTCCCAGGGCCGGATCCCGCTCGATGGCAGCAGTCATGGTGTTCCACTCCTTGTCGCACTCGGGCTGTGACACAGCTAACCGTTACAACGCTTATTGTCACCGTAGCACCTGCTTGCGCACGTAGAAAGGGTCTGGAAACCTACTCGGCAGTAAGGTTGGGTGGACGCGACCGCGTCCGCCGCGGGACGAGCGGAGGACACCATGGGATCGATCTTCATTTCCGGCGGAGCAGCGGGTATCGGCCTGGCGACGGCCAAACGCTTCGCCCGCGAGGGCTGGACCGTGGGCGTCTACGACGTGAGCGAGGAGGCCCTGGCCGCGGTGCGCGAGCAGCACCCCGACTTCGTCACCGGCACCCTCGACGTCCGCGACGCCGACCAGTGGGACGCCGCCCTGGCGGACTTCACCGCGCACACCGGCGGGCAACTCGACGTGCTCGACAACAACGCCGGCGTGCTGGTCTCCGGCGACCTGGCCGAGCTGACACCGGCCGCGGTCAAGGCGCAGATCGACATCGACGCGCTGGGCGTCGCACTCGGCGCGCAGGCCGCCCACCGCTACCTGGCCGCCACCCCGGGTTCGCACCTGGTGAACATCGCCTCGGCGTCGGCCATCTACGGCCAGCCCGGAATCGCGGTCTACAGCGCCACCAAGTTCTTCGTCGCCGGCCTCACCGAGGCACTGGAGCTGGAGTGGCAGAACGACGACATCCGCGTGGTGTCGATCTGGCCGCTGTGGGCCAAGACCGCCCTCGCCCAGACCGACGCGAAGACCACCAAGACCCTCGGCGTCCGGCTGACCGCCGACGACGTGGCCGAGAAGGTCTGGGAGTCGGTGCACCCGAACGCCGTGGACCGGCTGACCCGGCGCACCAGCTACTCGGTGGGCGCGCAGACCACCGTGCTGAGCAACGCCGCCAAGTTCATTCCGAACAGCGTGAACCGCCTGGTCAACAAGGCCCTCGCCCAGTAGCGACCACCCGGCACACGCCGGAAACGAAAAGAACCGCTACCGACCCGGAGGTCGGTAGCGGTTCTTTGTGCTTGAGTTCGCTCAGCGGCGGTCGAGGTCGACCAGGCCCAGCTGCGCAGCCTTGACCAGGCGACGCGGGATCCGGTGGGTCACACCGTTGACCTTCTCCTCCTGCAGGGGAGCGTTGTCCGCCTTCCACTGCGAACGACGACTGCGGGTGTTAGCCCGCGACATCCGGCGCTTCGGTACTGCCATGGTTCCAGCCCTTCTCTTACGTGCTTACTTTCGTGCGCGAGTGGGGTTCGGTGAGACCGATCCGGCCGACTCGCGACCATTGCTCGCTAGGCACGCCCCGCTATTTCACGCGACGCGCAACTTGAACAGACTAACCGGTCAGCGCCGGGTCCTGCAAAACGGCGTCGGGGCACTACCATCACCGGGGTGTCAGGCGTCGCCTCCGGATTCACCGTCATCTTCATCGTGGTGGGCATCGGCTACGTCCTCGGGCGCACGCGTGTGCTCGGCGACCAGGCCGTCACCGTGCTGGCCCGCATGGTCTTCTTCGTCTGCACGCCGGCCCTGATGATCACCTCGCTGTCGAGCAACGACCTGTCGGTGGTGTTCTCCTCCACGCTGGCCGTCGCCGCGATCACCGCCGTCGCCACCGGCGCACTCTACTTCGCCGTGGTGCGCCTGGTGTGGCGCCGCGCGATCCCCGACGCGGTGATCGGCGCGCTGTCGTCGTCGTACGTCAACAGCGTGAATCTGGGTCTGCCGATCGCCATCTTCGTGCTCGACGATGCCTCGTTCATCGCTCCGCTGCTGCTGTTCCAGATCATGCTGTACTCCCCCATCGCCCTGGTGACGCTGGATCTCACGGCGCTCGACGCCGCGCACCGGCGCTCGCTGTGGCGCACGGTGGCCACGCCGGTGAGCAATCCGATCGTGATCGGCGGGCTGATCGGTCTCGCACTGTCGTTGGCCGGTATCCGCCTGCCCGAGCCGGTGTTCTCGCCGCTGGACATGCTCGGCCAGGCGTCGGTGCCGCTGGCGCTGCTCGCCTTCGGGCTGTCGTTGACCGGGGTGCAGGTGTTCGCCAAGGGCGCGAGTCCGCGCCGGGACACCGCGTTGGCCGCCGCCGGGAAGATGGCCGTGATGCCGGCTCTGGCCTACGTGCTGGCGCGTTGGGGATTCGGCATGACCGGACCGGCACTGTTCGCGCAGGTGGTGATCGCGGCGCTCCCGACCGCGCAGAACGTCTTGGTCTACGCCACGCGGTACGGCCGCGGCGAGATCCTCGCCCGCGACAGCGCGCTGGTGACCACCCTGCTCTCGATCCCGATCATCGCCCTCCTGGCGGCGGTCTTGGCCTAGAACGAGCGTTGCCGTCTGCTGCAGTCACATACTGACTGCAGCAGACGGCAACGCCGAGGAAAGTGCGGGCGGATCAGTTGGGACGACGCGGACCCAGGTTCTGGCCGCGGGGCGCGCGTTCGGTGTCTACACCGCCCATCAGGGCGAAGCCGGTGACGATCACGCGCGGCGCGCCCGGTCGGCCGGCGCCGGCACCGCGGCCGGAGAAGCCGCCCATGATGCCGGTGCCGTGGACTTCGACGGTCACGTCTTCGGGCACCACAATGCGGATGCCGCCCATGATCGCGCGGCACGCGATGGTCAGCACCGGCGCGGTGAACTCCACGTCGCGCAGATCGATCTCGACGCCGCCCATCAGCGAGAAGGCCGTCAGGTGTCCGGCGACCACGGCGCCGCCGCCGATCGAGCCGCCGGACAGGATGCCCGACACGCGCGTCACCGGGGCCGCGCCCGAGGTGCTCACCGACGTCTCGTCCAGCCGGCCGCTGACCACTGCGCCGCCCAGGCGATCCATCGGCAGATCCGCACAGAGTGCGTCAAGTTCGGCCAGGGTCACGGCCGCCAACGCGGTACCCGCGCGCTCGGTGAACTCCTCCGGCGACAGCGCACCCACGCTCATCGCCGCGGCGAGGATGGCGTTGGCCTCTTCGCGATCGGCCGTGCTGGCCCGCGTCCGTCCTCGCACGTCGTTGCCGAGCGGGACCGGAAAGTACTTGGCGCCATGCGGTTCCTGGGTCACAGGCTCCACCCTAATGGGTGCGGCGTGCGACCGGGCGGCGCCGCGGATCAGCGGGAGCGAAGGTAGTCGCCGACCACCGCGGCGCCCAGACCGTCGAGGTCCGGACTCACCACGCGGCCGCCGATGCGACGGGCGATCTGGTCGATGAAGCGAGCCAGGCCGGGGTCGTCGCCCAGCTTGAAGAAGGTGATCTGGGCGCCCATCCGCGAGATGTGGTCGAGTTCGCGGACGGTGAGACCGATGGTCTGCGGATGCGGCGGATAGAAGAAGAACGGCTGGCCGTCCGGCTCCAGGTGCGCGGTGGGTTCACCGTCGGTCACCACCAGCACCACCGGCTGCGCGTTCGGGAAGCGACGCAGATGCCGCTGGGCCAGCATCAGGGCGTGGTGCAGGTTGGTGCCCTGCTCCATGCGCGGTTCCAGGCCGGTCAGCTCGCCCACCGAGGTGTCCCGCGCATAGCGCCCGAACTCGATCAGGTGGAGTTCGTCGGATCGGAAACGCGTGGAGATCAAGTGATTGAGCGCGAGCGCCGTGCGCTTCATCGGCGTCCAGCGGCCCTCCATCACCATCGAGAACGACGTGTCGACGAGCAGCACGACGGCCGACTGCGGCCGCGCCTCGGTGTCGGTCACCTCCACGTCGCCCATCTCGATCCGCACGCCACCGGAAGCCATGGCGGCCAAGGCGTCGGCACCGTTCGGTGCCGACGACACCGTGCGCAGCACCGCGTTCGAAAGTGTGCGCGTCACATCCCAGGGTTCGGTGTCCCCGTACGCCCACTCGCGGGTGGCGCCGGTCAGTTCGCCGAGGCGGCCCGCGGTGTCCGCGCGACGCTCCCCCGAGCGCGACGACAGTTGCGCCGCAATGTCTTTCAGGATCGACTCGCCCAGCTGCCGCATCGCCTTCGGCGACAGACCCAGCCGGCCGTCCGGATCGCGTTGGAAGAAGCCCTGCTCCCGCAGCGCCCGATCCAACTCGGCGAGGGTGCGCGCGTCGGCGGCGGCCTCGTCGCCGAGCTGCCGCGCGAGGGCGTCCAGGTCGAGGTCTTCCATCTGCGCGCCCGCGTAGGCCTGGGACAGCTGTTCGGCCAACTCCTCCAGTTCGCCGATGTCGCGCAACGCGGCGGCGCCCTCGCCCATGCCCATCGACTGATCACCCGAGAACTCCTGCGACCCATCCCAATTCAGGTCCGGACGCGCTTCACGCAGGGCGGAGTCCATCTGCGACAGCTGGTTCATCAGGGCCGGCGAGCCGAAGGCCTGCTGCGAGAGCGCGGCCAACTCGGCCTGCTGCTCCGGACTGAGGGAGTTGAAGAACTGTTGCGCCGCAGCGGATCTGCGCGCCAGGTCGTCGATCAGCTCCTCGGTGTTCTGCGGATTCTCCGGGAAGAACTCACCGTGTTTGTCCATGAACTGTTCGAAGGCCTCGGTGGTGTCCTCGCCGCGATTGTGCGCGTCGAGCAGCTCGTTGAGGTCGGCGAGCATCTCCGAGATCTGTTGCCGGTCTTCGTCGCTAGCCCCCTCCAGGGCCTGCTTCATGCCCGCGAAGCGCTGGTCGAGCGCTTCCCGGCCGAGCAGGTCGGAGATCTGCTGGTACTTCTCCCGCGCCTCCTGGCTGCGCCACTGATAGTCCTGCAGCTCCCGGACGGCCTGGGCGGTGGAGGCCGGCAGGCTGCCGATCTGCATCTCGGCCAGGCGGGCGTCGTCGTCCAGGTCCCGGGCGAGCTGCTTGCGTTCGGCCAGGACCGCGTCGTCGAGCAGCTTGCGGATCTCTTCGAAGGTCCCGTCCAGGTTCCGCGATTTCAGCAGCTCCCGGCGGCGGCGGTTCGCCATCTCGGCGAGTCGATCGAGGCCGCGCGTCGTCGAGCCGCCGCGGCGCAGGAACTCGCGCAGCGCGCGGTCCGGCGAGGTTCCACCCATCACGTCGTCGCCGATGGCCGCGAGTGCCTCCCGCAGATCCACCGGCGGCGCCAGCGGATCGGGGCCGCCGGTGTACCGCTGGTAGCGGGAGCGATGGTGCCGGTTGGTGGTCATGATCAGTCGATTTCGGTGTCGACCGACTCCACGCGGTACACGGTGCGACCGCGCTCGTCGGGTTCCTTGCCGATGCGACGGGCCAGGTACAGCCCTTCCAGCGCGAACTCGACGCCGCTGGCCCGCTCGGCCTCCTCGAGCTCGAGACGTTCGACGAGCTGATCGAGCACCTCGACGACCTCCGGGTCCTCGCCCAACGCGGCGATGACCTCGGCGGCCGGCACGCGGTCGCCGGTCAGCACGGCGTCGCCGCTCTCCAAGCGGTCCACCAGCGGGCGCAGGTCGAGGCCGCCCAGGTCGGCGCGGACCGCGTCGGCGGTGGCCTTGCGCAGCAGGTAGTCGAGGATCTCGAGCTCACGGCCCTCTTCGCCGGACTCGAACTCCACCTTGCCGCGCAGCACCTCCACCACGGATTCGAGATCCACCGGGCGGGCCACCGCGAGTTCTTCGCCGACCACGGTCGCACGGTGCAGGGCGGCCGCGGCGACGGTCTCGGCGCCGGCGATCGAGAAGCGCGCCGAGACGCCGGACCGCTGATCGATCGACGGATGCTCGCGCAGGTAGCGCGTGAAGCGCGCCAGGATGCCGATCAGGAACGACGGCACCGTGGCCACCAGATCGGCTTCCTGCTCGATCACGTCCACCTCGTCGTCGAGCTCCAGCGGATAGTGGGTGCGGATCTCGGCGCCGAAGCGGTCCTTGAGCGGCGTGATGATGCGGCCGCGGTTGGTGTAGTCCTCCGGGTTGGCGCTGGCCATGACGAGCACGTCGAGCGGCAGCCGCAGGTTGTAGCCGCGGACCTGGATGTCGCGCTCCTCCATCACGTTCAGCATGGAGACCTGGATGCGCTCGGCGAGGTCGGGCAGCTCGTTGATCACGATGAGGCCGCGGTGCGCGCGCGGGATGAGCCCGAAGTGGATGGTCTCCGGGTCGCCCAGGCTGCGGCCCTGCGCCACCTTCATGGGGTCGATGTCGCCCACGAGGTCGGCGACCGAGGTGTCCGGCGTCGCCAGCTTCTCGCTGTAGCGCTCGCTGCGGTGCCGCCATTCGATCGGCAGGTCGTCGCCTGATTCCGTTGCACGACGGCGCGATTCGGGCAGGATCGGATCGTACGGGTGCTCGTCGAGCTCGGAACCGGCGATCACCGGGGTCCACTCGTCGAGCAGGTTCACCAGGGTGCGCAGCAGGCGGGTCTTGCCCTGGCCGCGCTCGCCCAGCATCACCACGTCGTGCCCGGCGATCAGCGCCCGCTCGAGCTGCGGGATGACCGTCGCCTCGAAGCCGACGATGCCCTCCCACGGGTCGTCGCCCGCGCGCAGCGCGGTCAGCAGGTTGTGGCGGATCTCGTCCCGGACGTCGCGCCGGCGATGGTCACTGGCGCGCAGTTCGCCGAGCGTCGCGGCGGTGGGAGCGGGATTGGCAGCGGTATCGATCACAGTCTCCGAGGGCACGCCGCCCACGCTACCCGTCCGCGCCACGACGGGGTTCGGGTCAGCAGAGGGCCTGCATCGTCGACCCTTCCGGGCGTAGCATCGCGGCATGGCATGGGACGCATTGGACCTGTACACCCACGGCCTCGACTTCTTCTCCGAAGTGGTCGACGCGGTACCCGTCGACAGTTGGAACCGCGCCTCCCCGTGCGCGGGATGGACAGGGAAGGACGTTCTCGGCCACGTCGGCGCAGGGACCGAGATGGGCATCGCGATCCTGTCCGGCAAGCCGATGGCCTACGAGGCCGTCGATCCGCCCGGCAGTGTGGTGCCCGACGATCCCGCCTCCTGGTGGCGCGACCTGGCCGCCGCAGCGCGCACCGCCCTGGCGACCGTCGAGGACCTCGATCGAGTGGTCGAGTCGCCGGCCGGTCCGCGGTCGGTGCGCGACGGGCTGTCGTTCCCTGGGGTGGATCTGTTCCTGCACGGCTGGGATCTCGCGGCCGCCACCGGGCAGAAGGTGGAACTCCCCGCGGAGGCCATCGCGTTCACCGAGCAGATGTTCACGCACATCCCCGATGAGGTGAGCCGGCAGCCCGGAGTCTTCGGACCGGCGCTCGAAGCGCCCGCGGACGCTTCGGCCACGGACCGGTTGCTGTCGTTCACTGGGCGCGACCCGTCGTTCTAGCCCAAGCCGTCGACCAGGGTCTGCAGTTTGGCGTAGCCCTGGTCCACGCCGACTTCCATGCCCGACTTCAGCCAGGCATCGCGACCCTCGAGCGAGTCGACCAGCGACTGCGCATGCAGTCGGGTCCACCCGTCGCCGAGGTCCTCGAAGCGCAGGGTTTCCAGGGAGACGTCGTCGGGCATGCCTTCGAAGGTGAAGGTCTGCACGATCAGGCCCTCGCGCACGGTGTGGAAGCAGCCGCGGAAGCCGTACTCCTCGCCGCCCTCCGGCGCACCGCTCGGGCGAGCGACGTACCGCCACTCCCCGCCGTCGCGCGCGTCCCAGGCCTGCACCAGGGTGTCGAGGCCGTCCGGCCCCACCCAGCGCGCGAAGAGTTCGGGGTCGGTGTGCGCCCGGTGCAGCTGCGCGGGCGTCGCGCGGAAGTCGCGCGTGATGCGGATGAGCGGCAGATTCGGGTCGGCCTCGATGGTGGCCTTCTCGATACGTGTAGCAGTCATGACACTTTTCCTGTCTGTTCGTCGGGCTCCGGCTGTTCCGATTCCTCGTGGCCGAACTCCTGCGCGAGGACGGCGTCCAGGCGCTGGTAGCGCTCCTCCGCGCGACGGCGGTAGCGCTCGATCCAGCCGGTCATCATGTCGAAGACTTCGGCTTCGAGGCGCACCGGTCGTCGTTGGGCGTCACGGCTGCGACTGACCAGGCCTGCCTCCTCGAGCACCTTCAGGTGCCGAGACACCGCTTGCAGACTGATGTCGTACGGCGCCGCCAGGTCGCTGACGGTGGCTTCACCGTCGGTGAGGCGCGCGACGATGTCGCGGCGGGTCGGATCGGCGAGCGCGGCGAACGCGCGGGAGAGTTGATCACTCATGTCCGGCATCTCCCAATCGCCCATGTTCAACACGTTTGTTGAATACGAGTGAACGCCTCCACAACCGGATTGTCAACACTTTTGTTGAATACGGCCGGAAGAGGTCAGTCGTGGTCGCCGTCGACGTAGAACCAGCGACCGCCTTCACGCACGAAGCGACTGAGTTCGTGCAGCCGGCCTCGACCGTTCGCGTCGCGATAGACGGCGGTGAACTCGACCGTGCCGCGGTCGTCGAACGGACCACCCGCCGCCGTCGCCTCGACGGCCAGGTGCAGCCAGCGCTGGTCGGGATCCAGCCCCACCCCGACGGGGCGGGTGCTCGGATGCCAGGTGGCGAGCAGGTAGTCCTCATCCCCCACCGCGAAGGCGGTGAAGCGGCTGCACATCAGCGCCCGCGCGGTGGGCGCGACAGCCTCGCCGGCCAAGTACCGCCCGCAGCACGCCGCCAGCACTTCCCCGCTGCCACACGGGCATCTCGTCGAGTCGTTCACGCCCGCCACGCTACGTTCCCGCCCATAGGATCGACATGCGCCCAGGTGAAAGGCCCGCCAAAATCTTTCGAAAAAAGTTTCGACGAACTGTTGTGCGAACACAATATGAGGCGTAACTTGGAGCTAGACGATGCGGA
Source organism: Gordonia alkaliphila (assembly GCF_039542465.1). Classification (NCBI taxonomy): domain Bacteria; kingdom Bacillati; phylum Actinomycetota; class Actinomycetes; order Mycobacteriales; family Gordoniaceae; genus Gordonia; species Gordonia alkaliphila. The sequence continues at coordinate 334,882 of NZ_BAABIE010000001.1, read as the reverse complement.
TACCTCTGCCCGTCTGCCGAATCGAGTGGCTGCCGCGACCGACCGTCACGCAGCTCGACCGGTTCACCGCTGTACTCGTTCTCCTACCCGGAGGTGCCCACTCGTGGACGCAGCAGATCTGACCGAACTCGCCGACATCATGGTCGACGACGTCACCGACAACGACGGTGACGACAACCTCGCACACTTCCTCGCACGTGTTCGCGCGGTCGACGACGACCGGGAACTGCTCGCGGTCGCGGCGGCCCTGCTGCGGTTGCGGAACGTGGTCGACTATTCGGTGGGAGCGGTGTGTGCGGCGATCGAACGCAGCGGTTTGCCCGCCCGCAAGCACGTACGCTCCGCGGCCGCGATCGTCACCGAACTCGGTGCAGCACCCGCGGTCGCGCACCGAGCGGTCCGCATCGGATGGGCGATCGCCGACGAAGGCCTCCGGGCGGTGACCCGTGGAATCCGCGACGGTGCGGTGTCCGCCGAGAAGGGCGACGCGGTCGTCACCGGCATCGGCCACGTCGAAGGCCGCGTCGTCGACCTCTCCGACGAGGACCGCGCGCGCGTGGTGCATTCGCTGATAGTGCAGACGACTCCGGCGCGCGTGAAGGAGAAGGCCCGCGCGTGGGCCATCAAACTCGCCCCGGTCGAGACCCCCGACGGACAGGTTCCCGTTGCGGAGCGCGACGACCTCAACGAGATGACGATGGACCGGACCGACGACGGCCGCGTCGCCGTGACGATCGACCTGGACACCGTGGCCGCAGAGGAACTGTTCGCCGCGCTGGATCCGCTGACCCGACCGGTTCCCGAACCGGACGGATCGAACGACAAGCGCTCCGCTAAGCGGCGACGAGCCGACGCGATGACCCAGGTGGTGCGGACCTACCTCGCACACTCTGAACGGCCGGAATCGGGCGGCGTTCTGCCGCACGTGACCTTGTCGGTGCCGGCGGCGGTGGTGATGAACGGGCAGGTGCTCGATTCGGTTGCGGGGCAGACGATTTCGATCCCGTTCGCCGGTTCCGATACCGCCGTGCCGTGGCTCGGCTTCGGCGGACCGATCTCCGCACGCACCGCAGAAGTGATCATGTGCGAGGCGTCGGTCGCGATCGCACTGCTCGACGACAACGGCTCCCCACTCAACGTCGGCCGCGAGAAGCGACTGTTCACGCCAGCCATCCGCAAAGCACTCGTCCTCCGTGATCGCGGCTGCGCGTTCCCCGGCTGCGGGCTACCGCCGTCCTGGTGCGACGGCCACCACGTGGACCATTGGGAGCACGGCGGGCAGACCTGCCTCGACAACGGTGTGCTGCTGTGCCGTCGTCACCACATGCTGATTCACCAAAGCGGATGGGAGGTGTTCATCGGCCACGACCGCCACCCCTGGTTCGTGCCACCGGCCGACCCCGAGCACCCGCAGCGCTTCCGGGAACCGATTCCGTCGAATGCCCGCCGGACTCTGACGTTGTTGCCCGGCGCGGCCTGAGTCCGTACCAGCGACGCCTGTTTCACGATCCGAAGTCCCAGCAGCACCAAAAGTGCTGTCCGCCAACAACTCTCGTATCACGCGAGATCTAGAACGTATCTGAATGCAGTGTCGGGAGAGATTTCCCGGCGCGATGTGTTGTTTGAGAATTCCATACTGCGAGCCCTTCGACGGGCTCAGGGACCGGCGAAGGGCGCCGGCCCTGGGCCCGCCGATAGGCGCTGCCCACGACCTGCCGTTGACAGCATCGCCCCCAGGTGTCATGGTTAGTTAGTCGAGTAACTAACCGAAGGACGCGGGCATGATCGACGACGGGCGGCCGCTGTTCCTGCAGATCGCCGACAGCATCGCCGACCAGATCATCGACGGCGACCTGCCCGAGGAGGGCCAGGCGCCGTCGACCAACGACCTGGCGCGCTTCTACCGGATCAACCCGGCCACCGCGGCCAAGGGTGTGAACCTCCTGGTGGACAAGGGCGTGCTGTACAAGCGACGCGGAATCGGGATGTTCGTCGCGACCGGCGCGCGGGACGTGCTGCGTGCCGAACGCAGCACCGCGCTCGCCGACCGCTTCCTCGACCCGCTCCTGGCAGAGGCGACCCGCCTCGGACTGAGCCGCCAGGACGTCATCGACCTCATCAACGCAAGGAGTTAAGGCATGTCTGACACAGACGCCGGCCCGGCCGTCCGAGTCCGCGAGTTGACCAAGAAGTACGGCCGCACCACCGTGCTCGACGCCATCGACTTCGACATCCCGCGCGACGTGATCTGCGGTCTGTTCGGCCGCAACGGCGCAGGCAAGACCACCCTCATGTCGATCCTCACCGCGCAGAACTTCGCGACCTCCGGTCGCGCGGAGATATTCGGCGGCCGGCCGTACGAGAACCCGCGCGTGCTGTAACGCCTGTGCTTCGTTCGGGAGGGCCAGCGCTACCCCGACGACGCGAAACCCAAGCACGCCTTCGCCACCGCCAAACTCTTCTTTCCGAACTGGAACGACGACCTCGCCGCCCAGCTCATCGAGGACTTCCGGCTGCCGGTGAATACCCGTATCAAGAAGCTCTCCCGCGGCCAGCACTCCGCGGTCGGCATCATCATCGGCCTGGCCTCCCGTGCCGAGATCACCTTCTTCGACGAGCCGTACCTCGGCCTGGACGCCGTCGCGCGGCAGATCTTCTACGACCGGCTGCTCGCCGATTACGCCGACCATCCGCGCACCGTCGTCATCTCCAGCCACCTCATCGACGAGATCGCCGACCTGATCGAGCAGGTACTGGTCCTCGACGACGCAAAGGTGGTGATCGACGAAGCCGCCGACGACCTGCGCAACCGCGCCGTCACCGTGGTCGGCCCGGAAACCGCAGTCGACGCATTCCTCGCCGGGCGCGACGAGCTGCACCGCGAACGCCTCGGGCACATCGTCTCCGTGACCGTGCTCGGTGGACTCGACAGCGACGAGCGAGACGCTGTGGTCCGCGCCGGGCTGTCCACGGTGCCCGTCTCCCTCCAAGACCTGATCGTGCGTCTGACGCAGGGTTCCGGCCCCGCCGACCTCGCGACGACCGCCTCCGGCTCCCCCGCCGATCTCCCGACAGGAGCGCAGCGATGAACCGCACCGCCAACGTGGTCCGTATGCAACTGATCAACCGCCAGACCTTCGTCTGGGTGCCCCTCCTGATTCTGTTCGCGTCGCTGGCGATCACCCTCGCGATCTACGGGATCATCACCGCTGCCGCCGGCCAGCCGATCACCGAGGCCATGTACAGCGGCGGTGTGCAGGCGCCGCTCTGGTACTTCGCCGTGGTGGGCGTGCAGGCACTGAACCTCGGGTTTCCGTTCTCCCAGGCATTGAGCGTGAGTCGGCGAGAGTTCTTCGACGGCACCATGCTCACCGCGGGCACCTCCGCGCTGGGTCTCGCCGCCATCTACCTGATCGGCGGCGTCATCGAGCAGGCCACCGACGGATGGTGGCTGGGCGGCTACTTCTTCCGCCTGCCCTGGATCTGGGATCAGGGACCGTGGGCGGCCGGTCTGTTCTACTTCGTCGCGGCCATGCTCGCGTTCATCGTCGGCGTGCTCGGCGCGACCGTCTACAAACGCTTCGGCATGCTGTGGGTGGTCCTGCTGCTCATCGGCGTAGCCGTCGCGCTGGTCCTCGCCGCGCTCGGGATCACGCTGGCCGACGGGTGGTCGACCGTCGGCCGCACGTTGGCGGGGTCCGAAGCCCTGTCCGTGGCGTTGATCGGCGCAGCGGTCGCCGCCGTGCTGGCCGGTCTGAGCTTCCTCACGCTGCGGCGCGCCACGCCCTGACCACGGGCCGCGTCAGCCGCCGAACCCCAGCCACAGGGCAAGCCCCAAACCGGCCACGCCGATCGCGATCCGCAGCGGTGTGGCCGGGAGGCGTTCGACGATGGGCGGTCCCACCCAGCCGCCGATCAGACAACCGGCCCCCATCGCGAGCGCGCCACCCCAGTGCACGTCCGAGAAGATGATGAAGCCGACCGCGGCCACCGCGTTGGCGATGCCGAGCAGCGCCGACTTGAGCAGCGTGGCCCGCCAGAGCGGCAGGCCGGTCAGCACCATCGCCAGGGCCACGAACATCACCCCGGCGCCGGCACCGAAGTAACCGCCGTAAATGGACACCGCGAACACGCCGACCAGCCACCAGGCGGGATGCTCGGCACGCTCGCCGACGCGGGCACGCAGTCGTGGCTGCAACAGCAGCGCGATGGCGGCCACCGCCACCAGGTACGGGACCACCACTTCGAAGACGGACGACGGCGCCAACATCAGCGCCCCGGCGCCGACGGCACCACCGGCGAGGGCGATCAGCGACGCGCGGGCCAGCGGTTTCCCGCCGTCCTCGGCCAGGAGCACCCGACCGGACTTGGCGAAGCTCCCCACGCCCACCGCCACCAGCGCCACCGTGTTGGTGACGTTCGCGGTCATCGGCGACAGCCCGGCCATCAGCAGCGCCGGGTAGCTGATGATCGATGCCAGTCCGGTCGCGTAGCCGACGGCACCGGCCGCGATGCCGGCGAGCACCAGCACCAGAATGTCGAGAAGACTCATGCTGTTTCCGTGTTCACCGGCGAGCAGCCGAACTTTTGTGTCCTCGAAGGCCCCTCACAGGTACCTTCGCGGACATAGAACTGCCGATCAGTGCGCGAAGTGCCGGGCACCCGTGAAGTACATGGTGATGCCCGCGGCCTGCGCGGCCTCGATGACCTCGTTGTCGCGGACCGAACCGCCGGGCTGCACCACGGCGCGCACACCGGCGTCGATGAGGACCTGCAGTCCGTCCGGGAACGGGAAGAAGGCGTCCGAGGAGGCCACCGAACCGCGGGCGCGATCACCGGCGCGATTGACCGCGAGGTGCGCGGAATCGACGCGGTTCACCTGGCCCATGCCGACACCCACCGAGGCGCCGTCGTGTGCCAGCAGGATCGCGTTCGACTTCACCGCGCGCCCCGCGCGCCAGGCGAAGGCCAGGTCGGCGAGGGTCTGCGCGTCGGCGGGCTCGCCCACCGCAAGGGTCCAGTTGGCCGGGTCGTCGCCCTCGGCGTCGAGCACGTCGCGGGCCTGCAGCAGTGCGCCGCCGGAGATCGGGCGCAGCTCGATGCCTGACTCGGTGGGCGGCTGGGCCACCAGGATACGGACGTTCTTCTTGCGCGAGAGCACCTCCACGGCACCGTCGGCGTAACCCGGGGCGATGATGACCTCGGTGAAGATCTCCGCCACCTGCTCGGCCATCTGCACCGAGACCTCGCGGTTGGCGGCGATCACGCCGCCGAAGGCGCTGACCGGGTCGCACTCGTGCGCCTTGCGGTGTGCCTCGGCGATGTCGGCGCCGATCGCGATACCGCACGGGTTGGCGTGCTTGATGATCGCGACGGCCGGCTCGGTGTGGTCGAAGGCGGCGCGCCAGGCGGCGTCACCGTCGGTGTAGTTGTTGAACGACATCTCCTTGCCGTGCAACTGCTCGGCCTGCGCCAGACCCGCCGGGCCACCGTGGTTGGTGTACAGCGCCGCGCTCTGGTGCGGGTTCTCGCCGTAGCGCAACACCGCACTGCGATCCCAGGTGGCGCCGGTCCACACCGGGAACGACGACTCGGCGTCGGGGGCCACCACGCTGCTCATCCAAGAGGCGACGGCCACGTCGTAGTCGGCGGTGTGGCGGAAGGCCTTGGCGGCCAGCGCCTGCCGCTGCGCGAGGTCGAAGCCGCCGGCGGTGACAGCCGCGGCGACCTGCGCGTAGTCGCTCGGGTCCACCACCACGGCCACCGACGGGTGGTTCTTGGCGGCGGCACGAACCATCGACGGTCCGCCGATGTCGATCTGCTCGACGCACTCGTCAGGCGTCGCGCCGGAGGCCACCGTCTCGGTGAACGGGTACAGGTTGACGCACACCAGCTCGAACGGCTTGATGTCCAGGTCGGCCAGCTGCGCGAGGTGGTCGTCCTTGCGGGTGTCGGCCAGCACGCCCGCGTGCACGCGCGGATGCAGGGTCTTGACCCGGCCCTCCAGGCACTCCGGGAAGCCGGTCAGCTCGCTGACCTCGGTCACCGGCACACCGGCGGCGGCGATGGTCTTCGCGGTGGAGCCGGTGGAGACGATCTCCACGCCCGCCGCGTGCAGCGCGGTCGCCAGCTCGGCGAGGCCGGTCTTGTCATAGACGCTGACCAGCGCCCGTCGGATCGGCCGAGTGCCTGCGGATGCGTTCACGAGATTTGTGCCTTTCGTCCATCGGTGACCACACCTCGGGTCACCACGGCCTCCACCACGTCCGGGAGGAGTTCACGTTCTGAGATCTTGATGCGTTCGTGCAGGGTGTCGACGGTGTCGTCGGGCAGCACCGGGACCGTGGCCTGCGCCAGGATGGGGCCGGTGTCCACGCCGCCGTCCACCAGGTGCACCGTGGTGCCGGTGACCTTGACCCCGTAGGCCAGCGCGTCGGCCACCCCGTGCGCGCCGGGAAAGGCCGGCAGCAGCGCCGGGTGGGAGTTCACCACGCGACCGGCGAAGCGGCCAAGGAAGGCGGGCCCGAGGATCTTCATGAAGCCGGCCGTCACCACCCAGTCCGGTGCGAAGCGGTCGACCTCGGCCAACAGCTGCCGGTCCCAGGCGTCGCGATCGGGATGGTCGCCGAGACGACAGACCACCACGGGGAGGCCGGCGGCCTCGCCGATCTCGCGGGCCGCGCAGTCGCGATCGATCACCACGGCCGCCACCCGGAAGGACGACGACGGCGCCGCAGCGCGCTCGATCAGCGCGGCCAGCAGCGAACCGGTACCCGAAGCCATCGCCACGATGGGCACGCGCGAGTCCGACCGGTTGTTCACGCCCTGGATTTTAGTGCCCCGGGTCTGCGCTCTGCCGCTCGGGTGCGTCAGTCGACGCCTCGACCTCGTCGGATGTGACGGGGAGTTCCTCGGTCACCGCGCCCGCCATGTCGGGTTCGACGTCTTCGTCCTCGACTTCCGCGGCCTCGACGACGTCTGCATCCTCGTCGAAATCCTCGTCGACGTCGGCCTCGGCGGCGTCGGTCTCGTCGTCCTCGTCCTCGTCGTCGGTGTCGGTGTCGGTGTCCGCAGCGGTGTCCAGGTCCGGATCCTCGACGATCTCCAGGTCCGCGAACTCCGCATCCTCGGCCAGCAGCCGGTCCAGGTCGAAGTCGTCGTCGGACCCCGCCTCCGCGTCGCCGAACCAACTGGCCGGCGCCACCCGGTGGACCCCCGCGGTCACCGCGCCGAGGATCGCGATCCACGCGAAGGTGTAGACCCCGGCGAGCGGTGCGCTCACGCCCACCCGGCCGAGTTCGCCGACTGCGCCGCCCGACATGCCGCAGGCCAGCACCACCAGCGCGGCGCACGTCGCGGCGGCGACGCCGACGGCGCGCAGGTGCTTGGCGATGTCGTAGCTCCGGCAGTACCAGCCGACGGCCACCCCGACGGCCACCGGCACGACGAAGACGAACGCGCCCAGCGGGCCCATGCTCGACTCGGGAAGCAGCCCCAGGATCGGCAGCGGCGGCACGGCACCGGGATGCACGCTGATCGCGTCGATGGTCGCGGTGCCGACCTGCACGCTGGCACCGACGGCCACACCGAGCGCGCCGACCACCACGTTCGGCAGGTACAGGATCGACAGCAGAATGAGGCCGAGGTAGCCGTCGAAGGAATTGCCGGTCGCGATCAGCTCACCGATCCGGTCCCATTTGACCAGGCCCGCGATCACCACCAGCGCCAGGCCGCCACCGAGCAGCCCGGCGAAGGCCAGCAGCCCGGCGCGTCCGCCCACGCGGTCGGCCACCGGGAACTCGTACATCGCCAGCAGCGGCTGCACGCAGCGGCGGGCCGTGCCGATCGCCACGCCGATACCCTGCACCAGCAGCGTGAAGGCGAAGGCGGGCAGCGGCGCGGGCTGACCGAGCGCGGACACGGCCGCGCCGTCGGCCACCACGGCCAAGGCCAAGGCGGTCCACACCAGTGGTCCGGCCAGCGCGGCACCGGCGATCGTCGCCACTTCCTGCAGGCTGTCGACCTCGCGGCAGGCCCGCGCGGTGACCATCGCGACGGCCGCGATCAGCACCATGGTCGGCAACATCGGCAGTACGCCGACGGTCACCCCGCCGACGGTCAACGGCACCTGGTTCACCGCCAGCCACGCGGCCGCCGACTGGCTGCTGAGCCCGCCGAACGCGCCGCCGGCCAGCAGCTTGGTCACGGTGAGCACCAGCGCCAGGACCACGGTGGTGAGCACCGGCACCAGCAGCGCGACCTTCAGCAGGTTCCAGGTGGCCGTCCGGCCGACCTGGTGCTCGCCACGCCGAGCGACCCGTCCCTGTCGGAGACGGGTGACCAGAGGTTCGGTGGTTGCAGGCATCGCTATCGAGGGTGGCACGTCCGACGGCGCGCTCGAAGGGGCCACGCCGCAGCGACCGAAATTGTGATCGGCGCTGGGCGGGGATGCCGAACGCCGCCGCCCCGGCGGGGCGACGGCGTTCGGTGAAGAAACTGCCGGTGCGCGGCAGCCTACTTGCTGGTGCCGTCCGAGCTCTCACCCGAGGTCTCGGTGGACGCCGACGTGTCGGGCAGACCGAAGAAGGTGGTCGCCGAGCTGTCATCGGCCGGGGTGCCCGGATCCGACGACTGGCCGGCGGTCGGCAGCGGGTTGTAGGTGGTCGCAGCGTCGCTGCCGGTCACCGAGGTCGCGGCGTCGTGCGCGGGGCCCGAGCCGTACGAGGGGGTCGAACCGTAGGAGGGGGTCGAACCGTACGAGGGCGCAGCACCGTAGGAGCTGGTCGACGGCGCACTCTGGTCGTAGGCCGGGGTGGCCGGCTGACCGTACGACGCGGCGGGCGCCGCACTGCCGTAGGCGGCCGGTGCGGCAGCGGCAGGCGCCGCAGCGCTCGGGGCCGGTGCGGTCTTGAGGTACTCGGCCTCCACCAGCAGCCAACCGACCGCTGCCAGCGCGCCGACCACGGTGAAGATCAGCAGCACGATGGCACCGGCACCGGTGTCGGCGCCTTCCCAGGCGTCCGAGCCCGCGAACATGAAGATCGTGACCATGGCCGCGGTGATGCTCAGCGCGGCGATTCCGGCGACCAACTGCTTGGTCGCGCCGGCCACCAGGGTGAGGAGCGCCAGAATGCCTGCCACGGCGAAGATGATCCACGGCGCCACGTAGAGCGTGTCGAAGAGCTTGATGGATTCGCTGGTGCGGCGGCCCTCGGCCGTGACAGCCGGCATGAAGCCGCAGAACAGCATGATCACGCCGAGGGCGCCCACCACTGCCGACAGGATCATCGGCGTGTTGTGCGGCAAGCCCTGCGACGGCGGCTTGGGCGCGGCGTACTGCTGCTGCTGGCCGTACTGCTGACCGTACTGCTGCTGGCCGTACTGCTGCTGGGCCTGCTGGCCGTACTGCTGCTGACCGTACTGGCCGGTGCCGTACTGGTGGCCTTGACCGGAATCGCCCTGGCCGTAGCTCGGGCCTTGCGGATAAGTCACAGAGATTCTCCTGGCTTGAGGAACGGCCACCGTCGTCAACGATGACCCGCGAACTGCATCCACGCTAGTACAGACACCTCGCGGCGCGTCGTTCCGGCGCAGCGATACGTCACCAACGATGGGCGGCGCCGCGCTCGCGATACCAGTCGATCAGGTCCGGGTCGTCGATCGACTTCGGGTCGACGTTCACGTCGTCGCGCCCGGCCAGAATCGCGGTGACCGGCACCTCCAGCTTCTTGCCGGTGCGGGTGTGCGGAATGCCCGGGGCCACGATGATCTCGTCCGGGACGTGCCGCGGCGACAGTCGCGTCTTGACCTCCGCGGCCACCTGCTTGACCAGTTCGTCGGTGAGCTCGGCGCCGGGCACCAGGGTCACGAACATCGGCATCCAGTAGGCGCCGTCCGGACCGTCGACGCCCAGCACGAAGGCCTCGGCGATCTGCTCGACGCCCTCGACCACCTCGTAGATGTCGGCCGACCCCATCCGGATGCCGTGCCGGTTCAAGGTGGCATCACTGCGGCCGTGGAACAGCAGCGAGCCGCGGTCGGTGACGGTGACCCAGTCGCCGTGCCGCCACACCGGATGCGGCAGCGGACGGTCCCATTCGTGGTCGAAGTAGGCGGCGCGGTAGCGGGCCTGGTCGTCGTCGTTCCAGAACGAGATCGGCATGGACGGCATCGGCGCGGTGACCACCAGCTCGCCCACCTCGCCGATCAGCGGCTGCGCATCCGGCGACCAGCTCTCGAGCGCGACGCCGAGATGGCGCACCGACAGTTCGCCGGCCACCACCGGCACGCCGTCGCTGCCACCGGCGAAGGCGCTGACGATGTCGGTGCCGCCGCTGACCGACGAGATCGGCAGGCCGGCGTCGACGTTCTGGTACACCCACTCGAACAGGTCGGCGGGCAGGGTGGATCCGGTGCTGCCGAGCGTGGCGAGAGCCGACAGATCATGGTCGCGGCCGGGCACCAACCCGGCCTTGCGCGAGGCGTTGAGCTGTCCGGGACTGGTGCCGAAGAAGGTGACGTGCTCGTCGGCGACGATCTGCCACAGCCGGTCGGCGTCCGGGTACAGCGGCGAGCCGCTGTAGGTGACGATCCGCGCACCCACCAGCAGCCCGGCCACCTGGTAGTTCCACATCATCCAGCTGAGCGCCGTGTGCCAGAAGAAGACCGACTTCGAGTCGAGCCCGCAGTGCAGGGCCGTTTCCTTCAAGTGCTCCACCAGGACGCCGCCGTGCCCGTGCACGATGCCCTTCGGGCGGCCGGTGGTGCCGGAGGAGAACAGCACCCACAGCGGATGGTCGGCGGCCACCTTCACCGACGGCATCGTGCGCGAGGTGTCGGTGACGACGGCGGACCACGCTGTCTCGGCCGCGCTGTCCTCGGCGCCGACCTGGATGTGCAGGACCACGTCCTCGAGGAGCCCGGCCAGTTCGGCGCTCTCGGCCCGTTTGTCGACGTCCTTGCCGTTGAAGCGGTAACCGGCGCAGGTGAACAGGGCCTTCGGGCGCAACTGCTCCAAGCGGCCGGCCGCACCCTCGGGCGCGTAGTCCTGGCCGCAGCCCGACCAGATCGCGCCGAGCGACGCCGTGGCCAGGAAAGCGATCGCGGCTTCCGGAATGTCGGGCAGGTAGGCGGCGACCACATCGCCCTCCCCGATCCCGGCGTCGGCGAGCGCCGCCGCGACCGCGGCCACCAGGCCCGGCAGCTCGCGCCAGGCGATCTCGGTGCGGTTGCCGGCCTCGTCGAGCCCGACGATCGCGGCGCCGTCCCGATCGCAATTGCGCAGGACCGCATCGACGTAGTTCAACCGAACCCCGGGGAACCAGGCGGCATCCGGCATCACCGCATCGGCCAGCACTGCCGCGTCGCCGTCGGCGAGCGGCTCGGCGGCGACGTCGTCGAGGTCGAAGAAGTCCCACACGGCGCGCCAGAAGCCGGGCAGCTCGGTCACCGAGCACTGCCACACGTCGTCGTACGACGACAGTGTGCGACCGGTCCGCTCGCGGAGCTGGGCGACGAACTGCTCATAGGGTGTCGCCGAGGCGGCGGGGTGCTCACTCATGGGTCCTACTTCACTCTCTACACAGGTGCTTACGGCTCGAGGCCGAGGAGGTCGATGGCCTGCTCGCGCATCTCCACCTTGCGCACCTTGCCGGTCACGGTCATCGGGAAGCTGTCGACGATATGCACGTACTTGGGGATCTTGTGGCGGGAGATGGAGCCGGTGGCGAACTCGCGCAGACTCTCCGCGGTCATCGGCGCAGCGCCCTCGCGCAACTGCACCCAGACCATCAGTTCCTCGCCGTACTTCTCGTCGGGCACCCCGATCACCTGCGCGTCGACGATGTCCGGGTGGGTGTAGAGGAACTCCTCCACCTCGCGCGGGTAGATGTTCTCGCCACCGCGGATCACCAGGTCCTTGATGCGGCCGGTGATGCGGACGTAGCCGTCGTCGCCCATCACCGCGAGGTCACCGGTGCGCATCCAGCCGTCGTCGGTGATCGCCTCGGCGGTCTTCACCGGATCGTTGCGGTAGCCGAGCATCACCGAGTAACCGCGGGTGCACAGCTCGCCGGCCTCGCCGCGCGGCAGTTGCTCGCCGGTCGCCGGATCCACCACCTGGATCTCCAGGTGCGGGCCCACTCGGCCCACGGTGCCGACGCGCAGTTCCAGCGGATCGTCCATGCGGGTCTGCGTGGACACCGGGCTGGTCTCGGTCATGCCGTAGCAGATCGACACCTGCGACATGTGCATCTCGTCGAGCACCCGACGCATCACCGACTCGGGGCAGGTGGAGCCGGCCATGATGCCGGTGCGCAGCGAACTCAGGTCGAACGTCCGACCGGAGTCGAGCAGCGCGAGTTCGGCGATGAACATGGTCGGCACGCCGTACAGGCTGGTGCAGCGGTACTTCTCCACCGCCGCCAGGGTGGCCGCCGGATCGAAGGCCGGCGCCGGGATCACCATGGTGGCACCGTGCGAGGTGGCCGCCAGGTTGGCCATCACCATGCCGAAGCAGTGGTAGTACGGCACCGGCGTGCAGATGGAGTCGTCCGCGGTGTACTCGAGCAGCTCGCCTACCAGGTAGCCGTTGTTGCCGATGTTGCGGTGCGAGAGCGTGACGCCCTTCGGGTTGCCGGTGGTGCCCGACGTGTACTGGATGTTGATCGGATCCTCGGCGCGCAGCGTGGCCGCGGCCGCAGCCAGCTCGTCGAGCTCGGACTCGGTCGGCGGGACCAGCAGTTCGTCGAACTCCGGCGACTCGAACAGGATCACGGTCCGCAGTTCGGGCACCTCGGCCCGCACGTCGTCGAGCATCTGCGCGTAGGCCGAATCGCGGAATGCGGTGGCCGACAAGGCCACCGACGCGCCGGACTGGTTGAGTGCGTAGGCCACCTCGTGCCGACGGTACGACGGGTTGAGCACCACCAGGACGACGCCGGCCTCGGCCGCCGCGAACTGGGTCATCACCCACTCCCACCGGTTCGGCGCCCACAGCGCCAGCCGATCGCCGGGCACCATGCCCAGGCGACGCAGGCCGGCGGCGAGCGCGCGCACCTGCGCGTGGAACTCGGCGTAGGTCCACTGGCGGCCCGCCCCGTCGTCGGCGGCCGCGTCGATCAACGCCATCGAATCCGGGTGCGCGGCAGCGGTTTTCGCGAGCGTGACACCGATGGTGTCTTCCAGCAGCGCCGGGGTGCTCTCGCCCTTGGCGTACGACAGTTCGCTCATCACAGTTCCTCTCCGACGCGGCGCAGCACCGCGACCGCCTGTCCGAAGACGGGCGCGTCGACCATCTGTCCTTCGAATGCGAACACTCCGCCGCGGAACTCCTCGGCGGCGGCGAGCAGACGCCGCGCCCACGCCACTTCCTGCGGGGACGGCGCGTAACCGTCGCGGACCACTTTGGCCTGCGACGGGTGGATGCAGGCGGTACCGGCGAAGCCGAGGGCCACGGCGTCGCGGACCTCCAGGTCCAGGCCGACCACGTCGGCGATGTCGACGTGCACCGCGTCGATGGCGGCCTTGCCGAAGGCGCCGGCGGCCAGGCGGACGCGGGCCCGCGCGAAGCGCGGGACGTCGCGGTAGGCGCCGGCCCCGGGCTCGGAGTCGCCGAACCGACTGGACTTGCCGCCCAAGCCGACGACGAGATCCTCGGCGCCCCACATCAGGCCCACGCAGTTGTCGACCGCGGCGATCTCCTCGCAGCGCACCACCCCCAGCGGGGTCTCGATGAGGGCGACCACCGAGTAGTCGAGTCCGGCGACGACGGCCGCGTCCTGCGCCTTGGCCAGCATGATCACGCGGTACTCGGTCTGTGCCAGGGCGGCCAGGTCGGCGGCGTGCTCGGCGGTGTCGGCCGCGTTGACGCGCACCACTACGCGCGCCGGATCCAGCGGGGTGTCGACCAGCGCCTGGCGGGCGGCGGCCTTGTTCTCCGGGGACACGGCGTCCTCGAGATCGAGGATCACCACGTCGGCGCGCTCGGCCGCCTTCGCGTAGCGCTCGGGTCGGTCGGCCGGGCAGAACAGCAGGGCCGGTCCGGCCGGGAGCCAGCCGTACTCAGTGGGGGCGTCGGTCATCATTGTCCTTCGGGATCGAGACGTACCAGGGTGGAACGGGAGGCACGGGCCACCACGACGCCGTGCTGATTGCGGCCGATGTGGGTCAGCGACACCACACCCTCCCCCGGCCGCGACGTGGACACGCGCTTGCCGGTGCACTCGGTCTCCGCGTACAGCGTGTCGCCGGCGAACATCGGTGCGGGGAAGGCGATGTCGGAGAACCCGAGGTTGGCCACCAGGGTGCCCTGCGTCAGCTGCGCCACCGACAGGCCGACGATCGTCGACAGCGTCAGCATCGAGTTGATCAGGCGCTGGCCGTCGAATCCGGGCTGGGCCGCCGACCACGCCGCATCCAGGTGCAGCGCCTGGGTGTTCATGGTCAGCGTGGTGAACAGGACGTTGTCGGCCTCGGTGAGGGTGCGGCCCGGCCGGTGCTCGTAGATCGCGCCGACTTCGAATTCCTCGAACCACAGGCCGCGCTGGGTGATGCGCACGCCGGACGAGGCGGCGTCGGCGCTCATGCCGGCAGTCCGAGCGAGCGCGCGATCAGCATGAGCTGCACCTCGGTGGTGCCTTCGCCGATCTCCAGGATCTTGGAGTCGCGGTAGTGCCGCGACACCGTGTACTCGTTCATGAAGCCGTAGCCGCCGTGGATCTGCGTGGCCATGCGCGCGTTGTCCATCGCGGCCTCGCTGGAGATCATCTTGGCGATGGAGGCCTCCTTCTTGAAGGGCTTGCCCGCCAGCATCTTCGCCGCGGCGTCGTAGTAGGCGGTGCGCGCCGCGAAGGCCCGGGCCTCCATCCGCGCGATCGCGAACGAGATCGACTGGTACTGGTCGATCGACTTGCCGAACGACTGCCGCTCGGCGGCGTACTTGATCGACTCGTCGACGCAGCCCTGCGCCACACCGGTGGCCAGACCGGCGATCGCGATGCGTCCCTCGTCGAGGATGGACAGGAAGTTGGCGTAGCCGCGGCCGCGCGTGCCCAGCAGGTTCTCCCGCGGCACCCGGACGTCGGTGAAACTCAGCGGATGGGTGTCCGAGGCGTTCCAGCCGACCTTGTCGTAGGCCGGTTCCGCGACGAAGCCGGGCGTGCCCGCGGGCACGATGATGGTGGAGATCTCCTTGCCGCCGTCCGGGCGGGTGCCGGTGACCGCGGTGACGGTGACCAGCGAGGTGATGTCGGTGCCGGAGTTGGTGATGAACTGCTTGCCGCCGTTGATCACCCATTCGTCGCCGTCCTCGACGGCGGTGGTGGCGGTTGCGCCGGCGTCGCTGCCCGCGCCCGGTTCGGTGAGTCCGAAGCCGGCCAGCCGCTTGCCCTCGGCGAGGTCGGGCAGCCACCGCTGTTTCTGCTCCTCGGTGCCGAACTTGTAGATGGGCATGGCGCCGAGGCCGACGCCGGCCTCCAGGGTGATGGCCACCGACTGGTCCACCTTGCCGAGTTCTTCGAGCGCAAGCGCCAGGGCGAAGTAGTCGCCGCCCATGCCGCCGTACTCCTCGGGGAACGGCAGGCCGAACAGGCCCATCTCGCCCATCTGCTTCACCACGTCGTACGGGAACGACTTCTCCTTGTCGTGCTTGTACGACACCGGGGCCACCACCTGCTGGGCGAAGTCGCGCACGCTGCCGATGAGGTCGGTGTATTCCTGGCTCAGTTCCATCTGGGAAGTACCTTCTTGATCGTGGTGTTTCTAGGGCTGACGTTAGTGACTGACCGCGTGTGGACACGGCCTACTGCTGGGTAATGACTCAGGCCTCATTCTCGACGACGACCTGCGCCAGCATCTGCTGGGCATCCACCTTCTGCCCGACCTTGACGGCGATCGACGCGACGCCGGCGGCCGGAGCACGCAGAGTGTGCTCCATCTTCATGGCCTCGACCACCACCAGCGGATCACCGGCTGCGACCGCGGCGCCGTCGACGCCCGGGACGGCGACGACGGTGCCCGGCATCGGGCTGCGGACGTCACCGGCCGCCTCGGCGTCGTCGGTGTCGGCCAGGGTGTGGGCCAACTGCATCACCCAGGTGCCGTCCTCGCCGGACACCCAGCGCGCCGTCGACGACGTCTGCTGGACCACCCAGCGGGCGCCGATGCCGTTGCAGCGCACGGTGACCGCGTGCTCGCCGCGCGGACGGAGGTAGACGGTGCCCTGCCAGACCTCGGCGTCGTCGTCGCCGGTGATGGTCACCTCGGCGTGCAGGGTGCGGGTGTCCGAGTCGGTGACCAGCGCCGAGACCCGGTAGGTCCGACCGTCGCAGACGAGGCGGGTGACGATGGGCGACGGCACGCCGATCCGGAAGGCCACCGCGCTGGTCCACACGTCGTCGGCGTCGCCGAGGTCGAGGGTGCCGAGCGCGCCGGCCACCAGGGCGGCGGGCGTGGGCGTCGGGGCGGCGTAGTCCACCACGAGGCGGTCGAGCAGTTCGGTGTCGAGTTCGCCGGCACGCACCCGCGGCTGCCCCAGCACGTAGCGGCAGAAGTCGATGTTGGTGCCGACGCCGACCAGCGCGGTGTCGGCGAGCGCCTCGTCGAGCCGGTCGAGCGCCTCGGTGCGGTCGGCGCCGTGGCAGATGATCTTGGCCAGCATCGGGTCGTAGTCGGACCCGATCACCGAGCCCTCGTCGATGCCCGAGTCGATCCGGACGTGCGACGCCAGGCCGGTGGGCCACCGCAGCGTACGGACGGCACCGCCGGTCGGCAGGAAACCCTGCGCCGGGTCCTCGGCGTAGATGCGCGCCTCCACCGCGTGGCCGGTGAGCACCACGTCGTCCTGCGCGATGGTCAGGACCTCGCCGCGGGCCACCCGCACCTGCTGCTCCACCAGGTCCACGCCGGTGACCATCTCGGTGACCGGGTGCTCCACCTGCAGGCGGGTGTTCATCTCCATGAAGTAGAAGTCGTCGGGCGCGGAGGCCGAGACGATGAATTCGACGGTGCCTGCGCCGGTGTAGCCAACGCTGCGGGCCGCATCGCAGGCGGCCGCCCCGATGCGGGCGCGCGTCTCGGGGGTCAGCAGCGCCGACGGCGCCTCCTCGATGACCTTCTGGTGGCGGCGCTGCAGCGAGCACTCGCGCTCGCCGAGGTGGATCACGTTGCCGTGCTCGTCGGCCAGCACCTGCACCTCGATGTGGCGCGGGGTCAGCACGAAGTGCTCGAGGAACAGCGCGTCGTCGCCGAAGGCCGACGCGGCTTCGCGACGCGCGGTGATGAGTGCGGCCGGGAGCTCGGCGGGATCGTCGACGCGGTGCATGCCCTTGCCGCCGCCGCCCGCGCTCGGCTTGATGAGGACGGGGAACCCGATGCCGGGCGCGGCCGCGATCAGTTCCTCGTCGGTGAGGCCCGGGCGGGACAGGCCCGGCACCACCGGGACGCCGCGTTCGGTGACCGCGGCGCGCGCGGTGATCTTGTCGCCCATGGTCGCGATGGCCTGCGCCGGCGGGCCGATGAACGCGATGTCGGCGGCGGCCAGCGCGGCGGCGAACTCCTGGTTCTCGGAGAGGAAGCCGTAGCCGGGGTGCACGGCATCGGCGCCGGTGGCGCGGGCGGCCTCGACGACCTTGGCGATGTCGAGGTAGCTCTGCGCGGCAGGCGCCGGGCCGAGTCGGACGGCGATGTCGGCGGCCCGCACGTGCGGGGCGTGTGCGTCGGCGTCGGAGTACACCGCGACCGAGCGGATGCCCATGGTGCGCAGGGTGTCGATCACGCGGCAGGCGATCTCGCCGCGGTTGGCCACCAGCACGCTGCGGATGGTGCGCGGGCTCGCGGTGGCGGTGGAAACAAGTGCGGTTGTCATCGGTGAAGTCCTGTGGTCGTCGCGAAGGGGCGGGTCCGGTGTGCGGGTGGGCCGATCACATGCGGAAGACGCCGTTGTTGACGTCGCCCAGCGGTGCGTGGCGGCAGGCTTCGAGCGCCAGGCCGAGCACGGTGCGGGTGTCGGCGGGGTCGATGATCCCGTCGTCCCAGAGTCGGGCGGTGGAATAGTACGAGTCCGACTGCGTCTCGAACTGCTTGCGGATCGGCTCCTTGAAGGCCTCCTCGTCCGCGGCCGGCCACTGTTCGCCGGAGCGTTCATACTGGCCGCGGCGCACCGTGGCGAGGGTGTCGGCCGCCTGCGGGCCGCCCATCACCGAGATACGGGCGTTGGGCCACATCCACAGGAAGCGCGGCGAGTAGGCCCGGCCGCACATCGAGTAGTTGCCTGCGCCGAAGGAACCGCCGATGATCACGGTCAGCTTGGGCACGCGCGCGCAGGCGACGGCGGTGACCATCTTGGCGCCGTTCTTGGCGATGCCGCCCTCCTCGTACTGGCGACCCACCATGAAGCCGGTGATGTTCTGCAGGAAGATCAGCGGGATCCGGCGGCGATCGCACAGCTCGATGAAGTGCGCGCCCTTCTGCGCGGACTCGGAGAACAGGACGCCGTTGTTGGCGACGAAGCCCACCGGGTGGCCGTGGACAGTGGCGAACGCGGTGACCAGCGAGGTGCCGTAGCCGGCCTTGAACTCGGTGTATTCGCCGCCGTCGCTGAGGGTCTCGATCACCTCGCGCACGTCGTACGGGATACGCGGATCGGTGGGAACCGCGTCGTACAGGTCGGTCTGCGGGCGGATCGGCGCGACGGTCGCGGTGGTCTCCCACTGCGCCGGGTCCTGCGGGCCGAACGTCGCGACGATCTCGCGGACCTTGGCCAGCGCCTGCTCGTCGTTGTCGACGAGGTGGTCGGTGACGCCGGAGACGGTGGAGTGCATGGTGCCGCCGCCGAGGTCTTCGGCGGTGACGTCCTCACCGGTGGCCGCCTTCACCAGCGGCGGACCGGCCAGGAAGATGGTGCCCTGGTTGCGGACGATGACGTTCTCGTCGCTCATCGCCGGGACGTAGGCGCCGCCGGCGGTCGACGATCCGAGCACCGCGGAGATCTGCGGGATGCCGGCCGCGCTCATGTTGGCCTGGTTGTAGAAGATGCGGCCGAAGTGCTCCCGGTCGGGGAAGACGTCGTCCTGGTTCAGCAGCATCGCGCCGCCGGAGTCGACCAGGTAGATGCACGGCAGCCGGTTGGCCGCGGCGATCTCCTGGGCCCGCAGGTGCTTCTTGACCGTCACCGGGTAGTAGGTGCCGCCGGAGACGGTGGCGTCGTTCGCGACGATCATGCATTCGCGTCCGTGGATCCGCCCGATGCCGGCGACGACGCCCGCGGCGGGCGCCTTGCCGTCGTACATGTCGAAGGCGGCGAGCGGAGACACCTCCAGGAACGGGGAGCCCGGGTCGAGCAGACCGTCGATGCGATCGCGCGGCAGCAGTTTGCCGCGGCTCAGGTGCCGTTCCCGCGCCTTGTCACCGCCGCCCTGGGCGACCTGCGACAGGCGGTCGCGCAGCACCTCGACGTTGGCGCGATGCGCGTCCGCACCGGTCAGGCCCGTACCCGTGATGTCCTCCGTGGTGGTCATCGACGCCCTTTCTGCCGTCTCGAAATATCAGTTATTGATGATTAACTGAATGCAGATTACGTGACGGACGTCCACTTGTACAGCCTCTCACTTCCGTGCCGCGAACGTGATCTGGCACACAGTTCGCTATCCTGAGGTCAGGCCGCACCACCACCGCGGCCGCACACCGCTCGCTGCCGCCCCCACCCCGGATCCGGCCTCGCGAGCTGACACGAAGGCTCAGGTGAACCATGACCATCGCCGATCAGCAGGCCCCGGCGGCCGCGTCCCCGCTCGACGACCGGTACTCCGCCGCATCCGGGCTCGTCCTCCTCCCCGGTATCGCCGCGCTGCTGCGCATGATCGGCGATAGGACCCGCGAGGACCGACGTTCCGGACTGCGCACCGCGTCGTTCGTCTCCGGCTACGAAGGATCGCCGCTGGCCGGCTACGACCTGGAACTCGGTCGTCGCGCCCCCTACCTCGCCGCTCACGACATCACCCACCGCCCGGCGCTCAACGAAGAGCTCGCCGCCACCGCCGTGATGGGTGCACAGCTCGCCGCCCGTATCGGCCACCTGTCACCGGACGCCACCGGCGCACCGCGCGACGGCGTCGTCGGCTACTGGTACGGCAAGGCCCCCGGCCTCGACCGCGCCACCGACGCCCTGCGGCACGCCAACATGATCGGCACCCACCCGGCCGGCGGCGCCGTCGCGCTGGTCGGCGACGACCCCGGCGCGAAGAGCTCCACCATCCCGTGCGCCTCCGAGATGGCGCTGGCCGACCTCTACATGCCGATCCTCTACCCCGCCGACAGCAGCGACATCCTCCGCTTCGGTGTGCACGCCGCGCTGATGAGCCGCACCTCCGGCCTGTGGACGTCACTCAAGATCTCCGCGCACGTGGCCGACGGTACGTCGACCGTGCTGCTCGATCCCGACCGCCTCGCAGCCGACTACGGCACACTCGGCCCCAGCCTGCACGTGCCGCACGGCAAACTGCTCGGCCCGGATCTGATGGAGGCCGAACACAATCAGCTGACCATCCGACTCCCGCGCGCGGTGGAGTACGCCCGTCTCAACGGCGTGAATCAGATCGCCGCCCGCACCGGCGACGACCGCCTCGGCATCGTCGCCGCGGGCAAGACCTACCTCGACGTGCGCGAGGCACTGCGCCTGCTCGGCATCGACGACGCCGACCTGGGTCGCCTCGGCATCCGCCTGCTCAAGCTCGGCATGGTGTATCCGCTGGAACCCGGCATCGTCGAGACCTTCATCGACGGGCTCGACGAGGTGATCGTCGTCGAGGAGAAGCGCGACTTCATCGAAACCATGCTGCGCGATCTGCTCTTCGGCCGGCGCGACGTGCCGCGCATCGTCGGCAAGGCCGAGGAGGACGGGACCCCGCTGTTCTCCCGCTTCGGCGAACTCGACGTCGACGCCGTGCTGCGCGGGTTGGCGCGACGCCTCGGCCGCACCCATCGCGTCGAACCGGCCGTGCGGTGGCTGGAGCGGCCCGCCCCGCGCAGCGCCCGGATCCGACTGCCGCTGGCGGTGCGGTCGCCGTACTTCTGCTCGGGCTGCCCGCACAACAGCTCCACCCCGGTGCCGCCGGACACCCTGGTCGGCGCCGGGATCGGCTGCCACGCGATGGTGCTGCTGATGGATCCGGCGCAGGTCGGCGACGTGACCGGCGTGACGCAGATGGGCGGCGAGGGCGCCCAGTGGGTCGGCATGTCGCCGTTCGTGCAGGAGAAGCACTTCGTGCAGAACATCGGCGACGGCACCTTTCTGCACTCGGGCTCGCTGGCCGTGCGTGCCGCCGTCGCGGCCGGGGTGAGCGTGACCTACAAGCTGCTGTTCAACGGCACCGTCGCGATGACCGGCGGGCAGGACCCGGTGGGTCAGATGAGCCTGCCGCAGCTGGTGTCCCTGCTCAAGGCCGAGCGCGTCGCCGCCGTCGTGGTGACCACCGACGATCCGGCACGCACCCGGCGGGAACTGCGTCGGGCCCAGGTGTCCGCGCCGGTGCGCCACCGCGACGACCTCGAGACCGTGCAGACCGAGCTCGCCGCGGTGCCCGGTGTCACGGTGCTCATCCACGATCAGCCGTGCGCCGCCGAGCTCCGCCGCAAGCGCAAGCGCGACCTGGCGCCCACCCCGCGCACCCGGGTGATGATCAACGAGCGCATCTGCGAGGGCTGCGGCGACTGCGGCGCGAAGTCGAACTGCCTGTCGGTCCACCCGGTGCCGACCGAGTTCGGACGCAAGACCCGCATCGACCAGAGCTCCTGCAACCTCGACGACTCGTGCCTGGACGGCGACTGCCCGGCCTTCGTGACCGTGACTCCGGCCGGTCGTCGAGCCGCGCGCCAAGTGGCGCCGCTGGTCGCGGCGGAGCTGCCCGACCCCGTGCGCCGCGGTGACGCCGACCGCGGGTGCACCGTCCGGATCACCGGCATCGGCGGCACCGGCGTGGTCACGGTGTCGCAGGTGCTGGCCACGGCCGCGGTGTTCGACGGCCTGGACGCCCGCACCGTCGACATGACCGGGCTCGCGCAGAAGGGCGGCGCGGTGGTCAGCGACCTGAAGCTGTCCGTCGACCGCTCCGAGCGCGCCGCCAAACTCGCCACCGGGGAGTGCGACCTCTATCTGGCGTGCGATCAGCTGGTCGGCGCCGATCCGACCAACCTGAAGGTGGTCTCCCCCGAGCGCACCACGGCGGTGGTCTCCACCGCGCAGGTGCCGACCGGAGCGATGGTCAGCGACACCGCGACGACCTTCCCCGATCCCGCGCGCGTGCAGTCGTCGATCGACGCCGACGTCGCCCGCTCGGTGCACTTGGATGCCGCAGGCCTGGCCGACGACCTGTTCGACGACGAGCAGTACGCCAACATGCTGATGGTCGGCGCCGCCTACCAGTCGGGTGCGCTGCCGATCTCGGCCGCGGCGCTCGAGCGAGCCATCGCAGTGAACGGGGTGGCGGTCGACCGCAACGTGCAGGCGTTCCGCCGCGGACGCCAGGCGGTCGCCGATCCGGCCGGGCTGGCCGCCGCGGCTCGCGGCCCCGAACACACCGCACCGGTGGCGAGCGTCGCCGCACGTGCGGCGGCCTCGCTCGACGGCGCCGACGAGCGGGTCCGCGCCACCGTCGCCCGTCGCTACGACGAACTGATCGCCTTCCAGGACGAGGCCTACGCGCAGCGCTGGCTGGCCGACGTCGCGGCCGTGCACACGCGCGTCGGCCACCCCGACCTCACCGACGCGGTGGCGCGCAATCTGTACAAGCTGATGGCCTACAAGGACGAGTACGAGGTGGCCCGACTGACCGCCGACCCCGACTTCGCCGACGAGGTCACCGCTGCGTTCGGCGACGATGCCGCCGTGGCGATCCGCCTGCACCCGCCGCTGCTGCGCGAGCTCGGCATGCGCCGCAAGATCGCCTTCGGGACCTGGTCCACGCCGGTGTTGCGGACCTTGGCCGGCGCCAAGCGACTGCGCGGGACGCGCTGGGATCCGTTCGGCCGCACCGAGGTGCGTCGTACCGAACGCGCGCTGATCGACGAGTACCGTGCCGCGCTGGAGCAGGTGGTGAACGCTCTGGGCACCGCCCCGGACGCCGCCGCGCTGGCCGAGGCCGTCGCGACGGCGGAGCTCCCCGACCTGGTCCGCGGCTACGAGGGCATCAAGATGGCCAACGTGCAGCGCTTCCGCGCCGAGCTCGCGCGGCGGCTAACTTAGGTCGGCGAGGAGGGCGGCCAGCGCCATGCGGGCGAGCAGCGTCCGCAGCGCGGCCTCGTCGAACGACGGCAGGCGCGGCGACGAGTTGAGCAGCCCGAAGCCCGCGTGGACGCGGACGCGGGCTTCGTCGTCGGCGAGCGTGCGGCCGTCCTCGACCGCCACCGCGAGCAGCACCTGCACCCAGCTCTCCACGTAGCGGCGCTGCAGCGAACGCACCCGGCGGTTGGCGTCCGGGCTGAGCGAACCCAGGTCCCGGTCCTGCACGGCGATGAGGTCGGGCTTGGTCACCAGCACGTCGATGTGGAACTCGATGAGGCTGCCGAGCACCTCTCGCGGCGGCCCGCCCCGGTCGATCACCTCGGCGCCGCCGGCGTACAGCCGCTCACTGATGTCGAGGAGAAGCTGGTCCAGGACGTCGTTCTTGGACGCGAAGTGGCGATACATCGCCGGGCCGCTCACGCCCACTTCGGCACCGATGTCCTCCAAGCGGACACCGGCGAAACCGCGGGCCGCCATCTGGCGGGCGGCCGCGGCGAGCAACTCCACCCGCCGGGCAGCCTTCGCTTGGCCTCGGCGGGTGGTGGGTGCTGCGTCGACGGAGTGGTCGGTCACGCCTCTTCGTTGAGCCCGTCCATGATGACCGCCGCACCGATGAGCAGCAGCTGGAACGAACCGAAGATCAGCGCGAGGATGGCGCCGGTCCCCAGGCTGATGAAGCCGGGCAGAGCCAGCGCGCACGCGAGCAGGCCGAGCCAGGAGACGACGACCAGGAAGGCCACGTGCGGCAGGAACCGACGCCACTTGGCGGCCACGAAACCGAACGCTGCGACCGCGGCGGCGCCCAAGCCGAGCAGGAACCAACCGGGCGTGAAGACCATCGTCAGGAACGCCGGAATACCGATGCTGTTGCCCTGGTCCATGGCCCAGTCCTCGGCCTTGGAGTCGATGGTCTCACCGATGGTCACCCACGACAGGAAGCCCATGAAGAAGGTCACCAGGCCCATCAAGCCGGAACCGACCGCCAACTTGATCGGCAGCGGCATCAGGGCGAGGAACGACGGCCGGGCAGGCTGCGCGTACTGCGGGGGACCGGCCTGGGGCGGACCGTACATTCCGGTCTGGCCGGGTGGGATCGGCTGGCCGGTGCCCTGGGTGGGCGGGCCGTAGTTCGGATACGGACCACCGGTCTGCGGCCCCGTGACGTGCTGCGTCGGGGCGTTCGGGGCACCGGGCACCCACTGCTGACCGTAGTTCTCGTTCTCGCTCATCTTCGTATTGAACCATCCCGAAGACGTACTCACCTGTTCGAACGACGTTCCGGCCGCGGCCGGGGCCCGGGATCCAGGTATTCGACGACGTAGTCGAGAATCTGGGCGCGCCCGGTGGCCAGAATGTCGACGAGCCCGGCGCGGTGCAGGTCGACGGCCCAGATGTGCTGCGCCTGCGCCAGGTCGGGCGCGCGCCCCGGATCGCCGTAGACGAGGGCCGCCGACCCCTCCGGCGGCAGCGGCGCCAGCCAGCCGTCGCTCGTGGCGATCACCAGGTCGGCGGGGAACAGCGCCAGCGCGGCACCGCCCGCCCCGGCCCCGGTCAACACCGAGACGGTGGGCACGGGTGCCGCGAGGAAGTCGGAGAGGCAGTGCGCGATCTCCGCCGCCAGACCCTCCTCTTCGGCGCGCACCGACAGTTGGGCGCCGTGGGTGTCGATGACCGTCAGCAGCGGCAACTGCAGCTCCGCTGCCAGTGCGATCCCCCGCCGCGCCGCCCGCAGTGCCGCGACGTCGATCGCCTCGCCGGCACGTTGAGTGGGCCCGTCGGTCCCGACCATGACCACCGCGTGGCCGCCCAGCTGCACCAGCGCCACCTGCACCGGGCCATGATCGACGATCGGCGCGAACGGCACCGCGTCCAGCATCCAGTCGAGGCCGGGTCGGTCCGGTTTTCGCGACTGCTGCACCGCCGACCAGGCGTTCTCCGGATGTCCGGACGTACGGGCCCACGATCGCGGCACTTCGAGCGGGTCGGCCTCCGCCCGCCAGACCGCGAGAAGCCGGGCCACCCGGGCGGGCAGGTCGTCGACGTCGACGACGCCGTCGAGCACGCCGTGGCGATACAGGTTCTCGGCTCGCTGCACGCCCGGCGGGAAGGCCTCCCCGCGCAGCGTCGTCGCGACCTTCGGCCCCAGAAAACCGATGAGCGCGCCCGGAGCGCCCCACACCACGTGCCCCAGCGACCCCCACGAGGCGAGCACCCCGCCGGTCGTCGGATGGCGCAGGTACGCCAGGTACGGCAGGCCCGCGGCCTTGTGGGCGTTGACCGCCGCGGTGATCGCGGCCATCTGCAAGAAGGCCGGCGTGCCCTCTTGCATGCGGGTGCCGCCGGACGCGGGCAGCGCCAGCACGGGCAGTCCGCGGGCCGTGGCCCGCTGCAGGGCCGCCACGACGCGGGTTCCGGCCACCCGTCCGATGGAGCCGCCCAGGAAGCCGAACTCGCTGACGATCAGCACCAACGGAAACCGATCACCGGTGTCCGGGGCGGTCACCATGCCCACACCCGTCAGGATCGACTCGTCGACGCCGGTGCGCTCGGCGGCCCGCGCCAACTGCTCGGCGTAGTCCGAGTGCGCGCCGGAGTCGAGTCGTTCCGGATCGAAGGCGCCCAGATCGGCGTGCACCGGTTGCGGTGCCACCGGAATGTCCCAGCTGCACCAGTCCTCGACCAGCGCCGCGATCAGCTCCCGTGCGTTCACCGTCGACGATGCCCGTAGATCACGCGGCTCCGGGCCGCGATGTCCTGCACTGATCGACGCTTCGGCGACAGCACCACCCAGGCCAATCCCAGCGGGAACAGCGTGCACACCACGGCCCGGCCGAACGCCTGGAGCACGTGCAGATTGGCGGTGGACTTCCGGCGGACCACCTGCAGCCCCATCAGCCCCTGCCCCAGCGTGCGGCCGAACACGGTCCAGGCGATCACCTGATACAGAATGCAGCCCACCAGGAAACCGGGCACGGTGAACAACCACCGCACCGTCGGGAAGTCGAAGCTCCGGACGTCGACCAGAAAGGCCACGAACGCGACCGTGAGATAGGTGCCTGCCAGCATCGCCAGCACGGTGAGCAGGTCCAGGAATGCCGCCAGCGTTCGGCTCACGATCCCCGCGGTCCGCACCTCGGTCATGGCGTCGAGTCCTCATCGTCGGCGGCGTCGGACCGCTCCGTGCCCTTGCGCCGAAGCATGCGATTGACGAACACCTCGACGCGGTCGTCGGCGCGTTCGCTGCCGCCGCGGACATCGGCGATCATCTCCGTGCTCACCGTGGCGCTCGCGCCGCGGACGATGGAGTTCAGGTCGATCTCGTCGACGACGTTGGCGGCCACCGACGCGATGTCGGTGCGCTGCAGAATCGCGTCGATGTCCACGCGGGCCACGATCGCATCGATGTCGATCCGCGCGATGACGGCCTCCAGATCCAGCCCGGCTACCAGCGGGTTGAGGTCGATGGTGGCGAGCAGCGGGTTGAGGTCCACCCCCGCGAGCAGTTCATTCAGGTCGAGGCGGCTCACCAGCGCCTGCAGATCGAGGGCGCCGAGCACCCGGTCGAAGTCGACCGCCGACAGCAGCACCCCGGTCAGGTCCGCTTCCCCGAGGTAGGCGAACACCTCGTCGAGCGCGGCGCGTAAGACGGCCCGCGGCAGACCGACGACGGTGGAGACCGCTGCGCGCGGCACCGCAAGCACCACTTCCGTTGCGGCACGGGCCATTGAAACCAGTGGCAACTGCGCCAGCGCCCCCTCGCTGCGCCCCGTTACCTCGACTTCAGTCACCGACACAGTATGCCGGATGCACACCGCCCCGAAGAGCCGGATACGGCTACTTCGGGGCGGGTCGACGAGCACTGCTCGTCACAGGTGGTGCTTACAGCGCGTCGAACAGCTCACGTGCCAGGCGGGCGGTCTCGCTCGGCGTCTTGCCGACCTTGACACCGGCGGCCTCGAGGGCCTCCTTCTTGGCCTGCGCGGTGCCCGAGCTGCCGGACACGATGGCGCCGGCGTGGCCCATGGTCTTGCCCTCGGGAGCGGTGAAGCCCGCGACGTAGCCGACGACCGGCTTGGTGACGTTGGCCTTGATGTAATCAGCCGCACGCTCCTCGGCGTCGCCGCCGATCTCACCGATCATCACGATGATCTTGGTCTCGGGGTCAGCCTCGAAAGCCTCGATGGCGTCGATGTGCGTGGTGCCGATGACCGGGTCGCCGCCGATGCCGATGGCGGTGGAGAAACCGAGGTCACGCAGCTCGTACATCATCTGGTAGGTCAGGGTGCCCGACTTCGACACGAGGCCGATCGGACCCTTGCCGGTGATGTTGTTCGGCGTGATACCGACCAGCGACTCGCCCGGGGTGATGATGCCGGGGCAGTTCGGGCCGATGATGCGGGTCTTGGCGCCCTTGTCCACGTTGTAGGCCCAGGCGTACGCCGAGTCCTGCACCGGGATGCCCTCGGTGATGACCACGAGCAGCGGGATCTCCGCGTCGATGGCCTCGAGCATGGCGTCCTTGGAGAACGCCGGCGGCACGAAGGCGATCGAGGTGTCGGCTCCGGTGACCTCCATGGCCTCGGCGACGCTGCCGAAGACCGGCAGTTCCACGGCGTTGCCGTCGGCGTCGACGTGGCTGACGGTGGTGCCGGCCTTGCGGGCGTTGACACCGCCGACGACGTTGGTGCCGGCCTTGAGCATCAGGGCGGTGTGCTTGGTGCCTTCACCGCCGGTGATGCCCTGCACGATGACCTTGTTGTCCTTGTTCAGGTAGATAGACATGTTGTTGCGGCCCCTTACTTGCTTGCCAGTTCGGCAGCCTTGTCGGCGCCTTCGTCCATCGTCTCGGCGAGGGTCACCAGCGGGTGATTGGCCTCAGCCAGGATCTTGCGGCCTTCCTCGACCTTGTTGCCGTCGAGGCGGACCACGAGCGGCTTGGTGGCCGCGTCGCCCAGCTTCGCCAGCGCGCCGACGATGCCGTTGGCGACAGCGTCACATGCGGTGATACCACCGAAGACGTTCACGAAGACGCTCTTGACCTGCGAGTCGCCCAGGATCACGTCCAGGCCGGCGGCCATCACGTCGGCCGAAGCGCCGCCGCCGATGTCCAGGAAGTTGGCGGGCTTCACGCCGCCGTGGTTCTCACCGGCGTAGGCGACGACGTCCAGGGTCGACATGACCAGGCCGGCGCCGTTGCCGATCACGCCGACCTCACCGTCGAGCTTGACGTAATTGAGGTCGTTCTCCTTGGCCTTGAGCTCAAGGGGGTCGGTGGCGTCGGTGTCCTGGAAGTCGGCATGGCCGGGCTGACGGAAGTCGGCGTTCTCGTCCAGGGTGACCTTGCCGTCGAGGGCCAGGATCTGATCGTCCGGGGTGCGGACCAGCGGGTTGACCTCCACCAGCACGGCGTCTTCGGCGACGAAGACCTCCCAGAGCTTGGCGATGGTCACCGCGGCGGCGTCGAGGACCTCGGCCGGCAGGTGGCCGGCTTCGGCGATCGCGCGAGCGGTGGCCAGGTCGACACCCTTGGTGGGGCTGACCGCGATCTTCGCGAGACGGTCGGGGTTGTTCGCGGCGACTTCCTCGATCTCCACGCCGCCTTCCACCGAGCACATGGCCAGGTAGTTGCGGTTGGCGCGATCGAGCAGGAAGGAGATGTAGTACTCCTCCGCGATGTCGCTGGCCTCGGCGACAAGAAGCTTCTTGACGACGTGGCCCTTGATATCGAGCCCGAGGATATTATCGGCGTGGGACTGTGCGTCATCGGGGGTACCGGCGTACTTGACGCCTCCGGCCTTACCACGGCCGCCGACCTTCACCTGCGCCTTGACCATCACCGGCTTGCCGATTTCCTCGGCGATCGCCCGTGCGTCGGCTGCGGAGTCGGTAACTCGACCGGGTGTGGTCGGTACCCCATGCTTGGCGAACAGTTCCTTCGCCTGGTACTCGAAGAGATCCATTCAGCTCACCATCTGAGTGTGTTCGGAAATGCCCGCGAGGTAACGCGGACCACAAAGAACTGTAGTCGCGTGGGCGCGCCACGTCGGCCTCGACCCCGGCCCTTGTGCAAAGAATCACTTACCCGTCGGTAGAAATGTCCGCGCCGGTGAGAGGGCCGCGATGTCGAACTCATTGGTGCGGAGAAGACAACGGGTGGACGTGACCCCCCATTGTTGGCTACCGTTCATGAGGTTGATAACGAGAAGGTCACGACGAAGCACGACCTATCGATCCGATTCTGAGGTGAATGACTTGGCTGCACGCAGCGAAATGGGCGCGACGGCCGTCGTCGACCGCACGGACATGGCGTCCCCCATGACCCGCCACGACGCAGCCACGACCCGCGACTTCCCGCTGCCGTCGCGCTCGGCCCGTCTGGGCCTCGGTGGCCCCGCCACCTCGTCACCCGTCACCCCGGCGCCCGACGCGGCCCCGGTCGCCGCGTCGACCACGCAGGATCCCCCGAACAACGACGGCCCGAAGATCACCGCCACCGGACGTCATCGCAGCGGACCGCCGGCCGCCATGAAGGCACGCGCCGCCCTGGTCGCCGTCGCCGCCGGCGCGGTCGCGATGGCCGTCGGCGGGTCGGGCGCCACCGACTCTCCCGCGGCCGAACCCGCGACCACCGACATCGTGCCGTTGGCCGCCGGCGCCGACGGCACCGCGGTCGGCGCCCCCGCGCTCGCCTCCACCACCTCCGACCTCGACGGTGGCGTGGTCCCCGCGGCCAGCAAGGCCGACATGGGCGGCTACGGCAAGCAGTTGGCCGTCGGCAAGCAGCTCGCTGCGGCCGCCGCCGCGCGCGACGCCGCTGCACGCAAGCCGATGTTCGCCGCCCCGATCAAGGCCAAGTACAGCTTCACCTCCGCCTACGCCGAGCGCTGGGGCAGCTTCCACGGCGGCGTCGACCTCGCCGCCCCGCTGGGCACCCCGATCCACGCCGTCTCCGACGGTGTCGTGATCGAGGCCGGACCGGCGTCCGGGTACGGCAACTGGGTACAGGTGAAGGCCGCCGACGGCACCGTCACCATGTACGGCCACATGGCCAGCTCGGGCGTCCTGGTGAAGGAAGGCCAGAAGGTCACCGCGGGCGACATCATCGCGCTGGTCGGCTCCGAAGGCTTCTCCACCGGCCCGCACCTGCACTTCGAGGTGTGGCGCGACGGGTCCACCAAGATCGACCCGATCCCCTGGCTCGCCGCCAAGGGCGTCAGCATTCGCTGACCCGAGACTCGTCCTCCGCGCCGCGGCTCTCTCCGGAGGGCCGCGGCGCTGTCGTTCGGCGCGTCGGCGGTCAGAGTTTCTCGCCGGGCAGGCCGCCCAGCGTCAGGAGCGTCACGCGTCCCACGTTGCCGCCGAAGTCGAAGGTGATCTGTTCGGTCGGCCCGGCGCCCACCTTGGCGACGGCCTTGCCCAGCCCGTACTTCGGGTGACTGATGCGGTCGCCGATCTCGTAGACGACGGACTTGTTGCGTCCGCGGGTGGGATCGGACGAGTACGACGACCGGCCGCGCATCCCCTCCCCCGACGATCCGGTGGAACCGAAGCCGAACGGGCGTCCCGTCGAGCGTGATTCGCCGTCCCGGCCGAAACCGCCGTGCGACGAACGCCGCGGCGCGGTGCGCTTCCAGTCGATCAGGTGCTGCGGAATCTCTTGCAGGAAGCGTGATTCCGGGTTCTCCACCGGCTGCCCCCACGCGGCGCGCATGATCGCGCGGGTCACGTACAGGCGCTCGCGGGCCCGTGTGATGCCGACGTAGGCGAGGCGTCGTTCCTCGCTGAGTTCGGCGGCGTCGCCGAGGGCTCGTGCGTGCGGGAACTGGCCGTCCTCCCAGCCGGTCACGAAGACCACCGGGAACTCCAGGCCCTTGGCGGTGTGCAGGGTCATCAGCGTGACCACCCCGTCGCCCTCGTCGGGCACCTGGTCGGCGTCGGCCACCAACGCGACCTTCTCCAGGAACGCGGCCAACGAGCCCGGCTCGGGCTCCCCGTCCCGCTGCGCGGCCGCGTCCTCGTCGAGGTCGTCGGTGTCAAGGTCCAGGTCGTCGAGTTCCTGCGCGGCTTCCAGGCTGAAGTCGTGGGCGACGGCGACCAGCTCGTTGAGATTGTCCAGGCGCGCACCGTCCTGCGGGTCGTTGGACGCCTCGAGTTCGGCACGGTAACCGGAGCGCGCGACGATGGCCTCCACCAGGTCGCCGATGTCGGCGCCCTCGGTGCTCGCGTCGGCGCCGGCCCCGTCGTCGTCGGAGAACGACAGCAGGAACTCCTGCCGCAGTCCCTCGATGAGGTCGACGAACCCGCCGATCTGCTTCACCGCGCGCGTATTCAGCAGCGGCACACGGCCTTCCGCGCCTTCGAGCAGTGCCTGATAGAAGCTGAGATCGAGGTTCTCGGAGTGCACCGCGACGCAGGCCTCCGCGCGGTCGCCGATGCCGCGGCGGGGCGTGTTCAGGATCCGTCGGAGGCTCACCGAGTCGTCCGGGTTGGCCACCACCCGCAGGTAGGCGACGATGTCGCGCACCTCCTTGCGCTCGTAGAAGCGCGTGCCGCCGACCACCTTGTACGGGATGCCGTGCCGGATGAACGCTTCCTCGATGGGCCGGGAGCCGGTGTTGGTGCGGTAGAAGACGGCGATGTCGGAGTACGACGCCGACTGCGCGCCGCCGATCGAGTAATCGGTGAGCTCGTCAATCTCCTTGGCGATGAACTGCGCCTCGGCGCGGTCGGAGTCGGCGACGTAGCCGACGATCAGTTCGCCGTCACCGGAGTCGGTCCAGAGCTTCTTGGCACGACGGTTCGGGTTCTGCGAGATCACCGAGTTGGCGGCGGTCAGGATGGTCTGCGTGGATCGGTAATTCTGTTCCAGCAGAACGGTTTCCGCGTCCGGGTAGTCGCGCTCGAACTCTTCGATGTTGCGGATCGTCGCGCCGCGGAAGGCATAGATCGACTGGTCGGAGTCGCCGACCACGCACAGCTCCGACGGGGCCGTGCCGCCCTGGCCGGGCTCGCCGACGAGCTCGCGGACGAAGACGTACTGCGCGTGGTTGGTGTCCTGGTACTCGTCGACCAGGACGTGCCGGAACCGGCGGCGGTAGTACTCGGCCACCTCGGGGTGCCGCTGCAGCAGCCCCACCGTCTCGCCGATGAGGTCGTCGAAGTCGAAGGCGTTGGCCGCGAGCAGGCGGCGCTGGTACTCGTCGTACACACGCGCGATGTCTTCGGCGGTCTGCCCCTGCTGCGGCTGGATCTCGCCGAGCGTGGCGGCGACCTCCTCCGGCGACTTGAGGTCGTTCTTGAAGTTCGAGATCACCGTCGACAGTCCGCGCGGCGCGTACTTCTTCGGATCCAGATCGAGGTCGCGGACCACCATCGACAGCAGTCGACGCGAATCGTCGGAGTCATAGATGGAGAAGTTGGAGTTGCGGCCCGGCAGCAGCGACGACTGGGCGCGCAGAATCCGCACGCAGGTGGAGTGGAAGGTGGAGACCCACATGTAGTTGGCGCGCGGACCGACCAGCTCGATGACCCGCTCGCGCATCTCGGCGGCGGCCTTGTTGGTGAAGGTGATCGCCAGGATCTGGCCGGGCGTCACATCGCGCTCGGCCAGCAGGTAGGCGATTCGTCGGGTCAGGACGGCGGTCTTGCCCGAACCGGCCCCGGCCACGATGAGCAGGGGCGAGCCCGAATGCAGCACCGCCGCGCGCTGCTGGGGATTGAGGCCGTCGAGGAGCTGGTCAGAAGTGGTCATCATCGCCTGTCCAGGGTACCGGCGGGCTCGGACACTGCACCTTGGGGCACGGTCAGGGCGCGTAGGCGGCGACGATCGGTTCACCGACCCGCCCGGCACCGGTGTGCAGGGCCAGGCCGTCGGTCAGCGGGCGCACCGTGAGGTGCTCGCCGTGGCCGCCCAGCTGGAAGTAGACCGGGTGCAGGCCGGCGCGGACCGGGACCCGCAGTTCGCGGCCGCCGAGCGAGACGCCGATCTCGCCGTCACGGTTGGCGCAGTAGCTCAGCGACACCGTCCAGCGCCATTCGATGAGTGGTCCGGACAGGGCCAGGCGGGTGCGCTCGGTCAGCCCGGGATCGGCACAGGTGCCCTCGCTGGGTGCCACCTCGCGCATCGGGCTGACGCCGCCGGGCACCATCGACCCCTTCTCGTCGAGCACCATCAGCTTGTCGGTGTGATCACCGAAGCGCGGGCGATCGTCGAGCCGCCCGAAGACCCGGCTGATCTGGTTGTTCGGGTAGGCGACCGGGGTCAGCACCTCCAGCGGCAGGGCCTGGTCGAACATCACCAGGTCCGAGTGCTCGGCCAGGGAGGCCTGCGCGGTCGCCAGGTAGGCACCGGTCGGGTCGCGCTGCCACGACGTCGAGAACGCCGCGGTGCTCACCAGCGCGGACACCAGGATCACCACGGCCCCGGCCAGCACCCCCGCGCGGGCCGCGGGATGCGGCGCGGCCGGGGCTCCGTGCGCCCCGCGCGCCGGGCTGGCCGCCACCAGGGCCATCGCGAGCGCGAAGACGAGCGCGGTGTCGGGCAGGTAGCGCATGGTCTGCGCCAGTTCCAGCGCGGTGGCCTCGCTCGACCGGTTCCACATCACCGGCAGTTGCGCGGCCACCGCGTACAGGGCGGCGCACACCACGATCGACACCGCGCCGCGCCGCGTCTGCCACGCCCACACCGCGGCACCCGCGATCAGCACCCAGCCGGCCACGATCATCCAGACGGCGGGGAACCCCATGGGCGGTGACGGAATCCAGCGGTCCCACTCCCACGGGCCGCCGACGGTCGACGGCACGATCGCCGAATTGAGGCTGCGCGACACCAACTTCCACATCTGGCCGAGCGAGTGCGAGCCGGCCGTCGCGGTCGACACCGACAGGAAGATCACCACCCAGACGACGAAAACGCCGCTCAGCCAGGCCCACAGCGCGCGGGCCCGGGTGAAGGTGACCGTCAGCGCCGACGACCGGTAGTCGCCGGTCCCGACGCCCGGCTGCATGCGGACCACCAGCAGCGCCGCCACCGCCGCCACCGGCAGGATGAACAACGACTTCTCGAAGAAGGTCAGCGCCACCACGAACGCGATCACCGAGGCGATCACCAGGTTGCGGCGCCGTCGCGGGTCGTCGTTCTCCCGCACCAGCAGCACGGCGTTGCCGACGATGAACGCCATGGCGGCCTGCATGGGCAGCGTGTTCAGACCGGCTGCCCACCAGACGTAGGCGCTGACCGTCATCGGGACGAAGAGGTAGAAGCCCAGCGCCACCAGCGCGCCGATCCCGGCGCGGGCGCTGCGACCCACCACGATGCGGATCATCCGCCACACCGCGAGCGAGGCCAGCAGCTGCAGGAGCACCAGCGTCAGCGCGGGCAGCCACCACTGCAGCGGCGCCAGCACGGTGGTGATGCCGGCCAGCAGGAACGCGCCCGGCATGAAGTGGCCGTCGTGGCTGTGCCCGAGGTACTCCCAACTCAGGATCGGGCTCGACGACGCGCGCCCGATGATGATCAGGTCGTCCCAGTAGAAGTCGCCGCGGGCCACCAGCACCACCCGCACCACGAGCTGGGCGACGATCAGCACGATCGCGCCCAGTGCGACGCGGGAAATGGCCGGGGCGCGCTCGTCGGTCATTCGACCAGTGTGACACCGCGACCGACACTGGCCCCGGCCCCCTCCGGCCGACATGGCAAAATCACCCATTGTGAGCGACCAGGACCCCCAGCAGCAGTTCTCCGAGATCGACCTGTCGGGCTACGACTTGGGCAGCGATGTGGCCGACCTGCCCGACGACATCGACGAACTGCGCGGCGAGATCGACCGCATGGACGCGGTGATCCTGGCCGCGGTGCAGCGTCGTTCCGCGGTGTCGAAGAAGATCGGCGTCGCACGCATGGCCGCCGGCGGCCCCCGCCTGGTGCACAGCCGCGAGGTGAAGGTGCTCGAGCGGTTCTCCTCGCTCGGCGCCGAGGGCCACACCCTCGCCATGCTTCTGCTGCGCCTGGGCCGCGGACCGCTGGGTCGCTGACCTCCCGGCCCGACCTTCCCGCGAGACGACTCCGCTCCCGCGAGACGTTTCCGTTCCCGCGGGCCTTCCAGAGGTCCGCGGGAACGGAAGCCTTTCGCGGGAGCGGAGTGCTTCCTGGGGAGCGCGACTACGGGGTGCGGCCGCGGGCGGCGCGGTACCAGCGGATCAGCGCATCGGTGGAGCTGTCCGGCAGCGGCGCGGGCGACTGCGGGTCGGTGACGACGGCCAGTCGTGCGTTGGCCACCGCCTTGCCCAGTTCCACGCCCCACTGATCGAACGGGTTGATCCCCCACACCATGGCCTGCACGAACGTCTTGTGCTCGTACAGCGCGATGAGCTGACCGAGGACCGACGGCGTCAGCCGCGGCGCCAGGATCGACGTGGTGGGCCGGCTGCCGGGCATCACCTTGTGCGGCACCAGCTCGGGCGCAACGCCTTCGGCCTTCAGCGCGCGCTCGCGCTTGCCGAAGGCCAAGACCTCGGTCTGCGCGAAGAAGTTGCTCATCAGCAGGTCATGCATGGATCCGCCGTCGGGCGTCGTGAGGTCGGTGAGCGGCTCGGCGAAACCGATGAAGTCCGCCGGAATCAGCCAGGACCCCTGGTGCAGCAGCTGATAGAAGGCGTGCTGGCCGTTGGTGCCGGGCTCTCCCCAGACCACCGTGGCCGACGCGGCGTTGAGCTTGCGGCCGCCGCGCGTCACCGACTTGCCGTTGGATTCCATCACCAGCTGCTGCAGGTAGGCCGGGAAGCGGGTCAGGTCGTTGGCGTACGGCAGCACCGCGTGCGACTGCGCGTCCCAGAAGTTCGAGTACCAGAGGCCCAGCAGCCCAAGCAGGATCGGCGCGTTCGCCTCGATCGGCGCGGTGCGGAAGTGCTCGTCCATGCGGTGGAAGCCGTCGAGCAGGTCGGCGAAGTTGTCGCGGCCGACGGCGATCATCAGGCTCAGGCCGATGGCGGAGTCCAGGGAGTAGCGACCGCCCACCCAGTCCCAGAAGCCGAACATGTTGTCGGTGTCGATGCCGAATGCCGCGACCTCGGCGGCGTTGGTGCTCACCGCGACGAAATGCTTGGCGATCACCGTCTCGTCGCCGTCGGCCTGCTCCAGCAGCCACGTGCGGGCCACCTTCGCGTTGATCAGCGTCTCCTGGGTGGTGAAGGTCTTGGAGGCGACGATGAACAGCGTGGTCTCCGGGTCCAACTCGGCGAGCGTGGCGATCACATCGCCCGGGTCGACGTTGGAGACGAAGTGTCCGCGGATCCGCGGATGCCGGTAGTACCGCAGCGCCTGGTAGCCCATCGCGGGGCCGAGGTCGGAACCGCCGATGCCGATGTTCACCACGTCGGTGATGGCCTTGCCGGTGTAGCCGGTCCACGCGCCGTCGCGCACGGCGTCGGAGAAGTCGCCCAGGGCGGCGAGGACGCGGTGCACGTCGGCCACCACGTCGTGGCCGTCGACCACCAGTCGCGCGTCCGCGGGCGACCGCAGCGCCACGTGCAGTGCGGCGCGGTCCTCGGAGGTGTTGAGGTGAGCGCCGGCGAGCATCGCATCGCGCAGTTCCTCCACGCGCGCCTCGCGCGCGAGGGCCGCGAGCAGACCGAGCGTGTGCGCGTCGGCCAGATTCTTGGAGTAGTCGATGTGCAGATCGGCCGCGTCGACCACCATCTCGCGGCCGCGGTCCGGTTCGGCCGCGAAGAGATCGCGCATCTGGCGTGTGGCCAGGTCCCGCTGGTGATCGAGCAGGTCCGACCAGGCCGCCGTCGCGGTGATGTCGAGATCGTCGTTGCTCACACGCGCTGCGATGTCGGGGTCCATTACCTCACCCTAGTAGTGCCCGGATTCCGACAGGCGGTGCGTCGGGATTACTCGCCCGTCACGCGTCAAACGAGCTTGGCGGACAACGCATCCGGGAGGTATTTGAGCGCGGCGGCGATCGGCGTCCAGGGCCAGGCCGGCACCTCGGAACGACGGCGCTCGGCCTCGATGGCGGCGACCATGGCGCGCACGCCGTCGTCGGTCTCGGACATCAGCTTGGTCTTGACCCCGCGGTTGATGTCGGTCTCGATGTAGCCCGGCAGGATCACGCTCACGGTGATGGGGCTGCTGGCGAGTTCGGTCTGCAGCCCCTGGCCGAGCGCGGAGACCCCGGCCTTGGAGGCGCTGTAGGCCGCCTGCGCCTTGGGCAGCCCGCGCACCGCACTGATGGAGCTGATCAGCACCAGGTGCCCGTGGTTCTGCGCGCGGAAGATCTCCATCGCCGCCTCGGCCTGAGCGAGGGCCCCGAGGAGATTGGTCTGCACGGTCTCCAGGTTCGCGGCGGCGTTGCCGGTGCCGATCGGGGCGCCCTTGCCGAGTCCGGCGTTGACGATCACGCGGTCCACACCGCCGAGCCCGTCGGCCAGTTCGGCGAACGCGCGGGGCACGTCGTCGAAGTCGGTCACGTCGAGGCCGCGCACCACGACGCGTCCGGCCTGGTCGGCGAGCTCGGCGGCCAGCGCGTCGAGCTTCTCGACGCGGCGCGCGGCGAGCCCCAGGGAACGCCCACGGGCGGCGAACTGGCGGGCCATGCCTTCGCCGAGTCCGGAACTGGCACCGGTGATGATGATCTTGTCGCGGGTCACACCCGAGGAATCTACCGGGTGCTTCGGCGGCGAGCGCCCCGCTGCGATCGATGCGCGATCGTGACTCCACTGCGTCCCCGTGGTCCTACGCGATCGCCCGCCTGATCCCTATTGTCACTTTTGTAACTCTGGCCACAACACCG
Organism: Gordonia alkaliphila; assembly: GCF_039542465.1. Lineage (NCBI taxonomy): Bacteria > Bacillati > Actinomycetota > Actinomycetes > Mycobacteriales > Gordoniaceae > Gordonia > Gordonia alkaliphila. The sequence goes on along the minus strand of NZ_BAABIE010000001.1, from coordinate 296,812 downwards.
GGAGAGCCCATGCGCTCAGCGACGTCCCTGCGTCACCGACTGCGCCTACCGCTGACGGCGACGATCGCGGTCGCCGCCACGTGCGCGGTCAGCCTGGCCGTCGTCGGTCCCGCGAACGCCGCCCCGTGCGGCAACCCCAGCAGCGGGTCGAGCGGATCTCTCGGCGGCCTCGGTTCGCTCGGCGACCAGACCCCGCCGACCAGCCCCGGTGCCGGACCGCAGGGTCCGCTCCCCAGCTGGCGAAACTCCACCTCGCGGGTCGTCTCGTGGGTCACCGGACCGAAGAGCCCGAACGACACGCTCGCGCGGTTCGCCGTCTCCGGTACGGATCTGGGCGTCGCGTGGGACAACGGCCGCGGCCAGACGCTGATGGCCTTCGGCGACTCGTTCGGCTACTGCAACGTCGCCGGACAGCAGTGGCGCAACAACCTGCTGACGCGGACCGACGACGACGATCTGTCCGACGGAGTGACGATCGCCCCCGGTCGCCCCGGCGACACCTCGTCGGGCGCGGTGGTGACGGCGGAGGCACCGAACTTCGCGGTCGAGATGGTCCGCGCCATCAAGCAGGACTTCGTGGAGATCACCACCATCCCCACCGCGGGAATCAGCGTGGGCGGCAAGCAGTACGTCAACTTCATGTCCGTGCGGAAGTGGGGCGCCGCGGGCGTGTGGGACACCAACTACGCCGCCATCGCCGTCTCCGAGGACAACGGCCAGACGTGGACACCGCAACCGTCTACCGCGATGATCAACGCGCCCGTCACGGTCGCTCTGCCCGCTGCCGCCCCGACCTTGAACGTCAACAACAGTCGCTTCCAGCAGAGCGGCTACGTCAAGGGCCACGGCGACGACCCGTACATCTACCAGGTGGGCACCCCCAACGGCCGCTTCGGCCGCGCCTACCTCGCTCGCTTCCGTCCCGAGGACATCCTGAACCTGTCGGCCTACGAGTACTGGCTGGGCACACGCTGGACCAGCGACCTCAGCCTCCTGAGCGACGACTCGGCCATCATCAAGGCCGCCGTCACCGAACTGTCCGTCTCGTGGAGCGAGTACCTCGGCAAGTACATCCTGATCGACGGCGACAACGCCATCCGCCTGCGCACCGCCACCACGCCGGAAGGTCCGTGGAGCGCGCCGCGCACGCTGGTGCCCGCGGGGGCCGTCGTCCTGTACGGGGCGATGATGCTGCCGCAGTCGCCCGCTCTCACCAGCGCGACCGATAATCGCTTGTACTTCAACGGATCTCGGTGGAGCGACTACAACGTGATGCTCGTCGAGTCGAAGCTGCAGAAGGGCTGGTGACGCGCCCCCGGCGCGCGCAACGCGGCTACTTCAGCAGTCGGGACATCCGCCGATCGGCGAGCACCTTCCCGCCGGTCTGGCAGGTCGCGCAGTACTGGAACGAGCGGTCGGCGTAAGACACCTCGCGCACTTTGTCGCCGCAGACCGGACACGGAAGTCCTACGCGCGCATGCACTTTCAGTCCGGTGCGCTTCTCCGCCTTGAGCTTGCCCACGCCCAGCCCGGCCAGCCGCTCGGTGGCGTCGATCAGGGTGGACCGCACGGCGTCGTACAGGGTGTCGACCGCCGCGTCATCCAACGACTTGGCGATGGCGAACGGCGACAGCCGTGCCGCGTGCAGGATCTCGTCGGAGTAGGCGTTCCCGATGCCCGACAGCACGCGCTGATCGGTGAGCAGGGTCTTGATCCGTGCTCCACTGCCGGCGAGCAGTGCGCCGAACGCGGCGCGGTCCAGCGACAGCACGTCCGGTCCGAGTCCGGCGATGCGTTCCACCTCGTTCGGGTCGCGAACGACCCACGCGGCCAGTCGTTTCTGGGTGCCGGCCTCGGTCACGTCGAAGCCCTCTCCCGGCAGTCCGCAGTGCACGCGCAGAGCGATCGGCCCCTTGCCGCCGGGCCGCGGCGGAGTCGGCGCGAGCGACTCGCTCCAGCGGATCCAGCCCGCCCTCGACAGGTGGATCACCAGATCGATCTGCGGCTCGGCTTCGGCCGGGTCGCCGGGCACCGTGCGGATCACCAGGTACTGGGCGATCCGTTCGACGCTCGCCACCGTTCGTCCGACCAGCGCGGTGTACGGCGGCTCGGCGGTCTTGAGCACCGACAGCGACGCGACGTCGATCCGCCGAATCGGCAGGGCCGCCATGCGGCCGTCGAGGAACTCGGCGAGGGCCGCCACTTCCGGAAGCTCGGGCATGCCTCCAGCGTGCGCGCAGCAGCGGGTCGGTGTGCTTTGGTAGAGGAATGACGCTCCCCGGCGGATACCGCCACTCCGATGCCGAACTCGCGGCGATCATCGCCGAAGGCGCCGGACAGCTGCTGCTCGGTGTGGGACACGGAGCGCTCCTGGACCGGGTCCAGTTGGGCGACCTCGGCGACGCCCTCGCGCAGGCCTGGATCTCGCGGGTACTGCAGCGCCAGCGACCCGACGACGCCGTGCTCTCCGAAGAGGCCGAAGACGACCTGACACGCCTCGCCGCCGAGCGCGTGTGGATCATCGATCCGCTGGACGGCACCTCCGAGTTCTCCCGCGGCACCACGCACTGGGCGGTGCATGTGGCGCTGACCCGCAACGGGATTCCCGACGTCAGCGCCGTCTCGCTGCCCGCGCAGGGACAGCTCTTCCGATCCGATGCAGTGCCGCGGGTGGGCGGCGAGCTCACCGGCCGGATCGCGGTCTCCCGCTACGGGCACTCGTATCCGAGTGCCGCGGTGGCCGAACGGCTCGGGCTGCGCGCCGTGCACATCGGCTCGGCCGGCGCGAAGGCGATGGCCGTGGTCCGCGGCGACGTCGACGCCTACCTCCATGCCGGCGGACAGTACGAGTGGGACAACTGCGCGCCGGTCGGCGTCGCACTCGCGGCGGGCCTGCACTGCTCACGTCTGGACGGCAGCGAGATCGTCTACAACAATCCCAAGCCCTACCTGCCCGACTTCGTGATCTGCCGCACGGAGATTGCCGAGGACGTGCTCGACACCCTCCGCTACTTCACCTGACCCCGCCCGCCGGTGTCAGGCGCGGACCTTGGGAAGTCCGTGAATCCGGGAGCTCAGGTCCAGGACCAGCTGGCGCGGCACCAGGCGGCGCAGGAGGAAGACCACCTCGGCGCGGTTGCCGCGCGCGTAGAACGGCTTGGGCTTCTCGGCCAGCGCCGCACTGACGATCTGCTCGGCCATCGCCTCGGCGGTGATGCCCTTCTTCTCGTTCTCGGCGGTGGTGGTCGAGACGATCTCGTATTCGTCGCGGTACGGCGAGTTCTCACCGATATGGATGGTTCGGCGGTCCCCGATACCGGTGGCGATGGTGCCCGGCTCCACCGAGATCACGCGCACCCCGTACGGCGCCACCTCGCGGCGCAGCGCGAGGGCGTAGCCCTTGATGGCCGACTTGGTGGCGGCGTAGGTGGAGCGGAAGGCGATCGGGAAGCTCGACAGCATGGACCCGACCATGATCACCGTGCCGCGGCGGCGCTCGCGCATACCGGGGAGGACAGCCTTGGTCAGGGCCACCGGGCCGAAGACGTTCACCGCGAAGATGCGCTCGATCTCGTCCATCGGGGTGTCCTCGAAGGCGCCCGCGTGGCTCTCACCGGCGTTGTTGACGAGGATGTCGACCACGCCGACCTCGTCGGCGCAGGTCTGTGCCGTGGACAGATCCGCGTTGTCGAGCCGGACGTAGGTGACACCGGGAATCGGATCGGAGACCGAGTCCGGATTGCGGCTGGTGCCGTAGACCCGGAGGCCGGCGGCGACGAACTGGCGGGCCACCTCGGCACCGATACCGCTGGAGGCACCGGTGACGAGGACGGTCTGGGGCGAAGCAGCGTGCGTCATGTGCTCACCGTACCGGCTAGTACAGGAACTCCTGCGACGCAGAGCATTCCCGGGTGTTAGGGGTTCTCCGGGTCCTGGCTGCCGGCCCGCTGGAATCCGGCGGAGCGCGCCGCGCCCTCGGTGGCGAACCAGACCTGGGCGATCACTTCGGCGAACCAGGGATCGCTCGGCAGGTGGTACAGGTCGGTGTCGACATCGCCCTTGATCGGATAGCCGTCCGGCGCCTGCTGCCGGTCCGACGCCAGCGGAAGGTGCCCGCCGATCGGCACGGGGACCCGGTTGCCGTCCGCGTCGAGGTAGGACCCGACGCCGTCGCCGGTGGCGGTCTTCTTGACTTCGGGCACCGGCGGGGCGGTCGGGACCACCGGCTCCCCCGTCGGCGCGCCGACGAACCCGGACTGCGCCTCCGGTGCCGGGCCGGAAAGATCCACCATCGGCAGATTCGGGTCGTGCGAGTCCGGCCGCGGCGCGTGCCGCACCTCATCGGGGTTCTTGGGTCCCCGGGTGAGCAGCCATCCGCCGCCGATGATCGGAATCAACAGCAGGAGCAGCAGGAGCCACCACCAGGCGGAGATACCCGATCCGCGGCCCTCTTCGGCGAGCAATAGGGCCGGCGCCGCCAGGATCGTGGTCGTCATCGTGTCTCCGCTTCGTCAGTGGCTTTGGCCCCGGATGCTATCGGCTTTCACTCTCCCACTGCGGATTTCACGCGGCGCGGCCGACCTGCGGTTTGTGCTCCCGGCAGGATTCGAACCTGCGACACCCGCTTTAGGAGAGCGGTGCTCTATCCCCTGAGCTACGAGAGCGGATCTGGCGCGGCCGTGCTCGTGGGGTGGACGGCCGCCTGAGGAAGTCTACGTCAGGACGCTCGGGGCCCGTGCCGGCCGTCGCGCCGGACGACAGACCTAGCCGAAGATCTCGCGGAAGCGCTCCAGGGAGCGGTGGACGTCGCCGTGGACGGCCTTGGCGGCGGCCTTGCCGACCGGGCCCATCAGCGGCAGGCCGCCGAGGTCGATCAGGAAGGTCACCTTGGAGCCGGTGCCGTCGGGCTCGACGGTCAGGTCGATCTTGGCCTTCACGCCGCCCTTTCCGTTGCCGGAGAAGCGCACTCGGCGCGGCGGGTCGTAGGTGTCGATGGTCCAGTCGAAGCGGACGCGCGTGCCCTTCGCCTTGACCACCGACGTGGCCTTGGTGCCGACGGCCAGTCCGGTGGGCACCTCGCGGCGCCAGCCGTCGTGGAGCAGCAGCCAGTCGTCGAAGCGGGCCAGATCGGAGGCGGCCGCGAAGGTATCGTCCGGGGTGAGATCGACGGAAATGGAATCACTGGTCTTCGCCATGGTTGATGAGCCTAATGTCTGCGCCGCCGCACGGGCACTGCTGGGCGCGGTGATTCTCGGGCACGACGGCGTGATCGCACGGATCACCGAGACCGAGGCCTACAACGGGCCCGACGACCCCGCCTCGCACGCCTTCACCCGCACCCCGCGCTCGGACCTGATGTACGGCCCGCCCGACCGGCTCTACGTCTATCGGATCCACGGTCATCACTGCGCGAACATCGTCACCAGCGACGAGGGGCAGGGCGCGGCGGTGCTGCTGCGGGCGGGCGAGATCGTCGACGGCCTGCTGGCGGCGCGTGCCCGACGCGACGACGTCCCGGACGTCCAGCTGGGCCGCGGGCCCGGCAATCTCGCCAAGGCGCTGGGCATCACCATGGCCGACCGCGGCAGCGACGTCCGAGTACCGCCGGGGATCGTCGTGCAACGCCTGCCGGAGCCGCTGCCCAACGAGCAGATCGGCGTGGGTCCGCGGGTCGGCGTCCGACTGGCCGCGGACCGGCCGTGGCGCTTCTGGATAGCGCAAAGCCCGACGGTGTCCGCATATCGGCGGCACCGTCGGGCTCAGACGCGAGCGGGCTAGTTGCCCTCGGGCTTGTTCTCCGGGGCCTTGGCCTCGGGGGCCTTGTTCTCGACGCCGACGGCCTTGCGCGCCGCGTCCTGCGCCTTGTCGACCTGGCCGGCGTACTTGCCGCCGGTGGCCTTGTCGACCATGTCGCCGCCCTTCTCGATGAGATCGGGGTTCTTCTGCAGCGCGGACTTGGCCTGCTTGACCAGATTCTGAAGGTTCATACCGTCGATTCTAGTGGCATCGGCGCCGTTCAGTGCGGTACAGGATCGGCCGCGGAATGCTCCAGCAGTGCGGCGGCTTCCGCCGCGGCACGACGATCCAAGCGCGCCTTGAGAATTCGCGACGAGATCTCGATGATCACCATGCCGATCAGCGCGCACACACCCGCGCGCCACATCATGGGGCCGTTGGACGAGTCCAGCTTGAACATGTCCTGCGTGAACGGCCAGAGGAAGATGATCACGTAGGCGACGATCGCGGTGGCCACGAGGACGACCTTCCACCAGTTCATCGGCCGGGCCACCACCACGAGCACCCACCAGGCCATCGTGATCATGGCGGCCAGGGTCGCCGTGGCCGCCTGCGTCTGACTGGTGGAGAAGTCCGTCTCGGCGCCGATCACCGACACCGTGGAGGTCTCCGGGCTCACCCACAGGTAGCAGAGGAAGACGAGGCAGCCGATGATCAGTCCGTTGGGAATGGCCTGCGTCAGCACGCGCCGCACGAAGCCGGTCTTGGCCCGCTCGTTGTTCGGCGCCAACGACAGCACGAAGGCCGGAACGCCGATGGTGAACCACGCCGAGATGGTGACGTGGATCGGCTGGAACGGGTAGCTGATCGGCTGGTCGCCCATCCAGTGCGCCACCAGCCCCGCGATGCCGATCGCGAGGGCCAGGAACACCGCGTAGATGGTCTTGGTGAGGAACAGGTTCGAGACCCGCTCGATGTTGCCGATCACGCGCCGCCCCTCGGCCACGACGTACGGCAGGGTGGCGAACTTGTTGTCGAGCAACACGATCTGCGCCACCGAACGCGCCGCCGACGACCCGGCGCCCATCGCGACGCCGATGTCGGCGTCCTTGAGGGCGAGGACGTCGTTCACGCCGTCGCCGGTCATGGCGACGGTGTGCCCGCGCGACTGCAGCGCCTCGACCATCGCCCGCTTCTGGTCCGGACGCACCCGGCCGAAGGTCACCCCGTCGGTCACCTGGTCGGCGAGTGCGTCACGGTCGGTGGCCAGCTCGCGCGCGTCGATCGCGGTCGCCGACGTGCCCAGGCCGAGCGATTCGGCGACGGCGCCCACCGAGCGGGCGTTGTCGCCGGAGATCACCTTGACGTCGACGCCCTGCGTGGCGAAGTAGCGCAGGGTGTCCCCGGCGTCGGGCCGCACGCGCTGTTCCAGCACGATCAGACCGACCGGGGTCAGGGTGCCGGGCACCCGCGAGTCGCCGGTGGGTTCGGTGTCGACCGGCACGTCGGTGGCGCCGACGAGCAGAATGCGCAGGCCCGTCGCACCGAGCTCGGAGGCCAGCTGCGCGGTCGACGACGCCGGGTCGAGCAGCACGTCGGGGGCGCCGATCAGCCAGTTGCCGTGCGCCGCCCCGTCGGACCCGACGAACGAGACACCGCTGAACTTGTTGGCCGACGCGAACGGCAGCACCGCCGACGGCGTCCAGTCCGGAGCCTCCGGATAGGCCTCGAGGATCGCTTCGATGCTGGCGTTGGGGTGCTTGTCGGCGGCGGCGATCGCCGCCAGCGCCGCGGTCACGTCGGCGGCGGCGTAGACGTCGTCGACCACCCGCACCTCCGACAGGCGCATGCCGTTCTCGGTGAGAGTGCCGGTCTTGTCCGTGCACACCACGTCCACGCGGGCCAGGCCTTCGATGGCGGGCAGTTCGTTGACCAGGCACTGCCGTTGGCCGAGCCGGATCACCCCCACCGCGAAGGCGATGGAGGTCATCAGCACCAGCCCCTCGGGCACCATCGGAACCAGGGCGGCGACCATGCCGAGCAGGGCGTCGTTCAGCTCCTGCCGGCTGACCCACAGCTGGTTGTAGATGGTCAGCGCGCCGGCCGGAATCAGGATCACCGTGATGACGGCGAGGATCTTGTTGATGCCGCTGCGCAGCTCCGACGAGACCAGGGTGAACTTGGAGGCCTCGGCGGCCAGCTGCGCCGCGTAGGCGTCGGCCCCGACCTTGGTGGCCCGGTACGAACCGGAGCCGGCCACCACGAAACTGCCCGACATGATCGGGTCGCCCACGGCCTTGTCCACGGCATCGGCCTCGCCGGTCAGCAGCGACTCGTCCACGTCCAGGGCTTCGGATTCGACGGTCTCACCGTCGACGACGATCTGGTCGCCGGGCCCGAGCTCGATGAGGTCGCCGAGCACCACCTCATCGGGCGCGATGGGCGCGCTCACACCGTCACGCCGCACCACGGGCTGTGCCTGCCCGACGATGGAGAGTCGGTCGAGGGTGCGCTTGGCCCGCACCTCTTGAATGATGCCGATCCCGGAGTTGGCGATGATCAGCAGGCCGAACAGGCCGTTGATGAAGGAACCGGTGTAGGCCACGATCGCGAACAGCACACCGAGGATCCCGTTGATCGGCGTGAACACGTTGGCCCGCACGATGTCGGTGACGGTGCGGCCGGTCTTGTCCGGCTGCGAGTTGATCTGCCCGGCGGCGACGCGTTCGGCCACCTCGGCGGCGGTCAGCCCGGTGGGCCGCGTATCGATCGGTGTACTCATGCGCAGCGCTCCCACCAGGTCGGATCGTCGAAGGCCGTGCCGGTGCGCGAGCCCACGTCGGCGGCGGCTCCGGGTCGGGGCACCACCACCGGGATACCCGCGCCGCCCGCGGCGGTGAGCAGGCGCTGCACCGGATCGGCCCACGTGTGCGGCGCCAGCAGGAACGTGCCCCAATGGATCGGGAAGAACAGCGACTCCGCCTTCGCCGGCCCGTTGAGCAGGCGGTGCAGCACCACCGCTTCCTCCGGATTCACGTGCACGTCCGGCCACAGCGGGTCGTACGCGCCGATCGCCATGATCGTCAGGTCGAACGGCCCCAGCAATTCCCCGGTCTCGGCGTACCGCTCGGTGAACCCGGTGTCGCCGGAGAAGAACACTCGGTGGCGGGGTCCGACGACCACCCAGCTGACCCACTGGGACAGGTTGCGCACCAGGCCGCGCCCGGAGAAGTGCCGCGCGGGGGTGGCGTGGAACCGCAGCTGCGTACCGCGCACGTCGAGGGTGACCCGCTCGAACCAGTCGGCGGTGTGGATCCGCTCGGCGGGCACCCCCCACGACCGCAGGTGCGCGTCCACGCCGATCGGCGCCACGAACTGCGCCTGCGGCTGCAGCGCGGCGAGCGCATCGATGGTCGCCATGTCCAGGTGGTCGTAGTGATCGTGCGAGATCAGGACGATGTCCACCGGTCCCAGCGCACCCACCTCGGCGGGCAGCGCGTGCATCCGCTGGGGACCGATCCGCTGCGTCGGCGAGCACCGCTTGCTGAAGACCGGATCGGTCAGCACGCGCACCCCGTCGATCTCGAGCAGCACGCTCGCGTGCCCCAGCCAGGTGGCCGCCAGATCGGCGGGCTCGGCGTCGAACTTCGGGGTCAGCACCGGTACCGGCGCGCTCGGCACCCCGGGATTGCGTGCCATCTGGAGCGACATCGAGACGGTGGGACGGGTCGGCGGCGGACTGGGCTCGCGGTTGCCGAAGACTCCGTCGACGGCGAACGCCGACCCGGCGGTGGCGGCGAGAAGGTCCTCGTGGGTGGCGCCGAGCGCCCGCGCGGGAGCGAACCCGCGGTCGGCGAGCAGATCGACGGCGCCGGCGAAGGCGGTCTCGCTGAGCTGCGCTCCGGCGGCCCCGAGCCGGGCGGCCGCGCGGCGACCGCGGACCATGGCCGAGCCCACCGGTTCGGCCACCCCGTCGGACAGAAGACTTCGGATCGATGTCACGCTTGACTAGCCTAATCGCCACCTGCCGCTCCGGCGCTGCAGGTCACACTTCACGCGCCGCGCGCGGCGCCGCATCCGATCCAGGAGGACCCCGCGATGACGTCTCGGCCCACGCCCTACGTGACCGACCCCGCCGAATACTGGGGCGGCATCGACGACGCCGTCGCCCGTGCCGGACTGGATTCCCCGGTCCTCGCCCTGGACCTGGGAGCGCTGGAGTACAACATCGCCGACCTGCGTCGCCGCTCCGGCGGCGTCCCGATCCGCGTGGCCAGCAAGTCGTTGCGCATCCGCTCGGTGATCGACGACGTCCTCTCCCGCCCCGGTTTCGCCGGCGTGCTGGCCTACGACGTGGCCGAGGCGCGATGGCTGGCCACCGCCTCCGGTGTCACCGACGTGCTGCTCGGCTATCCGAGCGTGCGCCGCACCGCCATCGGCGAACTGTTGGCCGACGACGTGGCGCTGGAGCGGGTCACGCTGCTGATCGACGATCCCGCCCAGCTCGACGTGATCGACGCGATCGCCGCGCCCGATCAGCGCGCGCCGCTGCGCGTGGCGATCGACCTCGATGCGTCGCTGCGCATCCTCGGCGGGCGCGTGCACCTCGGCGTGCGCCGCTCCCCCGTTCACGATCTGACGCAGATCCGCCGGTTGGCGCAGACGATCACCTCCCGCGCGGGCTTCACGCTGGTCGGCGTGATGTCGTACGAGGCGCAGGTCGCCGGGGTCGGCAACGGCGTGCCCGGACAGACACTGATGAACACCGCGGTGCGCGCCATGCAGTCGCTGTCGATGACCGAACTGCGGCACCGCCGCGGCCGCGCCATCGCCGCCGTCCGCGAGTACGCCGACCTCGAGTTCGTGAACGCCGGCGGCACCGGTTCGCTGGAGGAGACCGCCAAGGACGCCGCGGTCACCGACATCGCGGTCGGCAGCGGCCTGCTCGGCGGGCACCTGTTCGACACCTACCGGCACTTCCAGCCGGCCCCCGCGCTGGCCTTCGGGCTCGACGTGGTGCGTCGTCCCAGCCCGGACTACGCCACCTGTGCCGGCGGCGGCTGGATCGCCTCCGGTCCGCCGGGACCCGATCGCCTGCCCAAGCCGGTGTGGCCGACGGGTCTGGAATACGTCGATACCGAGGCCGCCGGAGAGGTGCAGACGCCACTGCACGGGGGTCAAGTGAGACACCTCCGTGTCGGAAGCAGAGTATGGTTCCGTCACACTAAGTCTGGGGAAGTGAGCGAGCGCGCCGAACAAGTGGCGTTGATCGCCCGCGACGAAGCCGGCCGAGCCGACGTCGTCGACGTGGTCCCCACCTATCGAGGCGAAGGAAAGTGCTTCCTATGACGACACAGGCCATCTGGACCAACTGGGGCCGCACCGTGCAGTGCCAGCCCAGCCGGTTGATCGCACCGCGCACCCCCGAGGAACTCGCTGCCGACATCCACGCGGCGAGCGAACGCGGCGAGAAGGTCAAGCCGGTCGGCGCCGGCCACAGCTTCTCCGAGATCGCCGTCGCGCCGTCGATCCAGCTCTCCATGGAGGGCATCGGCGGGCTGCTCGACGTCGATGCCGCCCGCAGCCGCGTGACCCTCGCGGCTGGCACGCACCTGCACCAGATTCCCGGTCTGCTGGAACCGCACGGGCTGGCGATGGCCAACCTCGGCGACGTCGACCGACAAACGGTGTCCGGCGCGACCTCCACCGGCACGCACGGCACCGGCCTGGCGTTCGGCGGCATCAGCACCCAGATCGTCGGCGCCCAGCTGATCGACGGCCGCGGTGCACTGCACGTCCTCGACGAGGGCCACCCCGATCTGCCCGCCGTGGCCCTCGGCCTCGGCGCGCTCGGCGTGCTGACACAGATCACCCTGCAGTGCGTGGACGCCTACTCGATGCGGGCCCACGAGGCGCCCGGCAAGGCCGATGCGACGATCGACGGCTTCGTGGACAACTGCCGCGCGCACGATCACTACGAGTTCTACTGGTTCCCGCACACCGACTGCACGCTGACCAAGACCAACACGCGGCTGCCGGCGCACACGCCGGTCAGCGGCCCGAGCGTGGCGCGCCGCTACCTCGACGACGAACTGATCTCCAACGGCCTGTTCCGCGCGACCTGCGCGCTCAGCGCCGCGGTCCCGGCCCTGGCACCGAAGATCAACCAGGTGGCCGGCCGCGTGCTGTCGGACCGGACCTTCACCGACCGCTCGGACAAGGTCTTCATCTCCTCGCGCACCGTGCGCTTCCGCGAGATGGAGTACGCGGTGCCGTTCGAGGCCGTGCCCGAGGTGCTGCGGGAACTGCGCGCGATGATCGAGCGCGGCCGCCACCGGGTGAGCTTCCCGATCGAGGTCCGCGCGGCGGCCGCCGACGACCTGATGCTGTCCACGGCCGGCGGCCGCGAGTCCGGGTACATCGCCGTGCACCGCTACCACCGCGACGATCCGGCGGCGTCCGAGCGCTACTTCCGCGATGCGGAGGAGATCTTCACCGCGTACGAGGGCCGTCCACACTGGGGCAAGATGCACACCCGCGACGCCGACTACTTCCGGAGCGTGTACCCGCGGTTCGACGAGTTCCTCGCGGTGCGCGACCGGTACGACCCGAACCGCACGTTCAGCAACCCCTACCTGGACCGGGTACTGGGCGCCTGATCAGACGTCCGGCGATCAGGTGTCGCTGTCGTCGGACTTGCCGAGCGCCCGGAGCACGTACGGCCGGGCCATCTCGGCGAGGCAGATGACGACGGCCAGCGCGCCGAGGACCCGCGACAGCCAGTCCAGCCAGTTCGCCTCGTCGGCGCGCACGCCGTCGTAGCCGCGCACGGCGAACCACCCGCCGAGCAGCGCGAGGAGACCGTAGGCCACCAGCCGCCGCGGCTCGGAGATCCGGGTCGGCTGCTCGCCGGTCATCGTCCGGTGAACTTCGGCGGACGCTTCTCGGTCCGTGCGGCGCGCGCCTCCTGCAGGTCCTCGCTCAGCCAGGCCGCACGCATCGCCTGATCCCGCTCGACGGGCGGCTGGTCCCGGGCGCCGTCCCCGGTCAGCACCAACTTGTAGTGCTGCAGGGTCAGCGGCGCGAACCCGGCGATGGTGGCCGCCCAGTGCTGGGCCTCGGCGAGGTCGCCGATCCGGTTGGCGAAGCCCAGGGTGTGGGCGCGATCGGCCGACAGCGGGTCGCAGCCGATGAGCATGCCGCGCGCCTGACCGCCGCCGACCAGCGATACGAGGCGGCGGATGGTCCACTCGTCCAGACCGACGCCGATCTTGGCGGCCGGGATACCGGCCAGCGCGGCCGGATCCATCACCCGCAGGTCGGCGGCCATCGCCAGCTGCAGGCCGGCGCCGAGGGCCGCGCCGTTCAGCGCCGCGATCACCGGCACCGGCGTGGTCTCGATCTGCTCCACGAGCGCCACCAGCTGCTCGATGAAACCGTGCTCGTACACCGGACCCGACAGGTCCGCGCCCGCACTGAAGACCTCGCCGCGACCGGTCAGCACGATCGCGCGGGCGCCCGAGGCGACCGCTTCGGCGAAGGCGACGGACAGCGCCTGCACCATCTGCTCGTTCAGGGCATTTCGCTTCTCCGGCCGCACCAATTCGATGGTGGTGACGGCCCCCACTGCGCTGCTCTCGATCATGCGGGAAGCGTACCCCGGGCCTGCCGACCCCCGCCGGTCGTGTGCAACCTTGACATTCTGTTGGGTTTACACAACACTTCGGCGCATGAGTGCAGCACGACGGGCGCAGCGACGTCCGATCTACAACCGCCTGGCGGTTCTGCGCGCCGAACGGAACCTGTCGCGCGCCCAGTTGGCCGAACTCGTCTCGATCAATGTGCAGTCCGTCGGCGCGCTCGAGCGCGGCGACAACTACCCCAGCCTGGATCTGGCCATGCGCATCTGCGAGGTCTTCGGCCTCCCGATCGAGGCAGTCTTCTCCCGCACCCCCTTTACCGCGATGTCCACCGAGCTGTACGGAGGCCCCACCGATGCCTGACCCGAACCTGACCATCCCCGCCGGCAGCATGCCCCTTTGGCTGGTGCGCTACAACGACCGTCGGATCGCCACCCACGAGCGCCGCGCCGCGCGGTACAGCCACCGGTGGCCGGCGCTACGCACCCGGCGCACGCGTCGCGCCCTCGTGACACTCCTGATGCTCACCCTGTTGGTGGCCGTCGCGTCGTCGATCGCCACCTTCTGGCAATTGGCAGCGGCCACCCCGGTCTTTCTCATCGCGACGTTGGGCAGCCTGATCCCGCTGACCCTGATTCGGATCACCAACGACGCCGTCGCCGACGCTCCCGCTCAGGCGCTCGACGAGATCCAGCTGGCCCAGCGCAACGCCGCGCGCTCGCTGACCTACGTCCTGCTGATCCCGACGGGTATCGCGATCTTCCTCGTCACCAATTTCCTCGGCCACAGCGAGTACGTCGCCGGGGAGACCGTGACGGCCGTCGGCTGGCTGTTCGTCGCCGCCCTGCTCTCCCTGGCCTGCCTGCCGGACATCCTCCTGACCTGGTGGCTACCCGACGACGAGCAGGAGTGACTCGACACCGAATCACGACGCCCCTCGGGGGCGACATCCCCCCACCCATTCTTTCGGAGGCGAAACATGACCGACTCCCTGCACATCCATCGACTACAGAAGAATTACGGACCGCTCCGCGCCCTCGACGACGTCACTTTCTCCGTCGCCCCCGGCGAGATCTTCGGCTTCGTCGGCAGCAACGGCGCCGGCAAGTCCACCACCATGCGGATCATCTTGGGCGTCCTCGCCGCCGACTCCGGCGAGGTCCGCCTCGGCGCCGACCTCATCGACCTCGAACGACGACGCCGCATCGGATACATGCCCGAGGAACGCGGCCTGTATCCGAAGATGAAGGTGGGTCCGCAGCTGACCTACCTGGCCCGCCTGCACGGCATGAGCGCCGCCGCGGCCGAGACCTCGGCACGGACCTGGACCGAGCGCCTCGGCGTGGCGGCCCGCTTCGACGACGACGTGGCCGACTTGTCCCTCGGCAACCAGCAGCGTGTCCAGTTGGCCGCCGCACTGGTCCACGATCCCGACGTCCTGGTCCTCGACGAACCGTTCTCCGGACTGGACCCGGTGGCCGTCGACGTGATGAGCGATGTACTGAAAGACAAAGCGGCGCAAGGCGTCCCGATCCTCTTCTCGTCGCACCAGCTCGATCTGGTGGAGCGGCTGTGCGACCGGGTCGGCATCATCTCGGCGGGCAGCATCACCGCGCAGGGCAGCGTCGACGAGCTGCGCACCCGGGACGGCCAGATCCTGGAGATCGTCGGCCCACATCCGGACTCCCGGTGGGCCGACGGCCTGCCCGGTGTGCTCGCCGCCGACTACGCCTCCGACGCCACCCGGCTGCGGGTGCACGACGACGTCGACGATCAGGCGATCCTGGCCGCCGCCCTGGCCCACGGACCGGTCCACCGGTTCGCCGCGAACCCGCCGTCCCTGACCGATCTGTTCCGAGAGCTGGTGTGACCACCATGAATCCCACTGTGACCACCATCGGCTTGATCGCCGGACGCGAGATCACCACCCGCGTGCGGGAGAAGTCATTCCTGATCAGCACCGCGGTGCTGATGGTCGTGATCGTGGCCGGCACCATCGTCTGGTCGATCTTCGCCGGCAAGGAGAGCTCGGAGACCATCGGCATGGTGGGCGGCGACCCCGCCCTGTCCGCCGTCCTCGAGCAGACCGGCGAAGCCACCGGGACCACCGTCCGCGTGAAGCTGCTCCCCGATACGGCAGCCGCGCAGCAGCAGGTCCGCGACGGCGACGTCGACGCCGCCGTCCTGGTGGCCGACGGCCCGCGCTACACGCTGCTCTCAGAGAAGGAACTGGGCAGCACGCTCGACGGCGTCCTCCGCAGCGGTCTCGCGCAGTACCAGCTGGCCACGTCGCTGGCCGAACGCGGCGTCGACGTCGCCGACCTGACCGCTCCCGCCATCGACACGACCTACCTGGAACAGGTGGAAGCAGACACGGAGCAACGCCTCTCGGTGGCACTGATCGGCTCGATGCTGCTGATGATGGCGATCATGACCGGCGGACTGATGGTGGCCGTGGGCGTGGTGGAGGAGAAGACCTCCCGGATCGTCGAGATCCTGCTGTCGACGGTGCGCCCGCTCCATCTGCTGTGGGGCAAGATCCTCGGGATCGGCGTGATCTCGCTGGGCCAGGTGGTGGTGCTCGGTGCCACCGCGTTGATCGCGAGTACCGCGACCGGCCTGCTCACCGTCGCCGGGACGGCCGTGTCCATGTTCGTGGCCGTCATCGCCTGGTTCCTGCTGGGTTTCCTGTTCTTCGCCGCCCTCTACGCCGCTGTCGGCGCGATGGTCAGTCGACAGGAGGAGCTCAACGGCGCAGCGAGCCCGCTCACCATGCTCGCGATCCTGGTGCTCTACTCCGGGATCTTCGGCATTCAGGCGCTCGACAGCACCTGGATCCAGGTGCTCAGCTGGATTCCTCCGTTCAGCGCCATCCTGATGCCGATGCGCCTGGCAGTGGGCGACGCCTCGGCGATGACGATGGGCCTGAGCTTCCTCGTGATGATCGCGGTGTGCGCCGTCGTGATCTGGGTGTCCTCGCGGATCTACAGCCGCTCGGTGCTGCGCACGGGCAGTCGGACGAGCTGGTCGGAAGTGGCCGGCATGGTCGCCGGACGCTAAAGCACAGGAATCGGCGGGAACAGAAAACGACGGGAACAGAAAACGACGGGAACAGAAAACGACTGCGGCGCACCGGGATTCCGGTGCGCCGCAGTCGTTGAAGTGCGTGAAGCGTCAGGCGCCGATCAGGTCGATGACGAAGATCAGCGTCTTGCCCGAGAGGCGGTGTCCGCCACCGGCGGGGCCGTAGGCCAGCTCCGGCGGGACCACGAGGCGACGGCGACCGCCGACCTTCATGCCCGGGATGCCTTCCTGCCAGCCCTGGATGAGGGCGCCCAGCGGGAAGTTGGCGCTCTGGCCGCGGTCCCAGGAGGAGTCGAACTCTTCGCCGGTGTCGTACTCGACGCCGACGTAGTGAACGTCGACCACGCCGCCCGGGACGGCCTCGGGGCCGTCGCCGACGATCAGATCGGTGATCTCCAGGCCGGCCGGGGCCGGGCCTTCGGGGAATTCGACTTCAGGCTTGGACGTCATGTCAGCGATCCTCCATCGGGACGTAGTCCCGCTCGGTGTAGCCGGTGTACAGCTGGCGCGGGCGGCCGATCTTGGTGGCCGGGTCCGCGTGCATCTCGCGCCAGTGGGCGATCCAGCCCGGCAGGCGGCCCAGTGCGAAGAGCACGGTGAACATGCGGGTCGGGAAGCCCATCGCCCGGTAGATCACGCCGGTGTAGAAGTCGACGTTCGGGTACAGGCGACGCTCCACGAAGTAGTCGTCGCTGAGCGCGACTTCCTCGAGGCCCTTGGCGATGTCGAGCAGCGGATCCTGCACGCCCAGCGAGGTGAGGATCTGATCGGCCGTCTGCTTGACGATGGCCGCACGCGGATCGTAGTTCTTGTAGACGCGGTGCCCGAAGCCCATGAGCTTCACGCCGTCTTCCTTGTTCTTGACCTTGCGCATGAAGGCCGCGGTGTCGCCGCCGGAGGCCTGGATCTCCTCGAGCATCTCCAGGACGGCCTGGTTGGCGCCGCCGTGCAGCGGGCCCCACAGTGCGTTGATGCCGGCCGAGACCGAGGTGAACAGGTTGGCCTGCGACGAACCGACCAGGCGCACGGTCGACGTGGAGCAGTTCTGCTCGTGATCGGCGTGCAGGATGAACAGCATGTCCAGCGCCTTGGCGATCTCCGGGTTCACCTCGTAGGGCTCGGCCGGGAAACCGAAGGTGAGTCGCAGGAAGTTCTCCACCAGGCTCAGCGAGTTGTCCGGGTACAGGAACGGCTGTCCCACGGACTTCTTGTAGGCGTAGGCCGCGATGGTCGGCAGCTTGGCCAGCATGCGGATGGTGGAGAGCTCGACCTGCTCGGGATCCTTGGGATCGAGCGAGTCCGGGTAGTACGCCGACAGGGCGTTCGCCGCGCTGGAGACCACCGGCATCGGATGGGCGTTGCGCGGGAAGCCGTCGAAGAAGCGCTTGAGATCCTCGTGCAGCAGCGTGTGCCGACGGATCTTGTTGGTGAACGCCTCCAGCTCGGTGGCGTTCGGCAGCTCGCCGTAAATCAGCAGGTAGCTGACCTCGATGAAGGTCGACTTGCCCGCGAGCTGGTCGATCGGAATGCCGCGGTAACGCAGGATTCCGGCGTCACCGTCGATGTAGGTGATGTCCGACTTGCAGGCGGCGGTGTTCACGAAACCGCCGTCGAACGTCGTCAGACCGGTCTTCGACAGGAAGGGACCGAGCGCGACCGAGTCGCTGCCTTCGGACGCCTTCAGGATCGGCAGATCGATCGAACCACCGGGGTACGTGAAGGTCCCGGTCACCTGATCGTCGGTCGTTGCTTTATCCGCGGACACACATACCCCTTTAACTCGCGGTCTGACCAGTTGTCTGGGTTACAAGCTAGTCTGCTGGCGCCGCTTCGGCCCAACTGAGGGTCCCTCAGGCAGGATCACAGGCGGTTCCCGTTTCGCGCACAGCCTACCCCCAGCCGGTAGCGTGATGTCATGCGAGAGCTTCCCGCGGGCGACGACGCAGTGGTGCTCGACTTCTCCACCACCGCCGATCCGACGGCCGCGAGCCGGGCGGCGCACACCCTCCGAGCAGCCATGGCAGCCGGGACCCTGAATATCAGCGATGCGGTCCCGACCGCGACCGCCGTACTGGTACAGGCCGAACCGGGGACCGGCTTGGACGTCCTGGCGGTACGCCGGATCCTGCACGCGGCGCCCCTCCCCGCGTCGTCGGCGGCACGCGCGGCCGACGCCCCCGTCGTGCACATCCCGGTGCGGTACGACGGCGCCGATCTCAACGACGTGGCCGCCGCCGTGGGCCTTGCGGCCGACGAGGTGATCGCCGCACACACCGCCATCGGATGGCGCGTGCAGTTCATGGGCTTCGCACCCGGTTTCGGCTATCTCGTCCCCGCCACCGGACCCGCCGCCGCGCGCGCGGTCTTCGCCGACCTGACCCGTCGCACACAGTCCCGCCCGGCCGTGCCCGCCGGCGCGGTGGCGGTGGCGGCCGGGTACAGCGCCGTGTATCCGCGCACCAGCCCGGGCGGCTGGTTCCTCTTGGGCCGCACCGACATTCACCTGTGGGACGTGGCGAGCGATCCGCCCGCGCTGCTCGCCGCGGGGACCACCGTGAGGTTCGAATGCGCGGACTGACCGTTCTCGCCACCGGGCCGCTGGCGACGTTCCAAGACCTCGGCCGCCCCGGCTACGCACACCTCGGCGTGCCCCGATCCGGGGCCGCCGACCGCGGCGCCCTGACCCAGGCCAACCGCCTCGTCGGCAACCGCGCCTCCGCGGTGACCGTCGAGACGACGATGGGCGGCTGGGCGGCCCGCGCCACCGGCTTCGTGGTGATCACGGTGACCGGCCCGCCGACCGACGTGACGATCGACGACCGCCGCGTCGGCAGCCACGCGGTGCACGGAGTGCGCCCCGGACAGACGATCGCCGTCGCGCCGCCCCGGCACGGTTGCCGGAACTACGTCGCCGTCCGCGGCGGGTTCGCGGCACCCCGGATGCTGGGCTCGTCGTCCACCGACACGCTGTCCGAGATCGGACCGCCGCCGCTGCGGATCGGCGACGAGCTCGTGGTCGACGCCGCCGCCGACGACTGGCCGCCGATCACCTTCGCCCCCGGCCCGCCGCCCTCGCCGCGCCGGCACGAACTCGACGTGCGCCCCGGCCCTCGACTCGCGGACCTGGCGGACCCGACCGCCCTCGGTCGTCTGCGGTGGATCGTCAACCCGGCGAGCAATCGGATCGGGGTACGCCTGGACCCCGACGGCGAGCACACGCTGGCCCTGCGCCCCGGGCTCGACCCACAGCCGTCCGAAGGCGTGCCGCTGGGCGCGGTCCAGGTGCCGCCGAGCGGGCAGCCGGTGCTGTTCCTGGCCGACCATCCGGTCACCGGCGGCTACCCGGTCGCCGCCGTGCTGACCGCCGCGTCGCTCGATCGGGCCGCCCAACTGGTGGCCGGCGACGTCGTCCGGTTGCGGCTGCGCTGATCACGCCGCACCGATCACGCTGCACTGATCACTCAGGGGCCCTCGGGTAGATCTACCGATGTCCGCACCCGGCGCACCGGGCAGCGTGGGAGGCACCCCTGCGGAAGGACCCCCGATGACCACGCTGCCACCCGGCTTCGAGCCGCTGCCGTCGCCGTTCCCCGCGGACGAGGTACCCGCCCCGTTCCCACCCGCCCCGTTCCCACCCGGCCCGTCACAGCCCACCCGGTTGCTGGCCGCCCCGCCCCCGTCGACCCCGCCCGGCACCACCGTGTTCGCCGCGGCCTGGCTGGTCAACGCCCTCGCCCTGCTCGCGCAGATCGCGACGGTGATCCTGTTCTTCTACGCACTCAACGCCGCGCTGACCGAATCGGACATCGACAACGACACCTTCTTCTGGGCCGTGGCGGCTGGACTCGTGTGCCCGCTGCTGATCTTGATCGGCATCGGCCTCACCTCCTTCTCGGCGGCCCGGCACCATCGCCACCGCCCGGCGTGGAGCACCGCGCTGATCGTGTTCACCGTCGTCTGCGCGTCCCCGGCCTTCGTCGTCCTCAGCTTCCTCTTCATCCGCTAGTCGCTCCAGCCGCGGCACGATTGACACAAATGGTAGCTTCTGTGTCATGACTGAAGTGGCGCCCCTCTCCGCAGCACCCTCCGTCGACGTGCCGCCCGACGATGCAGCGCACGAAGAGGCACCCCGGGAACTCCTCGGCCCGGACTCGGCGACCTGGCGCAACTACGTCGACTGGCGCGGCATGCTGATCGGCCTGTGGTCGGGGTCGATGCAGAACATGCACCCCAAGCTCGCGGCCGGCGTCTGGGAGTACTCGGACTTCTTCGACGAGCGGTGGGAACGACTGCACCGCTCGCTCTACCCGATCAGCGGCGTGGTCTTCGACCGCACACCCGAGACCGGCAGACAGGTGCGCGACTACCACCTCACCATCAAGGGCACCATGCCCGACGGCTCGCGCTACCACGCCCTGGACCCGGATGTCTTCTACTGGGCGCACGCCACGTTCTGGTACGGCAACATCCGCTGCGCCGAAGCCTTCGGCACGCCGATCAGCGAGGCCGACAAGCGGCAGATGTTCGCCGAGTCGCGCACCTGGTACTCGATGTACGGCGTCAGCATGCGGCCCTGCCCGGACACCTACGAGGAGTTCCTCGAGTACTGGGACCACATGTGCCGCCACGTCCTGCGCGACCACGATGCGGTGCGGACGGTCCTGGACATCACGGTGCTCCCGCCGCCCCCGTGGATGCGCGGGTGGATGCCGCTGTGGCTGTGGCGCCGCCAGGTGCAGGTGATCCAGCGGATGTTCCTGTGGATCACCACCGGGCTGTACGACGAGCCGGTCCGCGAACTGCTCGGCCTCACCTGGACGGCGGCCGATCAACGCCGTTTCCGCCTGTTCGGCCGCGGCGTCAACGTCGCCATGCGGCTGCTGCCGTCGCGGTACCGGCTGCACCCGCGCCTGCGCGACGCCTACGACCGCATCAGCGGTCGCGTCCCCGAAGACGCCCCGCGCCTGGAGACGCCCGCGCGGAACCTGCCGTCGCCGGCGGAACGGGACAAGCCGATCCACTACTGCCCGGTGCACGCCCAGCGTCGTGCCCAGCTGCCGTGGCAGAGCAACGACGTCGACGACTGAGCGTCGAGCAGTACCGCGGTCAGCGTTCGACGACCGGCTCGCCCCGCGTGGTGACCCGGTAGCGCCAGAACAGCGGGAAGGCCAGCGCGGCGAGCACCGTCAACACCACGGTGAGCACGCCGCCGCCGGCGAAGGTGACCGCCGTGCCGACCATCGCCGCCGACGCACCGTGGGTGACGTCCGCGATGCGCGGGCCGCCGGCCACCACCACGATGAACACGCCCTGCAGTCGGCCGCGGACGTCGTCGTTGGCGGCGGCTTGCAGCATGGTCTGCCGGAACGCCGCCGACGCCATGTCCGCGGCGCCGCCGACCATCAGCGCCACCACCACGATCGGGAGCACCGGCAGCATGCTGCCGTTCGCGAAGAACAGCGCGCCACCGGCCACCGCGATGGACACGCCCCAGATCAGGATGGCGATCACCACCGCCCGGCCCTGCCGCTGCACCCGCGACACCCAGCCGGAGAACACGCCGCCGAGCACCGCGCCGAGCGGGATCGCGATGAACAGCAACGCGAACGCGATGCCGCCGTCGGTGGGGCCGCCGAAGCTCTCGTGCGCCACCTGCGGGAACAGCGCGCGCGGCATGCCGAAGATCATCGCGATCAGGTCCACCACGAACGAGGCCAGCAGTACCGGGTGGTGGCGCAGGTAGGCGAGGCCGTCGATCACCGACTTCAGTCCGGGAGTGGTCGGTTTCGCGCCGTCGGCCCGCTCGGGCACCAGCGACGGCAGCGCCAGCACCGCCCACAGGGTGGCCAGCAGCGAGACGGCGTCCACGAGATACAGCAGGGAGAAGCCGAGGACCGGGATCAGCGACGCGCCCACCAGCGGTCCGGCGATGGCACCGGCCTGCATCACCGTCATGTTCAGCGAGTTCGCGGCCGGCAGCAGCTCGTCGTCGAGGATGCGCGGCAGCACCGCGGTCCGGGTGGGCTGATTGACCGCGAAGAACGCCTGCTGCACGGCGAACAGTCCCAGCAGGAACCACACGTTGTTCCAGTCGGCGAAGGCCTGCAGCCAGAACAGCACGGCCGTGCCGATCAACCCGAGTGTGGTGACGATGAGGATCTTCCGGCGGTCGAAGACGTCGGCGAGCGAGCCGCCCCACAGCCCGAAGACCACCAGCGGCACCAGCCCGAACAGTCCGGTCAGTCCGACGTACGCGGAGCTGCCGGTGATCGCGTAGATCTGCGCGGGGACCGCGACGACGGTGAGTTGCGCACCGATGACGGTGACGATGTTGGCCCACCAGAGACGCCGGAAGTTGGCGACCGCGAGCGGTCGAGTGTCGGCGAAAATCCGCGCCATGGTCAGGGCTGCAGGCGCTGCACGGTCCAGCCGGTGCCCGTGTCCTCGGTGAGCACCCGGTTGTGCAGGCGATCGGCGCGCCCCTGCCAGAACTCGACGCTCACCGGCTCCAGTCGGTAGCCGCCCCAGTGCGGCGGCACCGGCACCGGGGTCTGGCCGTCGACGCCGCCGAACTCGGCGGCCACGGCCGCGGCCGCGGCGACGAGGTCGGCGCGCGAGCCGATCGGCTCGGACTGCTGCGAGGCGTACGCCGAGAGCTGCGAACCACGCGGACGCGCCTGCCAGTAGGCGAGTGTCTCGGCCGGATCGACCTTCACCACGCGGCCCCGGAAGTGGACCTGTCGTTCCATCGCGATCCACGGAAAGGTCACCGACGCAACGGGATTCGCGGCCAGTGCCCGTCCCTTGCGGGAGTCGTAGCCGGTGAAGAAGACCACGCCGTCGGCATCGGCGCCCTTGCACAGAACGGTGCGGGTGGCCGGGCGGCCGTCGGCGTCAACGGTGCCCAGCACCATCGCGTTGGGTTCGGGAATCTGCGCGGCCACCGCCTCGCCGAGCCAACGCTGGAACAGCGCCGGCCACGGCGGATCGCCGGTCAGCCACGTCGTATCGAGATGTTCGACGACGCCGTCCGCGCCGGTCGAATCGGCCGCGCCGTAACCGACCCGCATGCTCGGCAGGTCCAGATGCTCGCTCACCGCCCGAATCCTACTGCGCGTCCTACCGGGCGCATTTCTTCGGTGATCCGGCATACTGCTGACCGAACCGTCGACACAGCGCCTGGCCCGGGCATGCGAGGAGCAGGCACCATGACCTACCCGGACGACCGCACGCCCGAGTCCTCGGACCCGACCCCGCCGGTGGACCCGTACGCCGGCACCCAGATCGGCAACACGGCCCTTCCCGGCCAGCCGTACGATTCCCAGCCCGACGGCACCCAGTCCTATGGCGGCCCGGCGCCGGAGGCGCAGCAGTTCGGGAGTGAGCAGTTCGGGGGTCAGCCGTATGCAGGCCAGCCGTACGCGGCCCAGCCCTATCCGGGTCAGCCGTACGGGAGTCAGCAGTTCGGCGGTCAGCCTTTCCCGGGTGGCGCCTACCCGCCCGCACCGCAGGGGCCGACGAGTCGACCCGGCTCCGTGGTGAGCGCCGGCGCCATCCTGATCGTCCTCGGCGCACTGGGTCTGCTGGGCACCCTCTCCAGTCGTCTGATGGACACCGGCATCACGGTCGGTGACGGGGCCTACGTCCTCGGCTCGATCATCGGCACGATCATCTCGCTCGTCATCGTGGTGGCCGCCCTGGGCGCCGGTATCGCACTCTTGACTCAACGTTCCAACAACGTGCGCATCCTCGCGACGGTGATCGCCGCGCTGCTCGCCGTGACCTGCATCGGTCTCGTGGCGACCATCGCGGTGCCGATCCTGCTGTGGGCCACCGACTCGGCGAAGTCGTGGTTCGCCGACGCTCCGATCGGTACGCCGCCCGCGCAGTACTGACGCCCCCACCTCCGATCACCCGACTCCCCCGGATGCTCCGAGGAGTGGACGGATCCCGCTCCCGCCGTGGACGCCGCCCGGCGGGCGGAGGCAGGCGAACGGTCGTCGCCGATCCCCGACCTGCTGTCGCCTCGATCACGCCGTAAACTACTGTCCATGACCGATTCGCAGATCACGCTGCCCGCCGAACTCCTGCCCACCGACGGCCGTTTCGGCTGCGGCCCCTCCAAGGTCCGCCCGGCACAGTTGCAGGCGATCGTCGACGGCGGCGCCTCGATCATGGGCACCAGTCACCGTCAGGCCGCGGTGAAGAACGTGGTCGGCGACATCCGGTCCGGCCTCACCGACCTTTTCTCGCTGCCCGACGGCTACGAGGTGGTCCTCTCCAACGGCGGCACCACCGCTTTCTGGGATGCCGCCGCGTTCGGCCTGATCCGCGAGCGCGCCCTGAACCTGACCTACGGCGAGTTCTCGTCGAAGTTCGCCACCGTCTCCAAGAAGGCCCCCTTCCTGGCCGACCCGAAGGTGATCTCCACCGATCCGGGCACCGCGCCGGATCCGGCCGCGCTGACCGCCGCCGACTTCGAGGGCATCGACCTCGTGGGCTGGGCGCAGAACGAGACCTCCACCGGTGTGGCCGTGCCCGTGGTGCGCCCGGCCGCCGCCGGTGACGCCCTCGTGGCCATCGACGCCACCTCCGGTGCCGGCGGTCTGCCCGTCGACATCAGCGCCACCGACGTCTACTACTTCGCCCCGCAGAAGAGCTTCGCCTCCGACGGCGGCCTGTGGGTCGCCATCATGAGCCCGGCCGCGCTCGAGCGGGTCGCCGAGATCGGCGCCTCGGACCGCTGGTGCCCGGAGTTCCTGTCGCTGCCGACCGCCGTCGACAACAGCAGCAAGAACCAGACCTACAACACTCCGGCCGTGGCCTCGCTGATCATGTTCGCCGACCAGATCAAGTGGATGAACGCCAACGGCGGCCTCGACTGGTGCGTCGCGCGGACCGCGGACTCCAGCTCGCGCCTCTACGACTGGGCCGACGCCAGCTCCTTCGCCACCCCGTTCGCCGATCCGGCGCACCGCAGCCAGGTGGTCGGCACCATCGACTTCAACGACGACGTCGACGCCGCGGTCATCGCAAAGACCTTGCGTGCCAACGGCATCCTCGACACCGAGCCGTACCGCAAGCTGGGCCGCAACCAGCTCCGCATCGGCATGTTCCCCGCCATCGAGCCGGAGGACGTCTCCACCCTCACCGCGGCGATCGACTACCTCGTCGAACGCCTCTGACGCGGACCCACGATGGACACAAGCGCAGGTCGCCCCGCACGGGGGGCGACCTGCGCTTGCTCGTCGTGTCCGCCGGTCAGGGCGACCGAGGTCGGCTAGGCTGGTCCTCAACCGTCGCCTATGCGGACCGGCCACCGGAGGAGGATCGAATGCGTGAACTGGAGGTGCTGCGCGTCGAGTCCGACGGACAGTACGTCGTCTGCATCGATCGGGAGACCGACGAACACTTCCGTATCCGCGCGGACGACGACCTGCGGGCCGCCGCTCGTGCCGACACCACCGAGCTCGGCCAGATCCCGGTGAGCGGCGACGCCGCACTGCGTCCGCGCGAGATCCAGTCGCGGATTCGGGCCGGCGCGTCGGTGGACGAACTCGCGCAGATCGCCGGCGTCTCGGTCAGCAAGATCGAGCGGTACGCCCACCCGGTGCTGCTCGAACGCGCCCGCGCCGCCGAACTGGCCCGGGCCTCGCACCCGATGGACATGGACGGCCCGAATCCGGCCACCCTCGGCGAACTCGTCGCCGAATGCCTCGTGCTGCGCGGCGAAGTCCCCGCCGACGCCCGCTGGGACTCCTGGAAGGCCGACGACGGCGACTGGGTGGTCCAGGTGTCCTTCTACGAGGGCCCGGACGAGCAGTTCGCCCATTGGCGCTTCCTGCCCGGTTCCTACGGCGGCACCACCGATCCGATCGACGAGCTCGCGGTGGAGCTGACCGACCCCGCACTCTCCCGCGCCGCGCGCCGCACCCGACTGGCCGCGGTGCCTGCCGAGCCGCGGCGCGAGTTCCGGCCCGACGGACACCAGGAGGTGACCGTCGACGCGGACTCGCTGATCGACGCCCAGCAGTCCCGCCCGCCGGAGCGTCCGCGGCCGCCGCTGGCCGACATTCTGGACCTGCAGTACTCGACGGCACCGGCCGCCGAGGCCTACGACAACCTCCGCACTGCCGACGAGGAGCACCAGTCGGGCGACGGCGCCACGGCCGATGAGCGTTCCGGAGCGAGCCGTCACCGCGCCAAGCGCGCCAAGCCGGCCGTCCCCGCCTGGGAGGACGTGCTCCTCGGCGTGCGCAGTCACGACGACTAGTGCCACGGGGCACTAGTCGTCCGTCAGGCCTGCAGTCGACGGGTCCGCTCGTAGAAGGCGATGGCCGCGGCCGTGGCCACGTTCAGCGAATCGGTGCCGCGGCTCATCGGGATGCGCGCCCGGACGTCGCACCGCGCCATGGTCTCCGCGGTCAGCCCCGGCCCTTCGGCACCGACCAGGAAGGCGATCCGGTCGGCGTCGACGGCGGCGTCGAGCGGTACCGAACCCTCCCCCGGGGTGAGCGCGACGAGCGAGAAGCCGGCCCGCGCCGCCGTGTCGAGGTCGTCGGGCCAGGCGTCGGCACGTGCGAACGGCACCAGCAGCGCGTGTCCCATCGAGACGCGAACGCTCCTGCGGTACAAGGGATCTGAGCATCCGGCGCCGAAGATCAGTGCGTCTACGTGCAGACCCGCGGCGTTGCGGAAGATGCTGCCGATGTTCTCGTGGTCGTTGACCCCTTCCAGGACCACCACGGTGCGCGCGTCCGCGAGCACCTCGGCCACCGTCAGCGGGGCCGGGCGATGCGCCGCCGCCAGCACGCCGCGGTTGAGGTGGAAGCCGACGATCGCGGCCATCACGTCGGCGCTCACGCGATAGAACGGAACGCCCGCGAGCGACGGGTGCGACAGGTCGTTCGAGAGCTGCGCCAACCGATTGGGCACGCCGAGGAAGGCGTGCGGCGTGAAGCGGGAGGCGATCATCCGCTGGGTCACGGTCACGCCCTCGGCGATCACCAGGCCCTTGCCCGCCTCCCCGCCGGGCAGGACCGCCAGATCGGGTCGTCGATCCACCGCGCTGAGGTCCCGGAAGTCGTCGACGCGCGGGTCGTCGGGATCGGTCACATCGATCACGTCGACGGCGAGAGCGTGCTGCACCAGACCACCGTTCCACATCGCCTGTACGCGCTCCAAAGCCGTTTGGCAGACTCGGCAGAGTGACCAGTGAACCGTCGCCCCTGTCCATGCGCCGCGCCCGCAGCGCCGACTGGCCGGAGATCATCGCGCTCGATGCGCGGACCTTCGCCCTCCCCGCGCCCTTGCCGGACGCCGAGGTCGCCGAGTTCCGCGGGCGGGTCACCGACTCGCTGGTGGTGCGCGACGAGGGCAGCGACGGCGCCCCGCTGGTCGCCGTCTCCCTGTACTTCCAGCTGCCGCTGACCGTGCCCGGCGGGGCGTGCCTGGAGACCGGCGGCCTGTCGTGGGTGTCGGTCGCGGGTACGCACCGGCGGCGCGGACTGCTGCGCCGCATGCTGACCGAGCAGTTCGCCGCGTGGCGCGCCGCCGGGCTGCCGCTGGCCATCCTCACCGCCTCCGAGGGCGGCATCTACGAGCGCTTCGGCTTCGGTCCGGCGTGCTTCGCCGAGACCGTCACCGTGGATCCGAGCGCCGTGGCGTGGCGCACCGAGGCGCCCGCCGACTCCCGCGTCCGGTACGGCACCGCGGACCAGATCGCCGCGCGTATCCCCGAGCTGCATGCGCGCTGGGCCGCGACGCGGCCGGGCGCGGTGCACCGCCCGGACTCGTGGTGGCCGTCGATCCTGGCCGACCGCGGCTTCCGCCGGAACTCGCAGACCACGGACCTGTACTACCTGCTGCACGCCGACGGGTACGCCGCCTATCGGATCGATGCCCGCGAGGCGTCGGCCACCGTCGAGGAGTTCGTCGCGGTGACCGACCAGGCGCACACCGATCTGTGGCGGGTCCTCACCGGCCTGGATCTGGTCACCTCGATCAGCGCCAAGGTCCCGGTCGACGACACGCTCGGCCTGCAGCTGCACAATGCGCGCGCCGTCCGGGTCACCGGACGCACCGACGAACTGTGGGTCTCGCTGCTCGACGTGGCGGCGGCGCTGTCCGCGCGCACCTACGGCACCGACGGCGCGGTCCTCCTGGAGGTGTCCGACGGCTGGGACGGGCGCGGCGGCACGTACCGCCTGGACGTGGTGGACGGTCGCGGCGTCGCCGAGCGGGTGTCCTCGTCGACCGACGGGCTGCCGCGCGCGGCGCTCAGCGTTGCCACGCTGAGCTCGCTGTACACCGGTGGGACGCCCGCCCGGGAACTGGTGACCGCCGGGCGCATCGAGTGCGACTCCCCGGCCACCGCCGACCTGCTCGACGCGATGTTCGCCGTCGACCGGGCCCCGTTCGCGGGCACCTACTTCTAGGTCGACTCCCGCGAGAGCATGCCGGTCCCGCGGGCCCGCGCGAGGCCCGCGGGACCGGCATCGTCTCGCGGGAACGGACGGCTGTCGCGCGAGCGGTCGGCGTGCGCGGGGGCTGGCGCTAACCGACCAGGTCGGAGATGGGTCCGCGGGCGAAGTAGAGCACGAACAGGATCGCGACCACCCACAGCAGCGGGTGCACCGTGCGCCACTTGCCGCGCGCCGAGGCCAGCACCACCCAGGCGATGAAGCCGACGCCGATGCCGTTGGCGATCGAGTAGGTGAAAGGCATCACGACGATGGTGAGGAACGCCGGGAGCGCGTACTCGAACCGACTGAAGTCGATGTCGCGGACCTGCGCCATCATCAGCGCGCCCACCACGACGAGCGCCGGGGTGACCGCTTCCATCGGCACGATCTCGTACAGCGGCGTGAAGAACATGGCGACCAGGAACAGCAGACCGGTCACCACGTTGGCCAGGCCGGTGCGCGCACCTTCGGCCACGCCCGCGGCCGATTCGACGAAGACGGTGTTCGACGACGCCGACGCGCCGCCGCCGACGATGGCGCCCGCACCCTCGACCACCAGGCCCTTACCGATGCCCGGCAGGTTGCCCTTCTCATCGGTCAGGCCGCCTTCCTTGCCGATACCGGTCATGGTGCCCATGGCGTCGAAGAAGTTCGACAGCACCAGGGTGAAGACGAAGATGCCGGCGATCAGCACGCTGACGTGCTCGAGGGCGCCGAAGAGGTCCACCTGGCCCACCAGGGTGAGGTCGGGTAGACCGAAGAAGCTGTCCGGAGACCCGGGGGTGTTCATGGCCCAGCCGCCGGGGTTGTCGTCGGACCGACCGCCGACGTTCCAGATCGCCTCGACGATGAGCGACACGATGGTCATCACGACGATGCCGATCAGCAGCGCGCCGGGCACCTTGCGAACGGTCAGCACGCCCATGAGCAGCACACCGACGGCGAACAGCAGGGTCGGCACCGTCGCCACCGAACCGTCCACGCCCAGCTGCACCGGAGGTCCCCCCTCGGTGCGGGACACGAAGCCGGAGTCGACCAGGCCGATGAACGCGATGAACGCGCCGATGCCGGCGGCGATCGCCGATTTGAGTTCCGGCGGCACCGCGTTGAACACCGCGGTCCGGAAACCGGTGAGACCGAGGATCACGATGATGATGCCGTCGATCACCACCAGCCCCATGGCGGCCGGCCAGCTCATCTCCGGGGCGATCGTCACCGCGAGCAGACTGTTGATGCCCAGGCCGGCGGCGATGGCGAACGGGAAGTTGGCCACCAGGCCCATCAGCATGGTCATGATGCCCGCGACCAGCGCCGTCACCGCCGCCACCTGCACCATCGGCAACACGTCACCGTTGATGTCGGCATTGCGGCCGTCGCCCGCGATGCCGCCGATGATGATCGGATTCAGCACCACGATGTAGGCCATCGTGAAGAAGGTGACCAGACCGCCCCGCACCTCGCGGCCGTACGTGGAGCCGCGCTCGGCGATCTTGAAGTACGCGGCGATTCGGTCCGACGCCGGCGGCTTCTGCGCCGGGCTCGCCTCGTCCGTCGTCTCGCTCATGCGCCGACCATCCTTGCCGCTCGTGGACTGGAAATTCCCGACGGAAATCGGGTGCCTACCCGGGAGAAGCTACCGTAATGGCATGGCCGAACCGACTGCAGTCCCCGAGTTGCCCGCGCGACTGCGCGCACCCGAGCCGGTCATCGTCGGCGGCATGCTCGCCTGGTTGATCGCGACCATCGTCGTCGCCGTCACCGACATCGGGCCGGATCGTGCGCTGACGGTGTGCTGGGTGGGGTTGGCCGTCGGCCTGGTCGGCACCGTGATCGTACTGGTCCAGCGGACGGCCGTGCGCCGCGGCAGCAAGGGCGCGCAAGAAGGACTCGACTGACGCGGCAGCGCGGCGCGCGTCCGCTTTCTGCGGGCGTCAGTTCCGGGAGACGCGGACCGGCGGCTCGGTGCGCAACTGCACCCAACGCACGATCTGCTTGTGCGCCAGCAGGCACAGCGCGAGCCAGACGAGCCCGAGCGCCCAGCCCGCCAGCACGTCCGACGCCCAGTGCGCGCCGAGGTAGACCCGGGAGGCGCCGATGATCAACGCCGCTCCGGGCGCCAGCAGCAGCACGCCCGGGTGCAGTCGCACCCACACGTAGAGCCGGTAGACGATCACCGCGGTCAACCCGAAGATCACCGTCGACATCATGGCGTGACCGGAGGGGAACGACAGCGAGCCGATGTCGATCAGCCGGTCCGCGACCGGCGGTCGCGCCCGGCCGAACACGCTCTTGAGCAGCACCATCACCAGGTAGCCGGAGACGCCGCCGAACGCGATGAGGGCGGCGAGGTCGATCCGTTCGCCCACCCAGGCGAGGACGAACACGCCGATCGCCACCAGCGTGAGGGTGAGGGTGTCGCCGAAGACGGTGACCATCTGCCACAGCGAATTCCACGGCTCGGCGCGCACCGACAGGACCCAGTCGAGAGTGCTGTGGTCGAAACCGAAGGGCGACAAGCTCACGGCGTTTCCTCTCGCGGTCGACGGGGATCGGGTCCGGTGGGATCCCACGGTACGCAGTGCTCCACGTGCAGTGTGCCCGCGGTGTCCCGCCAGCGTGGCACGCGGACGCGCCGTTCGGCGTCGTCGTCGAAAACCGCGACGACGAGCGCGTCGTGCGCCACCAGCGGCCCCGACAGGCCCCAGCCGGTGGCGGCCGCCAGCCGCAGCGCCGGACCGGACTCCGGATCCAGGAAGCGTCCGACGGAGACCACGTGCACCGACAGCGTCTCCGAGGCCAGCGGGGCGTCGACCAACGCGGCGAAGTCGGCCGCCGAGCGCGCTTCCGGGTGCGCGCCGACCAGCACGGCGTCCGCCGGCGGCACCACCGCCACCCACCACGGCGCGTCGAGCACCACGGCGTCGGAGCTGACCGATCCGGCCAGGGTGCGCAGCCCGAGCGGCGGGTCGAGTCGGTCCAGCCTGACGCGGCCGGCCCGGTAGGCCTGCACCACGGCGGCGTGCGCTCGGGCGGCGACACCGGGCGGCACGGTGCGGGCCGGGTCGGCGAGCGCAGCCAGCCATCCGTCGGCGTCGTCGGTGTCGTCGGGCTCCGCGCCGACCAGCAGCGCGGTGAGGGCCGCCGCCGACGGATGGTCCAGCGGGTCGAACAGGCCGCGCCAGCTGTCGGTGTCCGGGGCGGCGCACCGGCGCAACGGCGTCCCCGCGATCGGTTCGGCGTGCCGCCGCAGCCACCAGACGGTGTAGCCGTCCGGGTCGGCCAGGTCCGCGGCGATGTCCGGGTCCTGCGCCAGCAGCGTGAGGGCCCGGCCCCAGCGGTCCGGGGCCACCAAGTCCAGGTCGCGGACCGCACGCAGGGCCTCCGGCGGCACCTCGAGCCCGTCCCACCAGTCGGCCTCGCCGTCGAGGTCGTGGTCGGGGGCGGTGGGCAGGTCGTCGTGCACCGTGGTGAAGCCCCACCCCGCGCCGAGTCGACGGAGCGGGCGCGCGCCATAGGCCGCGACGAAGTCCGCGTCGATCACGCCCAGCGGCGCGTCGTCGGCCAGCACCGACGCCAGCGGGCTGCCCGGCAGCAGCAGTTCGTCGGCCGGGCGCAGTTCACCCTCGGAGTCGGGGACGTCCAGCGCGCCCAGCCAGGTCGGCACCGTCGGTTCCGCGTCGCTCGCGTCGAGCAGACGCAGGACCGCGTCGACGAGTTCCTCGTGCTCGGTGTCCGACAGCTCGTCCGCGTCGGCCACCCGCTGCTCCAGTCCCGGATGCGCCAGCACCTGCGAGACGGTCAAGCGTTCCAGGCCCAGCCGCTCCAACAGCGGGTGCGCGGCGGCCGGGTGCACCGTCGGCACCCAGTCGAGCACCAGTTCGTCGTCGGCGGGCAGGTCGACGTCGAACACGCCCCGCACGCCGCGGTGACTGCGTCCGTCGGCGCGCGGAATCGGGAGCGCCCCCAGTTCGGCGACGGCGTCGGGGCCCGTCACCAGCGGGTCGAGCGCCGCATACAGCCGACCCCACCACGACGGCGGGCGGTCCACACCGGACAGCACATCGGCCAGCTGCGCCAACCCGAGTTCCGCCGCGCCCAGGCGCAGCACGGCCGCCGCCGCCGGGCCGTCGCTGACCAGCGGATGGGCGAGCGGTTCGAGCACCTCGCCGAGCAGATCGGCCAGGTCGGGGGTGAGCCCGCGCAGCGCCAGCGTCCGTTCGGGCGCGAGTCGGCGGCCGTCGACGCCGGGCACCCAGCGGTCGGCGGCCAGCGCCGCCAGCACCGCGGCGCGCAGCCGCGCGTCCTCGGCGCCGGCGGCGAACGCCGGGGCGGGCACCAGCAGGTGCTTCTGGTCGTCCGGCGCGGCCGCCACCAGCGCGGTGTAGCCGACCGCGGCCGATGCCAGATCGGCGTCCGGGTGCAGGCCGCGGCGATCCGGGGTCAACGGCAGGTCGGTGACGAGCCGGGCCGGCAACGACAGCGGGATCTGCGTCGGCGTGGGACTGCGCACCACGTCGTCGGTCAGCGGCTGCAGTCGTCCGTCGACCACCGGCACCAGCCAGTGCGTCCCGCCCGCACTGCTGCGCAGCCACCGGCGGTGCGGACGGCCCTCGACGTCGATCACCACCTGGTCGCCGTCCACCCGGCGGGTGATCGCGGTGCCGTCGACGACGATCTCGACCAGCGCCGACAACGCCAGCAACAGGTCCTCAGCCTCCGCCGCAGCGTGCGCCGCGAGCGTCTGCGCTTGGGTCTCGTCGGCGCAGTGCAGCACCACCTCGGTCGCATAGCCGTGGCTCGGCGCCGCGGTCAGCGGCCACGCCAGGCGTTGAGCGGGTACCTCGGGAGCGTCGACGGGCAGCTCCACCACCGCCGCCGCGGTCGCCTGCCGGTCGAAGGTGATCGACCCCGAGGTGGACAGCAGATCGACGCGGTCGACGAAGCTCGTGGCGCGGAATCCGACCCCGAAACGGCCGATCGCGGCCGGCTCGACGCCTTTGGGGGACACGCGCAGCGCGGTGAGGGCCTGCACGCCCGCGCGGGTCAGCGGGGCGCCGGTGTTCGCGATGCGGATCTGCGCGCCGTCGACGGTCAGCCGCATTCGGCCGGGCACCGGTGCGGCGAGCGCCGCATCGGCGGCGTTCGCGGCCAGTTCGGTGAACCAGCGGTCGCGGTACCCGATGTGCCGGAGTTCAGCCTCGGCGGCGACGTCCTCGGCGAGCCGCGTCGGCGAATCGCGCCACGCAGACAGGGTCGCCGCACGCAGCGCGGCCGTACCGAACGGATCGGCCGGGTCCGGTCGCGCCGCCGACGGCGTCATCGAGATTCGACGATCTCCACTGCACCGTCGTCGTAGGCCTCGAAGGCCGGGCTGCCCTGGCCGCCGGCCGGCATCGGGGTGTCCGAATGCGCACCGCAGCCGTAGTCGAGCGGGACGGCGTGGCCGTCGGCGCCGAACTCGTTGGCGCATACGCCGAACTCGGCGCGCAGCGCACCGGCGAGCGGCAGGAAGAATCCGCAGGTGCTGCAGGAGTAGCGGGCGTTGCGCGCCATCGCCGATTCCGGGCCGAAGTCGCCGTCGTGCCAGCGCTGCGCGGCCTCGGCACGGCCCTCGTACGACAGCAGGCGCTTACGACCCAGGCCGATCTCGGCGGCCACCTGGCCCACCTGGTCGGCGTCGACCGGGTCCACGTCGAGCGTGTCGGTCTGGCCGGGCACCAGGCGCGGATCGTCCGGCGGCGACGCCAGCAGGTCGCCGGGACCCAGGTCGCCCGCGGAGATGCGCTCGGCCCACGGCACCCAGTTCGGGGCCAGCAGCGCGCCGTCGCCCGGAAGGAGGACCACCTCGGACACGGTCACCTCGTCCGAGCCCGGGGCTGCGGCCAAGACCACGCACCAGTGCCAGCCGCCGTACCCGGGAACCTGCGCCGCAAAACTGTGGGCCACAGCCCACTCGCCTTCCGGTCGTGCCCCCAGGTGTTCGCCGGGCTGCTCCCCGTCGGCCACCAGTACCTGTCGTGCGATCTGCTCGGATTGCTCCAATAGGGTCGCCTGTGCTGCCACACTCACCCCCTCAGTGTGCCTCAGCGCGGTAGCGAAATGCACGTTGAGGGCGTATCCGCGACGCCCCGGAACGCCCATGCGACGAGTCGTCGGCACGATAGGGAACAATCGAGTCGTGGCTTCCCGATCAGCACGCGAGAACCCCGGACCATCCGGGGATCCTTCGCGCGCCCGCCGACCCGAACCCCGATTCAGCGGCGATCACCCGGGTCGGCACAACTATCCCGCCGACCCCCGCACCCGGCGCTATCCGCCGCCCGGCGCGACGCCGCCGCCCCCGCGCACCCAGAATCGGCATCTGCCGCCGCTCG
Organism: Gordonia alkaliphila; assembly: GCF_039542465.1. NCBI lineage: Bacteria > Bacillati > Actinomycetota > Actinomycetes > Mycobacteriales > Gordoniaceae > Gordonia > Gordonia alkaliphila. The sequence goes on along the minus strand of NZ_BAABIE010000001.1, from coordinate 261,514 downwards.
ACGATCCGGACACCCAGGTCATCGACGATCCCGCGACCGCGGCGGCGCCGCACGCCAACGGACGCCGCACCGACTACGTGCCGCCGGAGAAGGTGACCGTGGTGCGCGTGATGGCGCGCCGGTCCAAGTACTTCGCCGGTCGCGGCGTGGACATCGTGCACCGCGCCGCCACCGCCGACGGGGCCGACCGCTCCGGGCTCACCGCCCTCACCATGCCGGTGATCGCCAACAACGCCGTCGACGCGGCGATGGCCGTCGCGCTCGCCAACACCCTGTTCTTCGCCGCCGCGACCGGTGAGTCGAAGGTCAACGTGGGCCTGTACCTGGCCCTGACCATCGCGCCCTTCGCGGTGATAGCACCGCTCATCGGCCCACTGCTCGACAAGTTGCAGCACGGGCGCCGGATCGCGATGGCGACCACCTTCGGGCTGCGCGCCGTGCTGGCGCTGCTGATCATCGTGAACTCGTCGTGGGATCCGGTGACCCATCAGATGCAGTACAAGCCGTGGATCCTCTATCCGTGCGCGCTGGGACTGATGGTGCTGTCGAAATCGTTCGGCGTTCTCAAATCCGCCGTCGCGCCGCGGGTACTCCCGCCGACGATCGACCTGGTGCGCGTCAACTCCCGGCTCACCATGTTCGGGCTGATCTTCGGCACCATCGTCGCTGGCGGTCTGGCCGCCGCGATCGACCTGATCCTGGGCACCTGGCTACCCCTGCACATCCCCGGCGCGATGGTCTTCCTGTGCCTGCTCGCGATCGTGGGCGCGTACTTCTGCATGAAGATCCCGGCCTGGGTGGAGGTGACCGAGGGCGAAGTCCCCACCACGCTCACCTACCGCGACGGCGAGCAGGCGTCGGCCACGGCCGACGCCGCGACCGGTGGCCGCGGCCGCCTGTCCGCCCGCCTCGCGGCCACCATGCGCCAGCCGCTCGGCCGCACCGTGGTGACCAGCCTGTGGGGCAACGGCACCATCCGCATCCTCACCGGCTTCCTGACCCTCTACATCGCGTTCTACGCCAAGGCGCAGTCCGGCTCCAGCGGCTGGGCACAGCTGATGATGCTCGGCGCCGTCGGCGCCGCCGCCGGTATCGGCAACGGCATCGGCAACGGCATCGGCACCCGCCTGGAACTCAAGCACCCGCCGCGCATCATCGTCGCCAGCACCGGCGCGGCGGCCGGTGCCGCCGTGCTCACCGCGATCTTCGGCTCATTGCTGATGGTGGTCATCGCGGCGTTGATCGCCTCGGGCGTGAGCGCGATCGCCAAGGTCTGCTTGGACTCCACCATTCAGGACGACCTGCCCGAGGCCTCCCGCGCGTCGGCCTTCGGTCGTTCCGAGACCGTCCTCCAGCTGTGCTGGGTGCTCGGCGCCAGTCTCGGCGTGGTGCTGCCCACCACCCTGTGGATCGGCTTCACCGTGGTCGCGGTCCTGATGGCGGCCGGTTTCGCCCAGACCGTCATGACCAGTCGCGGCGCCACCCTGGTGCCGGGCGTCGGTGGACGACGTCCCACCGAGCCCGCCCCCACCGCGGGCTTCGCCACGGTGCCCACTCCCCCGGGCCCCGCATCCACGCGTCCCTTCCCGATCGACGACGCTCCGTCCGAGCGGCCCACCGCCGCGCAGCGGTCGGCGCGTCCTTCTCCCGCCCCGAATACCGCCCGCCCGCCCGTCACCCGACCGCAGCGTCGGCACCGGCCCGACTAGTCCGGGCACCCCCGAGAACGTCCTATCCAGATACGTCCCACCCAGAGAACGTCCCGGCAACTACGACAGTGAGGTCCCCCGGTGTCCCTGCAGCCCGCAGATAAGAAGGCGCTGACCATTCTGGCCGCGGTCGGCGCGGTCATGGTGATCGTCATCGCCGTCGCCACCGCCCTCCTGGTGCGGGCGATGCCCGAGACCGATCCGAAGATCTCGGTGGCGGCGGGCACCGAGTATCAGCAGGTGTCACCGTCGTACTGGTGCACTCTGCAGATGGACGCCTGCCGGCCTGCGTACCTGAGTCTCGAACAACTCGCCGCACTGCCGGTCACCGTGTTCCCGGTGCCGATCGACGAGAGCTTGGTGCTGTCGGTGCCGTCGGAGATCGCGACCAAGCCGTGGACGCTTACCGCGCTCTACGCCACCTCCCGCGGCATCCAGCCGGTGACCTGGATCAAGACCACCGGCGACGCGTACACCGAGATCCTGCCGTCCACGCAGCACCGCGTGCTCCTGGGCATCGAGGTGAAGCCGTTCTCCGCCGTGGTCGAGGATGCGCCCGACGGTCTCGAATCCGGGCAGGGCACCATCCCGTTCCGCGGCCATTACGCGGTGGACACCCGGCCGAAGGGCTTCTCGGTGACGAACGAGACGGTGCTGGGCGAGATCCGCGGCACCGCGTAGCGAAAGCTCGTGACCGGTTAGCGGTCGAGCTCGCGGGTCACCGCGCGGACCACCTCGGAGATACGCCGAGCGGTCTTGCGGTCCGGGTAGCGACCGTTGCGCAGGTCGGGCTGCACCTTGCCCTCGAGCAGGGTGATGAGGTCGGCGATCAGGCCGTGCAGTTCGTCGGGCGTGTGCTTCTTGGTGGCCGCCCGCTGGTTCTCCCGCACATTGCGCGCCACGCTGGGCGCCGCGTCGAGCACGGTGACCCGCAGCGCCTGCGGTCCCTGGCGGCCGGCCGCCATGTCGAACTCGACCCGTTGGCCGGCTTTGAGCGCGTCGACGTCCGCGGGCAGCGCCGAGGAACGGACGTACACGTCCTCCCCGCCCTCCTGCGACAGGAAACCGAACCCCTTGGCGGGGTCGTACCACTTCACGTGACCGCTCGGCACAGTGCTCACCTTCAAACTGCTCGGACCAACTCATCAGAATGCGCCCCGCCCGCCACTGCAGATGTCCGCGGGGCGAGCTCGAGGCGCACTTTCGACCGATGGTACGCGTCGGACTACCGTGGATCTCATGCAGACCCAGAAGTCCTCGGCGCTGTTGCCCACGGCCGTGATCCTGGTCGTCATCGGATTCGTCGCCAGCATCGCCCTGCTGTTCCCCGCGGTGCGCGAGTCGAATCAGGCGATCGTGACCCTCACCTACATCCTCGCGATGGGCGCACCCATCGGCTTGCTGCTGGCTCTCGTCTTCGCCCTGATCTCCGGGCGTCGCAGCCGATGACCGACGGACCGTCGCCGCTGGTGCCGGTCGGCGACCCCGGCGCGCTCAAACGCGCGTACAGCTGCTTCCCGTCCGGCGTCGTGGCCGTGTGCCGTCGGACGACGGTCGACGGTCCCGATTTCCCGGCGGGCACCGACATCGGCATGGCGGCGAGTTCGTTCACCACCGTCTCCCTCGATCCGCCCCTGGTGTCGGTGGCGGTACGCCACGAGTCGGCCACCTGGCCGCTGCTGCGCGACGCGGACGAACTCGGTGTCAGCGTGTTCGCCGAGCACCAGGGCGACCTGGCCCGCCAGTTGGCCGGACACCCGGACCGACGGTTCGCCCGGGTGCGCCCGGTGGCCCTCTCCAGCGGTGCACTGTTCATCCCGGGCGGCACCGCTCACCTGCTCTGCACGGCCGCCGGCGAGCTGCCGGCCGGCGACCACACCGTAGTACTGCTGGAGATCCAGTCGCTGCGCAGCGATCCGACGGTGGAGCCGCTGGTCTTCCACGCGAGCACGTTCCGAGCACTGGAAGCCCGCCGCGCCCTCGACGGCGCGTGAGGCGAGTGGCCCGGGCCTCAATCTGGTTGTGACCTTAGTCACATCACGGGGAGATAACGAACCGGCTACGGGACGACCATCAGCACCGTGAACTGCGGAGATACCGAAACAGGCCGAAACCGGCCAGTAGGTAGGGGAAAAACCCCTCCTTCCGACTAGGTGACTTCCCCCGAATGGATTACGTAGTGTTCATTCCGGTCGCCCTCGGGCACCGACAAATACACATCACCCGGCGGTCGCGCCCAACCTCGTTCCGCCACCGGGTACACCGAACAATTCAGTTCAGGAACGAGGGCGGGGGACCCACCATCCCTCCGGATACCGGCGGACCGTCACCGACGGATCGCCTTGGGGTTAAGTCCAGACCGGGCCTCCCGGACCGGACCGAGCACCTCTCAGCTCGAACCCGACAGCTCACTTCGCAGGCGCGTGGAGAGAGGAAACTCAAACAGCAATGGCACGTCACGCTAAGCAGTCGTTCATGTCCAGCAAGACCGTCGCGAAGGTCGCTCTGACCTCCGCAGTCCTCGGCGGCGGCGCCGCGCTCCTCGGTGGCGGCAACGCCTCGGCCGCGACCGACGCCGAGTGGGACCGCGTCGCACAGTGCGAGTCCGGCGGTAACTGGGCCATCAACACCGGTAACGGCTACTACGGCGGCCTGCAGTTCAGCCCGAGCACCTGGACCGGCCACGGCGGCGGCCAGTTCGCCCCGAGCGCCCACCAGGCCAGCAAGGCCGAGCAGATCGTGGTCGCCGAGCGCGTCCTCGCCAGCCAGGGCAAGGGCGCTTGGCCGTCGTGCGGTGTCGGCCTGTCCGGCCACACCCCCCGCCAGGCCCCGGCCACGCCGTCGACCCCGTCGCTGCCGAAGCTGAAGGACCGCGCGGACGCACCGAAGGCCGACGACGCCAAGGACACCAACGACGCCATCTCGCAGGCACGCGCCGGCAGCCCCGAACTGCGCTCGGCCGCCGATGCCCTCGCGAAGTCGGGCTACAAGCTCGATCAGGGCCAGCTGGACCTGTTCAACGACAACAAGGGCCTGCTCGGTCTCTGATCCGAGTCGGCCGCGCCGGACACCGGCGCACAGACCAAGGAACCCCGCACCATCGGTGCGGGGTTCCTGTGCATCTGCCGGGCGGCGGTATCGGTCGAGCGGACTGCAGCCCTCGGGCGACGGCGCCCAGACCGATCGATTCCGCGCCGGACCGACTCTGGACACGCCGAAACCCCGTGCCTACTCAGGCACGGGGTTTCGCTCGTCAGTTCCGGATCAGCGGTTGATGACGGTGTGCGATTGAATGAAGGGCAGCTCGCTCGCCGGCACCGGGAACGGGTTCTCGTTGCCGAACGGCGACAGTGCACCGGCGAGATGCGCGGTGAACTCGGTGACGGCGTGATCCTCTACCGCCACATCCGGCCAGCCATTGTCCACGTAAGTATTCTTCTTAGCCACGGCCTCATTGTGCCATGCGTCCCGAGGCACCGGCGCAGGGACCGGGAAAGCCGGGGTCGGTGGCGAAGACCACGTCGGTAGGATTGTCCGGATGAGAACGGACAGCTCCCTGCGCGGCCTGGCCGAGGCGCTGGCCGACCGCTCCGATGCCGACCTCGCCGCCCTGTTGACGCGGCGCGGCGACCTCGCCTCGCCCCCGCCGCGCGGCACGGCGGTCTTGGCGCAGCGTGCCCTGTCGGCGTCGTCGATCGCACAGGCCGGGGAGAGTCTGGACCTGGCGACGGTGGCGGTGATCGAAGCCTTCCTCGAGTGCGGCTCGGACACCGCGCGCAACGACGTGATCGGACCGGTGACCCGCGATCAACTCGTCGCCGCCCTCGGCCGCCGACTCAAACGACCGGCCCTGGACGCCCGCCTGGCCGATCTGGTTGCCCAGGGCCTGATCTGGGATTCGGGAGCGGGTACCGCACGCAAACCGGCGTGGATCGCCGGCATCCATCTCCCGGCCGCACTCCCCTGGCGCGGACACCACCTGGTGGGCCCGCTCGCCACCGCCACACCCGAGCAGATTCAGGACGTGATCGACGGCCTCGACGAACGGCCGCGTGAACTGCTGGCGACGCTCACCGTCGGCTCCCCGCTGGGCCGCAGCCGCGACGCGGCCCCCGACGCCGATGCCGACGCCCCCGTCCCCCGGCTGATCCGCGCCGGCCTGCTGGCCCGGATCGACGAGCAGACCGTGGAACTGGTCCCGATGGTCGGCCGCTTGCTCCGCGGCGAGCCCCCGCTGCCGACCGCCGTGCTGGCACCCCCGCCGATGAGCGGCGGCCCCGGCCGCTTCGGCCCGGCCGACGTGGATGCCGCAGGCGCCGGCGAGGCCCTGGAACTGATCCGCCACAGCGCCACCCTGCTCGAGGTGCTCGGCCAGCACCCGGCCGCCATTCTGAAGTCCGGCGGCCTCGGCATCCGGGAACTGCGGCGGCTGGCCAAGGCCACCGGGCTGCCGGTGGCGCGAGTCGGTCTTCTGGTGGAGATCCTGGCCGCACACCGCCTCCTGGACTCCGGCCACCCCGAACCCGAACCGGCCGAGGCCACCGGCGAACCGGTCTTCGCGCCGACCGTCGGCGTCGACGCGTGGCTGCACAGCACGGCCGAACGGAAGTGGCACGGTCTGGCCCAAGCCTGGCTGGACCTGAATCGTCGGCCCTGGCAGATCGGCGACACCGACCGCGACGGCACCACCCTCGCGGCCCTGTCGAGCGAGTTGTTCGACGCCACCGCACCCGTCACCCGACGCCAGGTCCTCGAGTTGCTGGCGGAGGCACCGGAGGCCGCCCCCGTGGAGGTCGACGCCCTCGTCGCGAACCTGGCCTGGCGACACCCGCGGCACCTGCGCCGGTGGACGCGGCGATTCGTCGGCGAGACCCTCGCCGAGGCCCGCGATCTCGGACTGGTGGCGCACGGCGCCCTGACCGCGCCCGCTCGCCTCCTGCTGGCCGGAAGCGACGACGAGGACGACGCGGCCGCCGCGATCCTGGCGGCCATGCTCACCGCGCTACCGACGCCGGTGGAGCACTTCCTGGTCCAGGCCGATCTGACCCTCATGGTCCCCGGACCGATGACGGCCGAGCTGGCCGACCAGGTGGAGGCCATCGCCGACCTCGAATCGGGTGGCGCGGCCTCGGTGTATCGCATCAGCGAGAGCAGCCTGCGTCGCGCGTTCGACGCGGGGCGGTCCGGCGCGGAGATCAAGGCCCTGCTCGAGGCCCGCTCCCGCACGCCGGTGCCGCAGTCGCTGACCTTCCTCGTCGACGACGTGGCGCGCAGTCACGGCAGCCTGCGCGTCGGGGTCGCCGCCGCCTTCGTACGGTGCGAGGATCCGGCGCTGCTGGCCGAGGTGCTGCGCAGCGACGCGGCCGCGGAGGTGGCCCTGCGCGCCCTCGCCGCGACCGTCGCCGTGTCCCCGGCTCCGGTGCGCGAGGTGGTCGACGCCCTGCGGCGCGGCGGTTTCGTGCCGGCCGGCGAGGACTCCAGCGGCGCCCTGGTGGATCTGCGCAGCCGCGGCGTCCGCGTAGCCGCCCGCGCGCGCAGTGCCCGACTGCCGCGGCGTCGCAGCAAACTCGGCCTCGGGCAGGCCGAGACCATCGTCGGCCGGCTGCGCGCCGCCGACCGCGCCGAGCAGGTGCCGCGCTCGTCCATCACGACCAGCGGCGACGAGAACACGACGGCCCTGATCCAGCTGGCGCTGCGCACCGGGCGGTCGGTGCGGCTGGGCTACGTCGACGCCCAGGGCGCGGCCAGCCGACATCTGGTGAAGCCGAAGGCCCTGCAGGCCGGCCAGCTCATCGGCGCCTCCGACGAAGCCGACGATGCGAGTTTCCTCCTGCACCGGATCACCGGCCTCGAACTGCTGTGACGCACCCCGGGTGGCCGCGGCGCGTCGAACCTGGACAATGGGCATGTGACTGACGGACCCCTCATCGTTCAATCGGACAAGACGGTACTGCTGGAGATCGACCATCCGCAGGCCGGTGCCGCGCGCGCCGCGATCGCTCCGTTCGCCGAACTCGAGCGCGCGCCCGAGCACGTGCACACCTATCGGGTCACCCCGCTGGCGCTGTGGAACGCGCGGGCGGCCGGCCACGACGCCGAGCAGGTGGTCGACGCCCTGGTCACCTACTCGCGGTACCCGGTGCCGCAGCCGCTGCTGGTCGACATCGTCGACACCATGGGCCGGTTCGGTCGCCTGCAGCTGGCCAAGCACCCGGCGCACGGTCTGGTGCTGATCTCCCTGGACCGCGCGGTCCTCGAGGAGGTGCTGCGCAACAAGAAGGTCGCCCCCATGCTCGGCGCACGCATCGACGACGACACCGTGGTGGTGCACCCGTCCGAGCGCGGCCGCCTCAAGCAGGTGCTGCTCAAGATCGGCTGGCCCGCCGAGGACCTCGCCGGCTACGTCGACGGCGAAGCGCACGACATCGACCTGGCGCAGGACGACTGGGAGCTGCGCGACTACCAGCAGATGGCCGCCGACTCGTTCTGGGCGGGCGGCTCGGGCGTGGTGGTGCTCCCCTGCGGCGCGGGCAAGACCATGGTCGGCGCGGCCGCCATGGCCAAGGCCGGCGCCACCACGCTGATCCTGGTGACCAACACCGTCGCCGGACGGCAGTGGAAGCGCGAGCTGATCGCGCGCACCACGCTGACCGAGGACGAGATCGGCGAGTACTCGGGCGAGCGCAAGGAGATCCGCCCGGTCACCATCGCGACCTACCAGGTGATGACGCGTAAATCCAAGGGCGAGTACAAGAATCTGGATCTGTTCGACTCCCGCGACTGGGGCCTGATCATCTACGACGAGGTGCATCTGCTGCCCGCCCCCGTCTTCCGGATGACCGCCGATCTGCAGTCGCGCCGTCGTCTCGGCCTGACCGCGACGCTGGTCCGCGAGGACGGCCGCGAGGGCGACGTCTTCAGCCTCATCGGCCCCAAGCGCTACGACGCCCCGTGGAAGGACATCGAGGCGCAGGGCTGGATCGCCCCCGCCGACTGCGTCGAGGTCCGGGTGACCATGTCCGACGACGAGCGCCTGCAGTACGCGGTGGCCGAGGCCGACGCCAAGTACAAGCTCTGCTCCTCCGCCCACTCGAAGCTGCGCGTGGTCCGCTCGATCCTGGAGCAGCACCGCGGTGCGCCGACCCTGGTGATCGGCGCCTACATCGACCAGCTGGAGGAGTTGGGGCGCGAGCTCGACGCCCCGGTGATCCAGGGGTCCACCCGCAACGCCGAGCGGGAGAAGCTCTTCGACGCGTTCCGGCGCGGCGAGATCGACACGCTGGTGGTCTCCAAGGTGGCCAACTTCTCCATCGACCTCCCGGAGGCCTCGGTGGCGATCCAGGTCTCGGGCACCTTCGGGTCCCGACAGGAGGAGGCCCAGCGCCTCGGCCGCCTGCTGCGCCCCAAGGCCGACGGCGGCCAGGCGCACTTCTACTCGGTGGTCTCCCGGGACAGCCTCGACGCCGACTACGCGGCGCACCGCCAGCGTTTCCTGGCCGAGCAGGGCTACGCCTACCGGATCATCGACGCCGGCGATCTGCCGCTGGTCTGAGACGGGAGCACCCATGACCCAGGAGCAGTCGGCGCCCCTCGTCGGGCGCCTGCAGCCGTTCGCCGAGACCATCTTCGCCGAGATGTCGGCGCTGGCCGCCCGGCACGACGCCATCAACCTCGGCCAGGGCTTTCCGGACACCGACGGGCCCGCCTCGATGCTGTCCGCGGCCCAGGAGGCCATCGCCACCGGCCACAATCAGTACCCGCCGGGCATCGGCGTGGCGGCGCTGCGGGAGGCGGTCAGTGAGCAGCAGGCCCGCGACTACGGCCTGCAGTACGACCCGGACACGCAGGTGCTGATCACCGTCGGCGCCACCGAGGCCATCGCCGGGGCCGTCCTGGGACTGGTGGAGCCGGGCCGCGAGGTGATCATGATCGAGCCGTACTACGACGCCTACGCTGCGACCGTGGCGCTGGCCGGGGCCGTGCGACGCACCGCCGGCCTGGTGCCCGACGGCGACGGTTTCCGCCTCGATCTGGATGCCCTGCGCGCCGCGTTCACCTCGAACACGGCCGCGGTGATCGTGAACTCGCCGCACAACCCGACCGGCACGGTGCTGACCGACGACGAACTCGCCGAGATCGCGCGCCTGTGCATCGCGCACGACGTCGTCGCGATCACCGACGAGGTCTACGAGCATCTGGTCTTCGGCGAGCGCACCCATCGGTCGCTGGCGACCTTCGACGGCATGGCCGAGCGCACCCTGCGCATCTCGAGCGCCGCCAAGACCTTCCACGTGACCGGTTGGAAGGTCGGTTGGATCAGCGGGCCCGCCGACCTGGTCGCCGCCGCCCGCGGCGCCAAGCAGTATCTGAGCTACGTGGGCAGCGGGCCGTTCCAGCCTGCGGTGGCCCTGGCCCTGCGCACCGAATCGGCGTGGGTCGCCGACCAGACGCGAGACCTTGCCCGACGGCAGGTGGCCCTGTCCGCGGCGCTGGCCGACGCCGGTTTCGGCGTGCACTCCACCGACGGCACCTACTTCGTGCTGGCCGATCCGCGGCCGCTCGGCTACACCGACGGCGCCGCCCTCTGCCGGGCACTGCCCGCCCGCGTCGGGGTGGCCGCGGTGCCCGCGAGCGCCTTCGTCGATCCGGCCCCGGGGCACGACCGCGCCAATCCGCAGTGGGACCACCTGGTCCGCTTCGCCTTCTGCAAACAGGACGACGTGATCGTCGAAGCCGCCCGCCGGCTGCGCACCCTGGCGAGATAGTAGAACGTCCGTTCGATACCTGGCGTATGCTGGCGCCATGAGCACCGGCATCCAGGACTCGCTCTTCGACACCCCCGCGACGGCCGACGATGCGCCGACCGTGCACCCGCTGGCGACCGGCATCACCCGTCGGGCGCTCGCCGCCGACGCGTGGGTGGATCTGCGGCCCGGCTGGCTCACCGGCACCGTCGGCCTGTTCGACCGACTGCGCCGGTCCGTGCCGTGGCGCGCCGAGCAGGTCCGCATGTACGACGCCACGCTGCCGGTACCGCGGTTGACCGCCGCCTACCCGGCCGACACTCGCCTGCCCGATCCGCTGTTGGGCGAGCTCCGCGCCGCGCTGACCGACCACTACCGGTCGGCGCTGCCCGAGGGCTTCGCCAGCGCGGGCCTGTGCCTGTACCGCGACGGCCGCGACAGCGTCGCCTGGCACGGCGACCGGATCGGCCGCGGCGCCTACCGGGACACCCTGGTCGCGATCGTCTCCCTCGGCGCACCGCGCGTACTGGCGCTGCGCCCGCGCGGTGGCGGCCGCTCCCTGCGCTTCACCCTGGGCAGCGGCGACCTGCTGGTGATGGGCGGCAGCTGCCAGCGCACCTGGGACCACGCGGTCCCCAAAGCGCCCGGTGCCGGGCCGCGGATGTCCGTGCAGTTCCGCCCGCCGGGCGTGCTCTGAGCGCTGTTCAGTACCACCGCTGCCGCCTGCGAAAAGTTTTATGTCCTGGTAGGTACCGCAGAGGTACCTACCAGGACATGAAACTTCTCCGGCGGCTCAGATGTCGAAGCTGACGCCGGTGAGTTCCTCGGCGGTCGACCAGAGGCGACCGCGGACGGCGGCGTCGTCGGCCACGCTGCGGTAGCCGGCCTCGGTGGGCGCACCGCGCAGACCGCCGAATTGGGCAGGCCCGTAGAATTTGCCGTTGACCGCCTCCGGCGCGGCGGCCGCGTACAGCGTCGGCAGGGCGCCGTCGGCGGCCGACTGCGCCAGCGGCGTGGCGTTGCCGAGCTTCATCACCCAGTCCACCAGCGATTCGGTGCGGGTCTGCAGTTCGGTCGCGGCGTAGCCGGGATGCGCGGCCACCGAGATCGTCGACGAGCCCGCCTTCTCCAGCCGCTCGGCCAGTTCCAGCGCCATCATCAGGTCGGCGATCTTCGAATCGCCGTACGCCACCCAGCGGTTGTACTTGCGGCGGTCCCAGTTCAGGTCGTCGATGTCCAGACGCGCAACGTTGTGCGCCAGCGACGACAGGGTCACCACGCGCTCGCCGATCCGGTCCAGGACCAGTCCGGTGAGGGCGAAGTGGCCGAGGAAGTTGGTACCGATCTGCATCTCGAAGCCGTCGGCGGTACGCCCGAGCGGCAGCGCCATCACTCCGGCGTTGTTGATCAGCACATCCGCGCCCTCGAAGCCGTCGGCGAAGGCCCGCACCGACGTCAGGTCGGCGAGGTCGAGCGCCGCCACCGTCGCGTTCTCGCCGATCTCATCGGCCACGCGCTGCGCCTTCGCCACATTGCGGCAGGCCAGGACCACCTCGGCGCCGGCGCGTCCCAGCGCCCGCGCCGTCTGTTCCCCCAGCCCGCTGTTCGCGCCGGTGACGACGATGCGTCGCCCGCGCTGATCCGGCATGTCCGCGGTCGACCAATCACCCATCAGTTCTTCTCCTGTTTCCTCGGTGAATCCACAACGTGCGGCCACCGCGCCCGACGGGCCGGCAGCTTCATCAACTCCGAGAGCACGCTACCCAATGTGGGCGGTTCGGCCCGTTTCGCCAACTCCATCGGCACGTAGATCTCGGTGTACTCTTTGCGCCCCCGCAGCAGGACGCGCTCCAGCGGCTGCCAGTGGCGGGCCTCGTCCGGGTCGGCGGCGGCGACCGCGGCGTCACTGGCGTAGACCGGGGAGCCGCCCAGTTTGGCCCGATCGGACAGCCGCGCGGCCTCGTTCACCGAGTCGCCGATCACCGTGTACTCGTAGCGGTTCTCCGCGCCGATGTTACCGGCGAAGACGCGGCCGTAGCCGACGCCCATCCCCCACTCGAGCGGAACCTTCTCGCCGAGTCGGTCGCCCAGCTCGCGGGCGGCGGCCAGCGCGGCGCCCGCCGGGTCGGCCAGGGCGGTGGGCGCGCCGAACACCACGAGCGCCGCGTCGCCCTCGAACTTGTTGATCAGGCCGTCGTACTCGGCGACGACCTCGGCCACCACCGAGAAGAAGACGTTGAGCACGGCCGCCGTCTCCCGCGGATCGCCTTCGGCCGCGAACGCCGTCGAGCCGGTCAGGTCCACGAAGATCACCGCGACGTCGGTGTTGGTGCCGACCATCTCTTCGCCCTGCGCGATGGCGAGCTCGGCGACGCGGTCGCCGACGTGCTTGGAGAACAGCGTCCGAATGCGCTCGCGCTCGCTGAGACCGTCGAGCAGGTCGTTGAGTCCGGTCTGCAGGATGCCCAGTTCGGAGGAGTCGTAGACGGCGACCCGACGACTGAAGTCACCTTCCGCCGCACCCTCGATCACCTTGCGCATCTCGGTGAGCGGGTCGGTGATGGCCCGACCCACCAGCATCACGATGCTCAGGCCGGAGGTGAGGGCGACCAGCGCGAGGGCCACCGAGGCCCAGTCGAGCGGTCCGGCCGCGGGCGGCAACCACTCGGCCCAGCGGCCGGCGTTGATGGTGATGAGGCCGACCATCGGCACCGCCGAGGACACGCCCCAGACCACCACCATGCGTTCGCGCACGCCGTGCACCACCCGCGCCTCGGAGGTGCCGCTGAGCGCGAGAATGGCTAACGGCCGCGTCGCCGTCTCCGCGATCAGGTAGGTGAGGCTGCAGGAGGTGATCGCGGCTAGCGCGAACGCGCCGCCGACGATGGCCAGAAAGAAGTCACTGACGTCGGCGATCAGGGCGTAGGTGACGAAGCTGACGGCCCAGCCGACCAGGTCGGCCCCGACCTGCCGGATCGGAATGCGGGCCACGGCCCGGCGCTGCGCCGGGTCGGCGGGTGCGCCGGCGATGAACCAGGCGAACTGGGGCCGCATCAGCAGCACCGCGACCACGGTGCTGGCGGCGGTGCCGACGACGGCCGAGATCAGCATGTCGAAGAACGCCGGGTGGCTGATGTCGGCGTGCAGCGAGATCCGCCCACCGTTGAAGGCCAGGAGTACCAATGCAAAAGTCTCCAAGCCGATGAGCAGCTTGGAGAAGACTCCGAAGAGGAAGGCGACGAACGCGGCCCGGTCCACGAGCCGGCGGCGCAGGTCGGTGTCGAGCGCCTGCCAGTCCGCGGCCAGCCACTGTTCGCGCTCGGCGGGCGAACCGGCGGCGCCCAGGATCGACGTCACCCAGTGCCGCGGCCCCAGACTTTCCAGCCGGTCGGCGACGGCGTGCAGTGCCACGCGCGAACGCTGTATGGGCACAACACCTCCCGCGACTTGGGCAACAGAGTGAGACTACCCAAAGCGCGGGAGGTGCAGGGTGCCTGAGGGCTCAGGCTATGGCGTTTGTGCCGCGGACGATCAGGCGCCGGCGAGCACGGCCTCGATCTCGAGCGTGATGGTGATCTTGTCACCGACGACGCTGCCACCGGTCTCCAGCGGCATCTCGATGTCGATACCGAAGTCGCGACGGTTGATCACGGTGCTGGCCTCGAAGCCGGCCACCTGGCCCGCGCCCATGCCCGGGTTGGTGCCGTTGAACTCCAGCTTGAGGTCGACGGTGCGGGTGACGCCCTTGAGGGTGAAGTCACCGGTGAGGATGAAGTCGTCGCCCTTCGGGGTGACCGACTTCGACACGAAGGTGGCCTTCGGGAACTCGTCGGCGTGGAAGAAGTCGGCCGAGCGGATATGGGCGTCACGCTGGTCGTTCTTGGTGGTGATGGACGCGACGTCGATCACGGCCTCCACCGAGGGGGTGCCGTCCTCGGCGATCTGGATGGCGCCGGAGAATTCGGTGAACTCGCCGCGGACCTTCGACACCATCAGGTGGCGGACCGAGAAACCGACGGTCGAGTGGGCCTGGTCGATGTTCCAGGTGCCGGCGGCGATCAGGGGCAGGGCGTTCAGCGTGGCGGCCATGAGGTCTCCTGTTGAAGCTAGGTGTTTGTGCGGTGACCAACGCCGGGAAGGCGTTTGGTTCCGGGGGGCCTCTTGCGACCCACAGCAAGGATAACCGGACCCCGGTCCGATTGATTCCCCCCGGACCTGTTTTGAGGCGCACCTCACACTCCATGCGGGTTCAGACGCTGCTCGACGACGACTCCGGGTCGATGAGGATCTTCGCGTGCACCTCGGGGTCGCCGAGCGCGGCGAAGGCCGCGGTGACCCCGCCGAGCCCGACGGTGCCGGTCAGCAACGGCCGCGCGTCGATCTTGCCGTCGGCCATCAGGTGCAGCGTCGCTCGGAACTCGTCCGGGTCGTAGGCGAAGACGAACCGCAGATCCATCTCCTTGTTGGAGACCAGTGCCGGGCGGATCACGTCCGGTTCCATGCAGACGCCGACCACCACGATCCGCGAGCGATAGGGCATGTCGGTGCAGAGACGGTCGATCATGCCGGGCACGCCCACGCACTCGAAGACCACCGGCCCCTTCGGCACCTGCCCCAGGCGCGCACCGAGAGCCATCAGCCGCCACCACGGCAGACCGGGGATCACCTGGAGCTTGCGCATCGACTCCAGCGCGAAGTCGATGAGCGCCGGACCGGTCTGGAAGTGCATGCTGTGCTCCCCCAGCGCCGCGGCCAAGTCCTGCGCGGCCGGATCGATCACCACGTCGGCGCCGCACTGCTCGGCGAGACGACGACGGGCCGGCGACAGGTCGCTGGCCACCACTCGGCGCACCCCACGCGCCTTGAGCATGAGGATCACCGCGAGCCCGATGGGGCCGCACCCGACCACGACGGCCACCTCGCCGCGACCGATCTCGCTGCGCGCCACGGCGTGATAGCCGACGGCCAGCGGTTCGGTGAGGGCGGCCAGATCGGAGTCGAGCTCCTCCGGGACGGGCATGGTCACGGCCTCGTCGACCAGCAGGTATTCGGCGAAGGCCCCCGGCGCCTTGGCCGAGAGTCCGGTCAGCTGCACGTCGTCGGCCTCGTCGCGACGGAAGGGCAGCGAGACCACCCGCGTTCCGACCCGCCAGCGCTCGCGGCACTTGGGGCCGTACGCGACCACCTCGCCGACGAACTCGTGGCCGAGGACCACGTCCTGATCGGTGCGCATGAAGTGGTCGTAGCCGATCTCGGTGACCAACTCGGCGGTGTCGTCGGCGTGCACCCGCGCATGCAGGTCGGATCCGCAGATACCGGCCCGCAGCACCTTCAGCAGCACCTGCCCGGGCCCGGGAACGGGCCGCTCGATCTCCTGAACGGCGAACTCGCCCTGGCGGCAGACTGCTGCTTTCATGCACTACTCCTGGTGTTCGGCCCCGTCGTCGAGGTCCGTGTCGGGCACGTCCGAATCCGGTTCGGCGGCTTCCCGCGCAGCGGGGTCCGATGCTTCTGCATCCGGATCTGCCGAGTCAGCTTCTTCCGCGTCCGACTCTCCTACATTCGACGCCGCCGCGTCCGGCTCTTCCGCATTCAGCTCGTCTGCGCCCGACTCTTCTGCGCCCGACTCTTCTGCGCCCGACTCTTCTGGGACCGCCTCGGAGCGATGCAGCCACGCGTGGGTCGCATCGCTGTCGCCGCCGCGGTCGCTGCCGAGCGCGTTGTTGACATAGGCGACGGTCAGCGCCGAAGCGTCTTCGTCCGGGTAGGCCACCACCAGCGCCGACGCGAGCGCCGTCTCGTCGCTGAGGACGATCTCCGGTTCGGCTTCCGCCTCCGGTTCGGGGGCCGACGCGGGCTCCGCAGCGACCGCCTCCTGAGCGACGAGCGCCGCGGGCACCCCGGCGGCCTCCACCTTCGGGGCCTTCTTCTTCGAGGCCTTGTTCTTCGGTGGCTTCTCCGGCGAGGCCTTCTTCTCAGCAGCTTTCTTCTTCTCGGCAGCCTTCTTGTCGGCGGCCTTCTTCTCGACCACCGGTGCCGGCACCTCGGGCGCGGCCTTCCGGCGACGCAGCCATCGGATCAGCAGTCCAAGCAGGATCAGCGCGAGCAGCACGCCCGCGGCGATCGCCACCCACGGCCACCACTTCTGCCACCACGACTGCTCGGCGGCCGGAGCGGCCGCAGCCGCGCTGCTCGCCGGCTCCGCCTCGGTCGTCTGCGCAGCGAGCACCATGTCCGGGTGGGCGGCGGCGAGTTCGGCCGGCACCGTGGTCAGTCCGCTGGTCGACGACCAGGCGATCGCGGTGCCGTCGGGCCCGGCGAACTCCGACTCGTCGGCCCGCCCGGTGTAGGCGGTGTCCGACGTCGGGTAGCCGAAGGGGCCGTCGACCCCACCGGACGCCTGCCAGGCACGCAGCACTCCGCCGGTCACCAGCGAGGCGCGGGTGCTCGGGCTCCAGTAGATGGCCGCGGTCCCCGGTTCCCCGAAGACACTGAACCGTCCTTCCCCGGCCTGCTGCTCGTCCTGCGTCGGAAATCCGATGGCGGCCGGTCCGCCCACCGCCCGGTACCGCGCGAGGATGGCGCCGAGGACGGCGTGCGCGCCCGTCTCCGGCGAGTAGTAGACGGTCCCGTTGGCGTAGGCCTGCGCCACACCGCCCGGACGCACCGTCCGCAGCGATCCGCGTGGCGCTCCGAGAGCGGCGCTGCGTGCCCCGTCCGCGACGTAGGCGTCGATCGCCGCCTGGCCGTCCGACCGCAGGTCGGCGTGCGCCGACGGTGCCGCGAGCGCCGTCCACACCAGGACGAAGGCGGCCAGCACGATTCCCAGGCGGCCGCGCCGCCCCCGAATCCCCCGCATTAGGAGTGCCGACCCCGCGGAGTGTCGTCATCGTCGTCGTTGCTCGGAACGGCCCACTTCGGGTCGAGCGGACCCTGGACCTCGAGTTCGGGCGAGGAGGACCCGGCGACACCGTCCTCCGGGTGTGCGCCGGTGTGCGCGTCGAGCCACTTGCTGTCGGCCAGGTCCCCGCGTTCGAGGTACTGCGCCTCCGGGTCCACGCCACCGCGCGCCTGGTGGGTCACGGTGCGCTGCGCCGTCGAATCCTCGATGACCCGCTCCACTTCGCGCTCCACCACCTTGCGCACGAAGACCGGCTTCTCGACCACCACCTCGACGATCTTCTCGACCGGCTTCTCGACGATCTTCTCGACCTCGACGTAGACGGGGCGCTCGACGACCTTCTCCACATCGATGAACACGGGCTTCTCCACCACGCGCTCGACAACCTGGTTGATCTCCCGCTCCACCAGCTTCTCCACCAGCACGGGGTTCTCGACGACCTTCTCGAACTCGCGGGTCACCGGCTTCTCCACCAGCTTCTCGGTGATCTCCGGGCGCTCGACGACCTTCTCGACGACGTGCTGCACCGGCTTGTCGATGACCTTCTCGACCACGGTGGGCTTCTCGACGATGCGTTCCACCACGCGGTCGACCGGCTTCTCGACGATCTTCTCCACCACGTTGGGCTTCTCCACGATGCGTTCGACGAACCGTTCCACCGGCTGCTCGACGACCTTCTCCACCACGTTCGGCGTCTCGACGATCCGCTCCACCTCGCGGTCGACCGACTTCTCGACGATCTTCTCCACCACGTTCGGCGTCTCGACGACCCGCTCCACGATGCGGTCGACGGGCTCCTCGATCACCTTCTCGATGATGTTGAGCTTCTCGACGATCTTCTCCACCTCGCGGTCGACCGGCTGGTCGACAACCTTCTCCACGATATTGGGGACCTCGACGATGCGCTCCACCTCGCGGTCGACGGCCTTCTCGATCACCTTCTCCACCACGTTCGGCGTCTCGACGACGCGCTCGACCACGTGGTCGACCGGCTTCTCGATCACCTTCTCCACGATGTTCGGCATCTCGACGACGCGTTCCACCTCGCGGTCGACCGGCTTCTCGACGACCTTCTCCACGATGTTCGGCGTCTCGACCACGCGCTCGACCTCTCGGTCCACCGACTTCTCGACGAGTTCCTCGACGACGTTCGGCGTCTCGACCATGCGCTCGACGATGCGGTCGACCGGCTTCTCCACCACCTGCTCGATGATGTTGGGCTTCTCCACCACGCGTTCGACGACCCGGTCCACCGACTGCTCGACGACCTTCTCCACCACGTTGGGCTTCTCGACGATGCGCTCGACGATGTGGTCGACGACCTTCTCGACCGGCTTCTCGACGATCTGCTCGACGATCACCTCGCGCGGGGTCTCGACGAGTTTGATCACCGGCTTCTCCACGACGAGCTCGACGACCTTCTCGACCTCTTTTTCGACCATCTTGTAGACGATCTTCTCGACGGGGACTTCGACGATCTTCTCGACGATTCGCTCCACCGGCTTCTCGACGAGGACCTCGACGATCTTCTCCACCGGCACTTCGACGATCTTCTCGACGATCTGTTCCACCGGCATCTCGACTTCGCGTTCGACGATGGTGACCAGCGGCTTCTCCACGACACGCTCGATCGTGACTTCCTTCTCCACGATCTGGTCGCGGATGTCGACGATCAGCTTCTCCACGAGGCGATCGACCTCGACCGGGGCGTCGACCACTTCGTCGACGATGGAGACCACCAGCTTCTCCACCAGACGCGGCACGTCCACTTCGCGTTCGACGATCTCGTCGACGAACGACACCACGAGCTTCTCCACCAGGCGCGGCACGTCCACCGGGGTGTCCACCACGTCGTCGACGAAGGTCACCACCGGCTGCTCCACAGCGCGGGACACATCGACCGGCTTCTCGGTGACCTGGTCGACGATCGAGACGACCGGCTTCTCCACCATCCGCTGGATGTTGATCGGCTTCTCGGTGACGTCGTCGACGATCGACACGACCGGACGCTCCACCAGGCGCGGGACGTCGACGGGCTTCTCGACCACTTCGTCGACGACGGTGACGATCGGCTTCTCCACCATGCGGGAGACCGGCTTGGGCTTCTCCACCACGTCGTCGAGGACGGTGACGATCAGCTTCTCCACGAGCCGGCTGACCTCGACGGGCTTCTCCACCACGTCGTCGACGACGGTGACGATCGGCCGCTCCACCATCCGCGTGACGTCGACGGGCTTGTCGACCACGTCGTCGACGATGTTCACGATCGGCTTCTCGACCAGTCGGGAGATGTCGACCGGGACGTCCTGCACGTCGTCGCGCACGCTGACGACGGGGCGCTCCACCAGCCGGCTGACCTCGACGGCCTTGTCCTCGACAGAGTCGACGATGGTCACCACCGGCCGCTCCACCAGGCGGCTGACGGTGGTGGGCTTGTCGACCACCATGTCCACGGTGTCGACCACGAGGCGTTCGACGATCCGCTCGAGGGTGACGGGCTTGTCGACGATCCGCTCGACCGGGTTCTCCACGAGGCGCTCGACGGTGAATTCCCGATCCACTACGTTGTCGACGACCTTGGGGCTCGAGTCCGATTCGATGCGGTCATTCTTAGCCACAGTGCCTCCCTAGTGCTGGCTGTCGTACACGTGAATCACGCCGCCGCGGCGAAACGCCGAATGCTGCGCACAGTGTGGTGCGAGGTGCTCCCGGTTCGAGAGAGTTCCTGCCAGGCAAGACTACGTGAGCGGGCCCATAGACGAACAATCCCCCGGCGCATTGACCGGGGGATTATTCGTTTTCCATGGCGACCCTGACGGGACTCGAACCCGCGACCTCCGCCGTGACAGGGCGGCGCGCTAACCAACTGCGCCACAGGGCCATGAAATTATTCTCTCGTTCGCACGAGTTGTCCCCGCGTCACCGGGGTTACTACTACCCGTCGAAACGGGGTCTTGCGTGGCCAGAGTCGGGATCGAACCGACGACCTTCCGCTTTTCAGGCGGACGCTCGTACCAACTGAGCTACCTGGCCGGGCGGTTGTCGGACAGGAAAAATTCCGACGCCACACCTGGCGACCCTGACGGGACTCGAACCCGCGACCTCCGCCGTGACAGGGCGGCGCGCTAACCAACTGCGCCACAGGGCCATCTTCAATTATCTTCACGACTTGCACCGCAAAGCGTACCCCCTACGGGATTCGAACCCGCGCTACCGCCTTGAAAGGGCGGCGTCCTAGGCCGCTAGACGAAGGGGGCCCGCGTCCCCGTACCTGGGAGCTTGATCAGCGTATGGCACAACCTCCGAGAATCACAAATCGCCAGTTCAGACGCGATGTCGCCGCAATTTCACGCTACGACACGCATGCCGCTTGATACTTGCAATGGGAAGAACAAAGTACGGTCTGTAGCCATGAACGCCTCCGCTGCACCCAGCCGTCGTCGCGGTCGGCCCCGGCAGGACGAGCTCGCCGCCCGCCAGGCCGCGATGCTCGACGCTGCGGTGACCGTGCTCGTCGAGGACGGTTACGACGGTTTCACGGTCAGTGCCGTCGCCGACCGGGCCGGCACCTCCAAGAGCACGGTCTACTCCTGGTTCGGCAGCCGCGACGGACTACTCCAGTCGGTCATCAGCCGATCGCTCGAGGCGCACACCTCGCAGTTCCCGCCGCCGCTGCCGCTGTCGACGGACGAGAGTCCCCGCGACGTGCTCGTCGCGTTCACCGAACGCCTGATCCCGTCGATGCAGAGCGACGTCTCGCTCGCGCTGGCGCGGGCGGCGCTGTCGAATCGGCAGCTGCGTGCGACGCTATTGGCCACCGACGCCGGGGAACGCCCGCTGCTCACCGACTTCCTGGCCCAGCTGCACCGCAACGGCCACCTGCGGATCGACGATCCCGTCGTCGCCGCCAAGGTGTTGGTGGGCCTATTGCTGCAGGACGACCATCTGCTGATCCTGCTCGGCGAGCACCCGATGGACACGAAAACGGTCAGTCAGCGCGCCGGCTTCGCCGTTGACATGTTCCTGACGCTGTACGCGCGGCCGTCCGACGAAGAGACGTGCCCCCAGCAGGGCTCGAACCTGCGACCTGCGGATTAAAAGTCCGTACGAACGCCCCCCTTCTCTCCTTCAGTAGCGGATGCCGCCTGATGGCTGGAATGGTCGCTCGCCATCGACGCCGCCGACTCATCCGGAAGATCGCTTCGCACAACGACCCGTCCGACTCGACTTGCTGCCCGGCGCGAAGCGTCCCACTGTCATGACTGGCTCACGTAGCCGCATGGAGTCGATGCCAAGATCGTCGACTACTGCCCCCGGTAGCCGATGGCGTGGACCGCGACTGCCTGTTTCACCCGAACCGACCCCGCCCAAACAGCGCTGCCGTCTGGTGCAGTCAGCAGGCGACTGCAGCAGACGGCAGAGGGCCGCCGGCCTCTAACCCTGATCGTGGGATTGCCCTGACGAAGAAATCCCCGCCGACTCGGAGATGCCTGGCGGGGATTGAGAGTGCCCCCAGCAGGGCTCGAACCTGCGACCTGCGGATTAAAAGTCCGTAGCTCTACCAACTGAGCTATAGGGGCCCGCTACTCGGCGAGGTGCTCGGGGCACGACGTCGAGTGCGAAGAGAGCTTACCGCGCGGCCTCAGGGCAGCAGCACCGCAGGGGCCCGGCGCCGAGCGAGCACCGACCGCACGGCGTCACCGAAGGCCGGAACGAACTGGTCGGCACCGATCACGCAGCAGGCGTGTCCGCCGTCGACCGGGAAGTCGAGCGTGTCGGCGATGCCCTCGGACAGCAGGGCCTGCCGCTGCGGCGGCACCGTCTTGTCGCGCGTGGAGATCACCACCGAGGTCGGCACGTCGATCTCCCCGAGCCAGTCGCGCGAGTCGAAGGTCGCCATCGCCTCGCTGAAGGCGCCGAGCTTGCTGATCGGCGTGGCCAGGAACTGGCTGATCCCCCACTTGGCCGGATGCTGCGACCAGTCGTTCAGGCGCGCATCCGACGGGATGGGCAGGTAGCGATCGAAGCGGCGCGCGATCGACGCCATCTTCTCGTCGCGGGCCAACTCCTCCGGATCGAGGCTGGAGAAGAACGGTCCGGTGGAGCACAGCACCATGCCGTCGATCCGATCCGCGTGCCGCCTCCACGCGAGCTGCGCGATGCCGCCGCCCATCGAGAAGCCGGCCGCCGTGAAGTGGTTGATGCCGAGGACGTCGGCCACCGCGACCGCGTCGTCGGCGCAGTCCTCGAGCGTGAAGTCGGCCGAGCGGATGCCGCGGCCGTGCCAGCGGTGGTCGATGGTGATGACCCGGAAGTCCTTGGACATCTCCGGAATCACCGGGTACCAGCAGAGCAGGCCGGTGGTCGCGACCGAGTGGAGCAGGAACAGCACCGGGGCCTCACGCGGCCCGGAATCGGTGATGAACGTGGTGCCACGCCCCGGCAGATCGAGGTATTCACCGGTCGGCAGGTCACGGACGGGATACGGACTCACCACATGTCCGATCGCGCGCTTGACGGCACCGAACTTCGCCAAATTGTTACCCACGGACTCGACTTTACGCGCCGAACCGAGACAAATCCTGAGAATCGTTTCACAGTCCGGATGAATACCTGCAATACTGCGCCGGTGATTGCGATTGACCGCCCCAAACTCGAGGGCTCCGTGGCTGTCGGCGACAAGCGACGACGCCGCATCGGTTTTTCCGAGTTCGGTTCCCCCACCGGCCCCGTCGTCATCTGGTTGCACGGCACGCCGGGCGCACGACGTCAGATCCCGTGCGAGGCCCGCGAGTACGCCGAGGAGCGCGGCTTCCGGCTGATCGGACTCGACCGGCCCGGCGTGGGCTCGTCGACCGCCCACCGCTACGCGTCGATCAGTGAGTTCACCTCCGACTTCCAGATCGTGCTCAGCACCCTCGGCGTCGATCGCTGCTCGGTGATCGGCATGTCCGGCGGCGGCCCCTACACCCTGGCGTGCGCCCGTTTCCTGCCCGACCGCGTGGTCTCCGTCGGCATCGTCGGCGGCGTGGCACCGGTGACCGGCCCGGACGGGATCGCCGGCGGCGCCGTCGACAACATCCGCAGTGTGGAGCCGCTCCTGACCAAGGCCGGCGGCCCGATCGGCAAGGCGGTCAGCGCGGTGCTGTCCGTCGCCCGTCCGATCGCCGAGCCGGCCATCGCCACCTACGGCCGTCTCTCCCCCGACGCCGACCGCGAACTGCTGTCGCGTCCCGAGTTCAAGGCCATGTTCCTCGACGACCTCCTGCACGGCGGCAGCCGCCGCATGGAGGCGCCGTTCGCCGATCTCGCGCTCTTCGTGCGGGACTGGGGTTTCCGAGTCGGCGACGTCACCGTCCCGGTGACCTGGTGGCACGGCGACCGCGACAACATCATTCCGTACGCGCACGGTCAGCACATGGTCACGCTGCTGCCCAACGCCGAGCTGGTCACGGTGCCCGGTCAGAGCCACCTGAGCACGCTCGGCATGTCGGTGGAGATCATCGACCAGGTGCTGGCGACGTGGCCGGACGAGTCGCTGCGCCACGACCGCACCCCGCTGTCGGCCCTGGCTTAATCGGCGACTAACCCGCGGGTGCGGTGGTCGCCAGTCCGGCGGCCAAGCCCAGCAGTACCGCGAGCACGAGCGTCTCCGCCACGGCACGCCGCAGGGAGACGGCCTCGTCGGTGCGATGCCGGGCGGCCGCGGGTACCCACGTTCGACGCGCATGAGCGGCCAGCGCCAGCGCGGCGACCAGGCCCGCGGCCTTGGCCAGGACCACCCGCCCGTAACCCGTCTGCCACCAGTCCGCACTCCACCCCAACTCGGTGAGGGCGGCGGCCACCCCGGCGACGACGAGCACGCCCACCGCGGGCAACGCCCACCGGGAGAACTCCGGGAGCGAGCGCGCCCACCCGCCCCGCCCGCGCACGGTCAGCGCCAGCGCGGCGAGGGTGCCGGCCCACCAGGCCGCCAGCACCGCGTGCACCCCGACCAGCAGCGGTCCCCAGCCGGTCACCGCGGCGTGCCCGGTGACCGCCACCGCGAGCACGCCGGTCCCGGCGACGACGGCCACCAGGGTCGACGGTGCGAACGGCCGGTACGCCCAGGCCAGCACCACGATCGCGCCGGCGACGCAGACCAGCGCGGCCAATCCGGTCTGCACGCCGAGCACCATGTCGTCCAGGCGCACCTGCAGCGGTGGCCGACCGGCCCGCTCGGCCACCTGGAGCCAGGCCACGATCAGCGAGGCCGCGCCCCAGCAGCCGGCGGTCCCGGCGATGAGCGCGGGCGCCGGGTCGGCGCCGATCAGGGGCAGCGCCCCGAGCCCGACCAGCAGGCTGCCTGCGGCCAGCGCGATCCCGGCGGGCCAGGCCGAGGAGAGCGGACCGGCCGCCCCGGCCAGGGCCACGCACAGCGCCAGCCCGACGAGGACGCCGAGGAGACCGCCGATCAGGACCAGGCCCGCGCGACGGGGCCCGGCGACGGTGAGTTGCGGGAGACTCACTCTTCCCGGCGACGCAGCACCAGCACCACAGCCCCGGCGATCACCAGGAGCACCACCACGACGATCAGCACGATCGCCCACACCGGGAAGCCGCTGCCCTCGTCGGTCACGGCCAGCTCTTCCGCGTCGGCGAGCGCACCGGGCTGTCCGTCACCGGCGACGGTGAGCGTGAAGGTCTGCTGCCCCTGCACGGGGTGGCCGTCGGCCGAGGTGACGCGGAAGTTG
Source organism: Gordonia alkaliphila (assembly GCF_039542465.1). NCBI lineage: Bacteria > Bacillati > Actinomycetota > Actinomycetes > Mycobacteriales > Gordoniaceae > Gordonia > Gordonia alkaliphila. The sequence continues at coordinate 236,427 of NZ_BAABIE010000001.1, read as the reverse complement.
ACCTTGTACTCGCCCACCGGGCCGAGCGCGTTGACCGGCACCGACACCGTGCGGCCGCTCACCACCGGGTCGCCCTGCTGCCAGAAGTGGCCGTCCGGGCCGATCACCAGCAGCGTCGCGTACTCGGCGCGCAGCTCCTCGTTGAAGGTGACCGACACCTCGCCCGGGGAACGGTCGAGCTCGGCACCGCTGGCCGGCGACGAGCTGATCACACCCGAGTGCGCGGCGGCCGGCCCCGCGGCCGCGAGCCCGACTCCGAAGAACCCGACGAGCAGCGCCACCACCGACGTGATCACCACCGCGGCGGGGCGACGCGCGGGCCGCGCGGCAGCGGAGGTCGAACCGGACACGGGGACGGGAACGATCGAGGTGAGCTTCATGCGCCCCATGATGCCAGGCGGGATAACGTAGAGCGGTGTCGGTCTATTCTCACGGCTTCGCCCGCATCGCCGCCGCCGTGCCGCTCGTGGCACTGGCCGATCCGCAGCGCAACGCCGAACGCACCATCGCCCTGATTCAGCAGGCCCACACCGCGGACGCCGCGCTGGTGGTCTTCCCCGAGCTGGGCCTGTGCGGGTACAGCGTGGACGACCTCGTCCAGCAGGACGCGCTCGGTGACGCGGTGATGGCGGCCCTCGACGAGATCGTCGAGGCGACGCTCGGGCTTCGTCCCCTGGTGGCCGTCGGCGCCCCGCTGCGCGTGGACGACGCCCTGTTCAACTGCGCGATCCTTATCCAAGACGGCCAGATCCTCGGGGTGACCCCCAAGTCGTATCTGCCGAACTACCGCGAGTTCTACGAGCAACGCTACTTCGCCGCCGCCCGCGACGCCGTGGTCGACTCGGTGGTGTTCGGCGGCCAGGAGGTCCCGTTCGGCACCGACCTGATCTTCGAGGCCGCGGACCTGCCCGGCTTCCGCGTGCACGCCGAGGTCTGCGAGGACAGCTGGGTGCCGATCCCGCCGAGCACCCTGGCGTCCCTCGCCGGAGCGACGGTGCTGGTGAACCTGTCCGGCAGCCCGGTGACCGTCGGCAAGGAGGCCTACCGGGAGGCTCTGGTCACCGGTCAGTCGGCCCGCTGCGTGGCCGCGCAGGTGTACGTGGCGTCCGGCTTCGGCGAGTCGACCACCGACCTGGCCTGGGACGGCGACGCCCTGATCGCCGAGAACGGCACCCTCCTGGCCCGCAGCGAAGCCTTCGCGATGGACGAGCAGCTCATCGTCACCGACGTCGACCTCGATCGGCTGCGGCAGGAACGCGCCCGGATGATCAGCCTGCGCGACCAGGTCGGCGACTACGCCGCCGCGGCGCGCGACTTCCGCCGCATCGTTTTCACGCTCGGCGACCTCGACGACGCCGACCCGGACCTGCGCCGGCGCGTGCCCCGCTACCCGTTCGTGCCGACCTCCGAGGCCGACCGCCAGCAGCGGTGCCGCGACGTGATGAACATTCAGGTCCAGGGTCTGGCCCAGCGCCTGCGCGCCACCGGGCTGACCCGCGTGCTGATCGGCGTCTCCGGCGGCCTGGACTCCACGCTCGCGCTGCTGGCCGCGGTGGAGACCTTCGACCGCCTCGGGTTGGACCGCACCGACATCCACGCGTACACGATGCCGGGCTTCGCGACGGCCTCGCACACGCTGGCGCGCAGCCACGTGCTGATGGATTCGCTGGGCGTCAGCGGCACCGAACTCGACATCCGGCCGTCGTGCCTGCAGATGCTGGCCGATCTGGGGCACCCGTTCGCCGAGGGTGAGCCGGTCTACGACGTCACCTTCGAGAACGTGCAGGCCGGAGAACGGACGTCGCATCTGTTCCGCCTGGCCAACCACCTCGGCGGCATCGTCCTGGGCACCGGCGACCTGTCCGAACTGGCCCTGGGCTGGTGCACCTACGGTGTCGGCGACCAGATGTCGCACTACAACGTGAACGGTTCGGTGCCGAAGTCGCTGATCCAGCACCAGATCCGCGCCATGATCGACGCCGGGTCGTACCTGCCGGAGACCACCGCCGCGCTGCGCGAGATCCTCGCCGACGTCATCACCCCGGAGCTGATCCCGCCGGGCGAGGACGGCGCGGTGCAGAGCACCGAGGACACCGTCGGCCCGTACGAGCTGCACGACTTCTTCCTCTACTACCTGACCCGCTACGGGTACCGGCCGGCCAAGATCGCCTACCTCGCCGAGCAGGCCTGGCGGGACAAGAACACCGGCCACTGGCCGTCGATGATGGCCGACGACGAGCGGAACGAGTACGACGCCGCCACCATCGCCCGGTGGCTGGAGGTGTTCCTCCGCCGCTTCATGGCCAACCAGTTCAAGCGTACGGCCATGCCGAACGGCCCGAAGATCGGGTCCGGCGGCTCGCTGTCGCCGCGCGGCGACTGGCGGGCCCCGTCGGACGCTCCGGCCACCGTCTGGCTCGACGGCCTGCGCTAGCGCCCGCGCGACGCACCCGAAGACGCACCCCCGATACACCGCTGCCCCCTCCGATCCGGAGGGGCAGCGGCGTATCGGGGTTACTCGCCTTCGACGTGCAGCACCTTGATCTCGTCGACAACGGCCGCCTCGGCCGCGGCGCGCACTTCCTCATCCATGGCCTCGGCCACCTCGGTCGCCGCCACCTCGGCGTCGACCGCGGCGGTCAGCTCGTCGAGCTGCTTCTCGAAGCCGTCGCAGAGGTCCCAGATGTCCGGGGTGATGTCCGGGCAGGTGAGCAGACCGATGTTGAGCACGCCGCCCGCCGAGAACACGGTGATGTTCAGCCCGAGGCCGTGGAAGATCGGCGCCAGCGGGTAGACCGACTCCACGCGGCCGCCCAGCAGGTACATGTCGTACGGCGGCCCGGCGACGTTGGAGATCACGGTGTTGAAGATCGGCGGGTGCAGGGCCGACAGTCGACGGTCGGCGTAGAGCCGCATGAACGCCCCGAGCGTGTTGCCGGGCGCGAACTCGGCGAACGCGCGCAACATGTTCGGGTCGACGTCGCTGTGGTGCGCCTTGGCCTGGTTGGCGTAGATGCCGGCCACGCGCAGCCGCTCGATCGGGTCGGCCACCGTGGTGGGCAGTCGGGTGAACATGCCGGTCACCTTGTTGGTGCCGGCCACCACGAGGTCCTTCTCTTCGGCGCCGCGCACAGACACCGGCACCAGACCGACCAGCGGGTCGTCGGGCAGCTCGGCGCGCTCGTCCAGGTAGTCGCGCAGCGCGCCACCGGTCATGGCCAGCACCACGTCGTTCACCTTGACGCCGAAGTGGTCCTTGATCCGCTTCACCTCGGCCATCGGCAACTGCGTCAGCGCGATCGAGCGGCGCGGCGTGAGCGGCGCGTTGAAGCGGGTGCGCGGTGCGAGGAAGGGTGCGGGCATGCCGTCGCCCGAGCGCACGCGCTTGATCCACTCCACCGGCACCGGCAGGCTCTTCGGGATCAGTTTCACGGCGGCGATCGGACGCTGCCAGAAGTAGTTGAGGGCGCCGCCGACGGCCAGCTCCACGCGCGGCGCTTCCCCCGCGGTGATCGCGACCTGCTCGGGATCGAGCTCGGGCGGATCCGGCGACACGGTGGCCAGTTGACCGAGGATGTCGGCGACCGTGGCGCCGTCGACCGAGGCGTGGTGCATGCGGAGCAGCAGCGCGACGCGGTCGTTCTCCATGCCCTCCATCACCCAGAGGTCCCAGAGCGGCTTCTTACGGTCGAGCTGCTGACCGACGAGATGACTGCACATCTGCGCCACCTCGCGCACGCGCCCCGGCGACGGGATCGCGATACGGACCACGTGCCGCTCGATGTCGAAGTCCTCGTCTTCCACCCACACCGGATGGTCGATGTTGGTCACCGAATCGGCCAGCTTGCGGCGGAAGATCGGCAGACCCTTGACGCGGCGCGCCATCTCGGTCCGCAGCTTCCCGAAGGAGTATCCGCCCGGAATGGTCGACGGATCGATCTGCAGGATCGCCGCGACGCTCATCACCTGCGACGGCGTCTCCAAGTACAGAAAGGAGGCGTCCAGACCACTGAGCCGTTCCATTCAGGTTGCTCCCCTGCTCGTCGAAATTCATCGGGGCCGACCCCGGTGCGGGCCTCAAGTCCACAGTAGACTCGCGACCACCCGCGGGCCCGGCCTTGAAGGAGGCCGAATTCATACCCGCCCCCTGCAATATTAGAACACGTTACAGTTCTTGCGTGACCGACAGATTCTCCGCAGCAGAACTCGATGCCGCTTTCGCCGTGTTCCAACAGACCGTCGCCGAAGTCGCGGTGAGCCGTGACTGGGACCGCTGGACCGACCAGTTCACCGAAGACGCCCATTACGTGGAACACGCCTACGGCACGTTCGACGGACGGGAAGCCATCCGCGCCTGGGTCACCAAGACGATGACGTCGTTCCCGGGCAGCCACATGACCGAGTACCCCTCGCTGTGGCATGTCAGCGACCCGAAGACCGGCCGGGTGATCTGCGAGATCGACAACCCGATGCGCGATCCGGGCGACGGCAGCAGATGGGGCGCCACCAACATCACCATCCTCACCTACGCCGGCGACGGCCTGTGGAGCAGCGAGGAGGACGTCTACAACCCGATGGAGTTCGGGAAGATGACCTACGACTGGTGCGTGCGGGCCGCCGAGTGCGGCACGCTCGACGAACCGGCGCGTCGTTGGATGGAGACCTACGGCGCCGCATTCGCCCCGCGCCGCAAGCGCGCCGACGACTGAGTCCATGGACCCGGATACGGCGCCGAACACCCCGACAGACTTGGGACGACCTCGCAAGTGCCGTAGCCTGAAGAGAGATCTTTCGTCGACAAGTCCGCTTGTCGACGCCGAACGCCCCCGACCCAGAGGATTCACCGATGGCACGTGAACTCACGCAACTCGAGCTTCTCCGGGAGCTCGAGTCGACGGCCGAAGACAACGTCAACCGGCACCTCAAGGTGGCCCGCGACTGGAACCCGCACGACTACGTGCCGTGGTCCGACGGCAAGGATTTCGCCGCCAACGGCGGCGTCGACTACGACCCCGCGGACAGCAAGCTCGACGAGGTCGCCAAGGCCGCGATGATCACCAACCTACTGACCGAGGACAACCTGCCCTCGTACCACCGGGTGATCGCCGACAACTTCTCCATGGACTCCGCCTGGGGCCACTGGGTGGGCCGCTGGACCGCTGAGGAGAACCGCCACTCCATCGTGATGCGCGACTACCTCGTGGTGACCCGCGGCGTGGATCCCGTGGCCCTCGAAGAGGCCCGGATGATCCACATGACCAACGGCTACGACCCGATGCTCGCCGCCGCCGGCCGGACCGAGGAGCTCGAGGGTCAGGACATCGACGGTGTGGGCCTGCTCCACTCGGTCGCCTACGTGACCTTCCAGGAGCTCGCCACCCGGGTGAGCCACCGCAACACCGGCAAGGCCTGCAACGACCCGATCGCCGACCGCATGCTGCAGCGCGTGGCCGCCGACGAGAACCTGCACATGATCTTCTACCGCAACATCTGCGGCGCGGGCATGGACCTGTCGCCGGACCAGACGCTGCGCGCGGTCACCGACATCGTCACCAACTTCCAGATGCCCGGTGCCGGCATGCCGAACTTCCGTCGCCACGGCGTCCTGATGGCCAAGCACGGCATCTACGACCTGCGTCAGCACCTCGAAGAGGTCATCATGCCGGTCCTGCGGAAGTGGAACGTCTTCGAGCGCAACGACTTCGGCGCCGAGGGTGAGAAGACCCGCGACGAGCTGGCCGCCTTCCTGGAGCAGCTGGAGGCCGACGCCTCCCGCTTCGAGGAGATGCGCGACCGTTCCCTCGCCCGCGAAGCGGCCAAGGCCGCCAAGGCCGCTTCCTGATCAGCAAGGACGCGAACCCTGAGTAGCAACACCCTGGCACCGGCGCCCTCGACCACCGAGGGCGCCGGTTCCGTGCTGTTTCCGGCAGACGGCGCGGCGCTCCCGAGCACCGACAAACTGCGGATCGGCTCGATCGAACTGAACAGCCCGGTGGTCCTCGCGCCGATGGCCGGCGTCACCAACGTCGCCTTCCGCATGCTGTGCCGCGAACTCGAACTCGCCCGCACCGGCACCGTCTCGGGCCTCTACGTCTGCGAGATGGTCACCGCCCGCGCCCTCTACGAGCGCCACTCGGTCACCATGCACATGACCACCTTCGACCCGTCCGAATCGCCGCGCTCGATGCAGCTGTACACGGTGGATCCGGAGTACACCTACCGCGCCGCGAAGATGATCGTCGACGAAGGCCTGGCCGATCACATCGACATGAACTTCGGCTGCCCGGTCCCCAAGGTGACCAAGCGCGGCGGAGGCTCGGCCATCCCGTACAAGCGCCGCCTGTTCCGCCGGATCGTCGCGGCCGCGGTCAAGGCCACCGAGGGCACCGACATCCCGGTGACCGTGAAGTTCCGCATCGGTATCGACGACGACCACCACACCCACCTCGATGCGGGACGCATCGCCGGGGAGGAGGGCGCGGCCGCCGTCGCCCTGCATGCGCGTACCGCCGCGCAGCGCTATTCCGGCACGGCCCACTGGGATCAGATCGCGCGCCTCAAGGAGCACGTCACCTCGATTCCGGTGCTCGGCAACGGCGACATCTTCGAACCCGAGGATGCGGTGCGCATGATGGCGCAGACCGGATGCGACGGCGTCGTGATCGGCCGCGGCTGCCTCGGTCGCCCGTGGCTGTTCGCCGAACTGTCCGCACGACTGCGCGGCGAACCGGCCCCCGCGGCCCCGAATCTGGGCGAAGTGGGCCAGATCATGTACCGCCACGGCGAGCTGCTCAGCGCGCACCACGGCGAGGACAAGGGCATGCGCGAGATCCGCAAGCACATCGCCTGGTACCTGCGCGGGTTCCCGGCCGGCTCGGACGTCCGCTCCCAGCTGTCCTTGGTCAGCAGCCTCGCTGACCTGCAGAAGCTGATCGACGGACTGGACGCCGACGCCCCGTTCCCCGACGACGGGCACGGTCCGCGCGGCCGTCAGGGCACCCCGGCGAGCGTGCACCTGCCCGAGGGCTGGCTCGACGATCCCGAAGAGGACATCGTTCCCGAAGGCGCGGAGATCATGCACTCCGGCGGCTGACCGGCCCGCCTACAGATTCCTCTCAGTTGCGCCCATTACGATGTGCCCAGCCTCTGAACCAGCCAGTAAGGACCACCTGTGACTTCGAACGAACCACCCGGCACGCCGCCGGAGCCCCCCGCGGGGCCTGCGCGGCGTTCCCGGCGGGCGAGTCGGACGTCGCAGTCGTACGATTTCCAGAGCCGCTTCGGCGATCCGACCGCCGACGACTCGTCGGAGATCTCCGGCCTGCGCGAACCGGCGCACCGGGAACGCTCGGTCCCCGGCCGGGGCCGCCTGACCGTCCGTCAACTGATGGACGAGATGGGCATGCAGAGCCCTCCGGCGACCCCCGGGTCGCCCGCCGACCCGATCCCCGGGGACGACACCGTGACCCAGGCGCTGCCGACGTTCCGTCGCCCGCAGCCGCCGGTGGATCTGTCCGAGGCCGCCACCGCTGAGCGCTCCCAGGCCGAATCTCGCAATCAGGCCGAATCTCGCAGCCCGGCGACGCCGACTCCGCCCGCTCCTCCGAGCGGACCCGAGACCCCGAGAAACCCCGAGACCCCGAGCGGTCCCGAGCATGCGTCCGGCCCCGCCGACGCCGAGCCCGCCGACGACGACGCCGAGGCCTCCGCGCCCCGTGCGCGCAAGCGCCGCAGCCGCCCGTTGGAGCCGACCCCCGACCTCACCGACGTCGTCACGCGCCTCCGGTCGCGTCGCCGCAAGTCCTCCACCGCCGCGAAGGCACCGGTCAGCGGACGCCGGCTCGCCCAGCAGAGCGGCCGCGTGCTGGTGGCCCTCGTCTGTGTCCTGACCCTGGTCGGCACCGGCTACATGTGGAACCTCAAGCGCGGGTGGAACGGCAGCTGGAACAACGTCGCCGCCGTCGACGGCAACGACCCGAACATCCGGGACAAGGATGCGCAGTACGGCGACGAGACCTACCTGATCGTCGGCACCGACTCGCGTTCCGGCAAGAACGCCAAGATCGGCGGCGGTGACGAGACCTCCATCGAGGGCAGTCGCGCCGACACCATCCTGCTGGTGAACATCCCCGCCGACCGCAGTCGGGTGGTCGCCGTGTCGTGGCCGCGCGACCTGCAGGTGGATCGCCCCGAATGCCAGTCGTGGAATCCGGCGACCGGCGAGTACGCCGGCGACCTCTATCCGGCGACCAACGTGAAGCTCAACAGCGTGTACGCCGACGGCGGACCGTCGTGCATGGTCAAGACGCTCACTCAGATGAGCGGCCTGCACATCAACCACTTCATCGCGATGGACTTCGAGGGCTTCGAGAAGGTCGTCAACGTGATCGGCGGGGTCAACGTGTGCTCCACCGTCCCCCTGTACGACTACGAGCTCGGCTACATCCTCCGCAAGGCCGGCACCAAGAAGCTCACGGGCCGGCGCGCCCTCAACTACGTGCGCGCCCGCAACATCTCGGCCGAGGGCAACGGCGACTACGGCCGCATCAAGCGCCAGCAGCTGTTCCTGTCGTCCCTGCTGCGATCCACGCTGTCCTCGGACGTGCTCTCGAACCCCAGCAAGCTGAACAAGATCGTCAAGACGTTCATCGAGTACTCCACGGTCGACGGCGTCGACACCGACTCGCTGATTCAGCTCGCCGACTCGATGCAGGGCGTCGAAGCCGGCCGGGTCACCTTCCTCACCATCCCGACGTCGGGTACCAGCGTCGACGGCGAGAACAACGAGATTCCGCGGACCGAGGACATCGACGCGATCTTCAACGCGATCATCAACGACAAGCCCCTCCCGGGCGAGAAAAAGGAGTCGAAGTCCACGTCGTCGTCGGCCGCCCCGAAGCCCGCCCCGACCAAGGCGCCGAGCACCAGCAGCCCGGCCGAGGCCACCGCGCAGTACCCGGGCAACGTCTCGGTCCGCGTGCTCAACGGCTCCGGCCAGACCGGCGTGGCCACCGCGGTGATGAATCTACTGATCGCCCAGGGATTCAACGTTCCGGGCGTCGCCGACGCGTCGAGCAACCGCTCCGACACCGTGGTGCGCTACGGCGCCGGTGAGCGCGACTCGGCGGTCACCATCGCCCAGATGTTCCCGGGTGCCCGGATCCAGGAGGACGCCACCGTGAAGGTGGGCGTCGAGATCATCCTGGGCGAGGACTTCGGCGGCACCACCACGATGACCGAAGCCCCCACCCCGGGCAGCACCATCTCGGCCGCGCAGCTCCCGAAGTCCGACTCGGTGTCCGAGCTGCCGAACGACCTCTCGGTGACCAACGCCGGCGACACCACCTGCAGCTGACCGGTCAGGCGTCAGCGACTGTTCACGCCGCCTTCACCCGCACGTCCGCGACCCTCCGAGCCGCAGACGTACCATTGGCCGCATGCGGGATGCCTATCAGGAGCAGATGGTCGCGCTCAACGCGCTGCTCGGCGAGATGTGTGACACTGTCGGCCGCGAGATGGAGAGCGCGACGCAAGCGCTGCTCGACGCCGACCTCGAACGAGCCGAACAGGTGATCAGCGACCACGACGGTTTCGCCGCGCGTTCGGCCGAGGCCGAGGAGATGGCCTTCGAACTCCTCGCCCTGCAGGCGCCGGTGGCCGGCGACCTGCGCAACATCGTCGGCGGCTTCCAGCTCGTCGCCGAGATCGACCGGATGGGCGCGCTGGCCCTGCACGTGGCGAAGGTCGCCCGCCGCCGCCACCCGGCCCGGGTGCTGCCCGAGGAGGTGGCCGGCTACTTCGTGGAGATGGGTCGGCTGGCCGTCGAACTGGCGCACAGCGCCCACCACGTGCTGCAGAGTCAGAACCCCGAAGACGCGTTGACGCTCCTGGAGGACGACGACGCGATGGACGACCTGCACCGTCACCTGTTCACCGTGATGATGGACCGCGACTGGCAGCACGGCGTCACCTCCGCGGTCGATGTGACGCTGCTCGGCCGCTACTACGAGCGCTTCGCCGACCACGCCGTCTCCATCGCCCGCCGCGTCGTGTTCCAGGCCACCGGCAAGACCCCGGAGCAGCTCAAGGAAGCCAGCTGACCGGCTGCTACCCCACCACAGACACCAATAGGAAAGACCCCGGCGCGCACGCCGGGGTCTTTCGCTTATCTCGGGGGTTCAGCCGAAGCGGCCGGAGATGTAGTCCTCGGTCTCCTTGCGCTGCGGGTTGGAGAAGATGTCGACGGTGGCGCCGACCTCCACCAGCTGACCGGGCTGTCCGACGTCCTCCAGGTTGAAGAAGGCCGTCTGGTCGCTGACGCGGGCGGCCTGCTGCATGTTGTGGGTCACGATGACGATCGTGTAGTCCTTCTTCAGCTCGGCGATGAGGTCCTCGATCGCCAGCGTGGAGATGGGGTCCAGCGCCGAGCAGGGCTCGTCCATGAGCAGCACCTGCGGGGACACCGCGATGGCCCGGGCGATGCACAGCCGCTGCTGCTGGCCGCCGGACAGCGCGCCGCCGGGCTTGTTGAGGCGGTCCTTCACCTCGTTCCACAGATTGGCGCCGCGCAGGCTCTGCTCGGCCACCTCGTCCAGGCGCTTGCGGTCGCGCACGCCGGCCAGCTTGAGACCGGCCACCACGTTGTCGCGGATCGACATGGTCGGGAACGGGTTGGCACGCTGAAAGACCATGCCGACCGTGGTGCGTACGCCCACCGGGTCGACGTCCTTGCCGTACAGGTCCAGGTCGTCGAGCATGACCGAACCGGTGGCGTAGGCCCGCGGGGTCACCTCGTGCATGCGGTTGAGGGTGCGCAGCACCGTAGACTTGCCGCAGCCGGACGGCCCGATGAAGGCGGTCACCGACTTGGGCGCGATCTTCAGCGAGACGTCTTTGACGGCGTGGAAGTCGCCGTAGTAGATGTTCAGGTCTTCCAGGGTGAGGCTCTTGGCCATGATCAGCTTCTTTCTGTGCGCGGGCCGGTGAAGGCGGCCAGCAGACGGGCCGCCACGTAGACGATCGCGACCGCGATGACGAGGGTGAGTGCGGAGCCCCAGACGGTTTCGTAGCCGCTCGGCCCGCTGTTGTACTCCTGCAGCATCTGCAGGGGCAGCGACTGCTGGTTACCGTCGAACGGATTGACATTCATCGCGCGGGTGGCACCGACCAGGATCAGGACGGGTGCCGATTCGCCCATCACGCGGGCCACCGCCAGCATGATGCCGGTGATGATGCCGCTCATCGCGGTCGGCAGGACCACCCGCAGGATGGTCTTCCACTTGGGCACGCCGAGCGCGTACGACGCTTCCCGCAGTTCGCGCGGGACGATCTTGAGCATCTCCTCGGTGGCCCGCACCACCAGCGGAATCATCAGCAGGACCAGGGCGAGGGCGACGACGAAGCCCGACCGCGGCAGATCCAGCGTGGTGCGCCAGACCGCGTAGACGAAGAGGGCCGCCACGATCGACGGCACGCCGGCCAGGACGTCGACCATGAAGGTGGTGACCTTCACCAGTCGGCCGCCCGCGTCGGCGTACTCCACCAGGTAGATGGCGACGAGGATGCCGAGCGGGATGGCGATGACCGCGGCCAGCGCCGTCTGCATCAGGGTGCCGACGATGGCATTGGCCGCACCGCCGTAGCGCTCGGACCGCAGCCACCAGTCCGGGTCGAGGATCGGGCCGATGCCGCGGGAGACGAGGGTGTACACCAGCCACCCGAGCGGCAGCAGCGCCAGCACCACCGACAGCGTGACCGCGACCCGGGCCACACTGTCGGTCGCGCTGCGCCGCTTGGAGGTGCGGGTGAGGCGGAGGTCGGTCGGCGGCGCGGGGCGGTCGAGTACCGAGCCCGTGGATTCACTGTTCATGTCAGGACTTCCGGGTGATGACGCTGCGCGCGGCGGCGTTCACGATGAAGGTCAGCACGAAGAGCACCAGACCCGCCGAGATGAAGGCGCCGGTCTTCACCGGCGAATCAAACTCGGCGGCGTTGTTGGCGATCGTCGTGGCGAAGGTCTGCCCGCTCTCGAGCAGGTTGAAGTTGATCGGCCCGACCGTCGAGATGATGAGCATCAGGGCCATCGTCTCGCCGAGCGCACGCCCCAGGCCCAGCATGGAGCCCGAGAGGTAGCCGGAGAAACCGAAGGGCAGCACCGCGGTCCGCACCACTTCCCACTTGGTGGCGCCGAGGGCCAGCGCCGCCTCGCGGTGTGCGCGCGGGGTCTGCACGAAGACCTCGCGGGTCACCGCGGTGATCACCGGCAGGATCATCACGGCCAGCACGATGCCCGCGGTGAGCAGAGTGCCGCCGGTGGACATATTGGCCGCGTTCGACGGTTCGGCGAAGAACGGCAGAAAGCCGAGGTTGTCGACCAACCACTGGTTGGGGCCGACCATCGCCGGCCCGAGCACCAGGATGCCCCACAGGCCGTACACGATCGACGGCACGGCGGCGAGCAGGTCGACGATGTACGCGACCGGTCCGGCGATCCGCCGCGGGGCGTACTCGGTGACGAACAGCGCGATGCCCAACGCCACCGGCATGGCGATCGCCAGCGCGATCACCGAGACCAGCACGGTGGCGTAGAACTGCGGCGCGATGCCGAACTTCAGGTCGCTACCGGAGACCACCCACGGCCCGGTGTAGGTGAAGAAGTTCTCGGTGTTCTTCGACAGTGCGGGCACGGCCTGCAGAAGCAGGAACAGCGCGATCAGGCCGATGGCGGCCGACACGAGCAGTCCGGCACCGGTGGCCAGCGTCGCCATGATCCGATCGCCGAACCGCGAGACCGCGGTCAACGCGCCCGACGATCCGTTCGACGGAGGCGTCGGCGCCGACGGCTCGGGCCGCCCGCCGATCGATGCGGTGGTGACCGGCGGGTTCACGGTGGTCTCCGGGGCGGTCACAGCGCGTCGATCGTGCCGCGCAGGGTGGCCGAGTAGGCCTGCGGCAGCGGCACGAAGCCCAGTTCCTCGAGGCCGGTCTGACCCTTCTCGAGGATGGTGGTGAAGGCCGCCTTCATCGCGGGTCCGAGGTCGGCGTTGTCGTAGCCGGCCGAGCACACCACCGAGTACGGGGTGAGCAGCAGCGGGTAGGCGCCTTCCTTGGACATCGAGTACAGGGCGTCGGTGTTCACCACGAGGTTCTTGCTGCCCGGCTCGGCGAAGGTGACGCCGTCGAGGGCGCTGGCCGCCGAACGCGCGGTGAGCTCGGTGGGTCCGGCGCCGAAGTCGATGGCCGCCACCCCCAGGTCGTTCTCGGTGGCGAAGCCCCACTCGACGTAGGTGACGCTGCCCGCGGTCTTCTTCACGGTGTCACCGACGCCGGTCGACTTGGCCGCGCCCGAGCCGCCCTTGCCCGCCCACTCCTTGGAGTGCTCGTACGGCCAGTCCTGCGGCGCCGCGTCTTGCAGGTAGCGGGTGAAGTTGTCGGTGGTGCCCGAGCTGTCCGAGCGGTGCACCGGCACGATCGCCAGGTCCGGCAGCGCGATGCCCGGGTTGAGGGCGGCGACCTTCGGGTCGTTCCACTTGGCGATCTTGGAGTCGAAGATCTGCGCCAGCACGGCGGCGTTGAGGTTCAGCTTGTCCACGCCGGGCAGGTTGTAGGCGATCGCGACCGGGCCGACGACCATCGGCAGGTGCCAGGCGTCGTTGCCGCCGCAGCGCTCCTTGGCCTGGGCGATCTCGTCGCCCTTCAGCGGCGAGTCGGTACCGGCGAAGTCGACGTCGCCGGCGAGGAACTTCTTCACACCGGCGCCGGAGCCGGAGCCGGTGTAGTCGAGGATGGACCCGCCTTCGTCGGTGAGGACGTCGGCGAAGTGCGTCATCGCCTTCTGCTGCGCGGTGGAACCTTCCCCGGTGATGGTGGTGGAGTCGGAGCCACCGCCACAGGCGGTCAGCACGAGGCCGGCGGCCAGGGCCGCGGACACGACGGCGGTGGTACGAGCGGCGGGCTTAAAAATCGCAGACATGCGAGGGCAGACCTTTCGATTGCTTCGTCAACAAGGCGAAGCTATCGACGCTCGGTGAGATCGAGCCGTCGCGAAGGTGAAGCGCATCCAAACAGCTGACACCGGGCAGGCGAACCTGCTAAGCAGACCTCAGCGGTAGGCGACGTCGATCGCGTGCGAGCGGAAGCCGAGTCCACGGTAGGTGGCGAGCGCGGCGACGTTGTCGCCCTCGACGTACAGTTCCACCTCGCTCATGCCCTGGTGAGCCAGGTGATGCAGGCCCACCAGGGTGAGCAGCGAGCCGAGCCCGCGGCCCTGCTGATCAGGGTCGACGCCCACCACGTAGACCTCGCCCAGGCCGGTGGCCGGGTCGGCGATCTTGGTCCAGTGGAAGCCCAGCAGGCGGCTCGGGTCGGCGACGTCGAAGGCCAGGAACAGCCCGGCCGGATCGAACCAGTCCGCCGACGTCCGATCGTCGATCTGCTGCTGCCCCCAGCCGCCCTGCTCCGGATGCCAGCTGAAGGCGGCGTTGTTCACGCGCAGCAGTTCGGCGTCGTCGGCGGGTCCGGCGTAGGTACGCACCGCGACGTCGTCGCGCTCGGGTACCGGCGGCAGCGGCACCGCCGACGCATCAGCGGGCGGCAGACCGCGGCGCAGCTGCAGCAGTTCGCGCACCCGCTCCAAGCCCAGGTTGCGAGCCAGCCCGGAGGCAGCCGGCAGGTCCCCGTGCGCCCACATCTGCGGGGCGACGCCGCCTGCCGCGTGGCGGGCCTCTCCGAGGGCCGCCGCCACCAGCAGCGCGCCCTCGCCGTTGCCCCGGAACTCCGGATCCACCACGGCCTCCACCGCGCCCCCGCCCGCGGGCGGCAGCACGATGCCGGCGTAGCCGTGTTCGGAGCGCATGTGGAGGGCGTCGGCGGCGTCGAGCGCCAGCCGGAACTGTTCGGAGAGCGGCTCCACCCCGTCGTGGGCGGCGGCCCGGCGTAGCAGGTCGTCGACGGCCGAGCGGTCGGCGGCGCTCAGCGCGCCGTGCAGGAGGCGAGGTGCGGCGTGGTCGGTCATCGTTTCACCGTAACCCGCGGACGCCTCTCCGGCAGGTCACCCCACGTCGTCGACGTCGCCCGAGTCCGGGTCGCCGTCGCGGCTGCGGGCCGGCCGCACCGCCTTGTAGCCGACGTTGCGAACGGTGCCGATGAGCGCCTCGTGGTCGCTGCCGAGCTTCGCGCGCAACCGTCGGACGTGCACGTCGACGGTTCGGGTGCCACCGAAGAAGTCGTAGCCCCACACCTCGTGCAGCAGCTGCGCCCGGGTGAACACCCGCCCCGCGTTCTGCGCCAGATACTTGAGGAGCTCGAACTCCTTGTAGGTCAGGTCGATGGGCCGCCCGCGCAGCCGGGCGGTGTAGGTGGCCTCGTCGATCACCAGTTCACCGAGGGTCACCAGATTGGTCTGCTCGTCGCCGCCGCCGCCCCGTGCGGCCAGCAGCCGCAGTCGCGCGTCGAGTTCGGCCGGACCGGTCTCCGGCAGCAGGAAGTCGTCGATCCCCCACTCCGCGGTCACCGCGACCAGTCCGCCTTCGGTGACGACCGCGCCCAGCAGTGCGCGACCGCCGTGCAGCAGTCGACACAGGCCGCGGGCCGCCGCCAGATCGCGCCGGGCATCGACCAGCACCACTTCGGCGTCGTCGACGTCGACCAGCGACGACGTGTCCGCCGGCAGGATGCGCACGCGGTGCGGGAGGAGAGAAAGGGAGGGCAGCACCGCTTCCGCGGAGGCCTCTGGGGTCAGCAATAACAAGTCCACTACCACTCCGATCGCGAGGTGGTCTTCGTTGTGGGCTGTCGATCGACGCTGGCCGCAGCACCTGGTTCTTACCAATGACACAATAGCGGCAATGGCTTCCTCGTCTCGCATCCCCGGGTCCGTGCGCGGTCGGCGCACGGCGGCGTGGACCGTGGTGGCCGTCGTCGCACTGCTGGTGATCGCCGTTCTCGGCGACCTGCTGGCCGCCTCCCGCGCCGAGCACCGGCTGGCGCGCGCACTGCTGGCCTCCCCGACCCTCGACTACGAGCCGAACGTCATGTTCAGCGGTTTCCCGTTCCTCCCGTCGGCCGCCGGCGGCGAGTACTCGCTGGTGCACATCAGCGCCGGCGGCGCGCCGATCGAGGGCTGCGCCGACCGCGGTCACTGCACGGCGACCCTCGACGCCGACCTGCACGACGCGGTACTCGGCGACGTGTGGGAGATGTCGGCGACCTCGCCGATCTCCTTCGATCGGCTCACCGCCGAGACCCGCATCGACTCGGTGAACCTGGGTCGGCTGATGAACATCGTCGACCTCTACCTCAACACCCCCGCCCCGGAAGGCGAGGTGGGCGGCGGCGGTCCCGGCGGCACCCTGGCCGAGCGCACCGACGGCATCCTGGTGAGCGGGACGGTGCCGCTGCCCGGTTCGCCCGCCCGGGACGGCAAGTACCCGCCGTCGGCCGACGAATACCGCTTCCCCAAGGTCAAGGTGAGCGTCTCCGCGCGCGTGGAACTGGTCGACGGCCGGATCCGCATCGAGGCGACCGACTTCTACACCGGACCCGAAGAGCACTTCGCCGCCGACGTTCCGGCGGAGTTTGGCTCACACGTACTTAAACTCTTTTCCACGACGCTCCCGATTCTGCCCCTCGCCTGGGACACGCCGCCGACCAGCACTTTCTCCCGCGGAAGTGACCTGATTCTGGCCGGCGAGCGGTCCGCCGGGACCGTCGAGCCCCGCGGCTTCTGAATCGTCGAACCGGCGATCGGCCGGAGCTGTTGTAGTTTCGACAACATGCACAGAGAGCCGTGATCCACACCGCCTTCTCTGCGCTCCTCCCCCTAGACCCGATGGGTACTTCGTCGTACCCGAATACCGCAGGAATACCGAAAGGATTGTGCACATGGCACGTTCAGATGTGCTGGTCAGCGCCGAGTGGGCGCAGGAGAACCTGACCAACCCCGACGTCGTGTTCGTCGAGGTCGACGAGGACACCTCCATCTACGACCTCAACCACATTCCGGGCGCCGTGCGCCTCGACTGGCGCCAGGATCTGCAGGATCCGGTGCGCCGCGACTTCCTCGACGCCGAGGCCTTCGGCAAGCTCCTGGGCGAGCGCGGTATCGGCAACGACGACATCGTGGTGCTCTACGGCGGCAACAACAACTGGTTCGCCGCGTACGCCTACTGGTACTTCAAGATCTACGGCCACCGCGACGTCCGCCTGCTCGACGGCGGCCGCAAGAAGTGGGAGCTCGACGGCCGCCCGCTCGACGGCGAGACCGTGAGCCGCCCGGCCACCACCTACACCGCGGCCCCGGCCGACTCCTCGATCCGCGCCTTCCGCGACGAGGTCGTCGAGTCGATCGGCGTGAAGAACCTGGTCGACGTCCGCAGCCCGGACGAGTTCTCCGGCAAGATCGCCGCTCCGGCGCACCTGCCGCAGGAACAGGCGCAGCAGCGCGGCCACGTCCCCACCGCCATCAACATCCCGTGGTCGACCACCGCGAACGAGGACGGCACCTTCAAGAGCGACGACGAGCTGACCGCTCTCTACGCGGCCAAGGGCTTCGACGACGCCAAGGAGACCATCGCCTACTGCCGTATCGGCGAGCGCTCCAGCCACACCTGGTTCGTCCTGCAGGAACTGCTGGGCAAGAAGAACGTCAAGAACTACGACGGCAGCTGGGTCGAGTACGGCTCCCTCGTCGGCGTCCCGGTCGAGATCTGAGCAAAGGAACCAACTGATATGTGTGCAGCACCCAAGCAGGGCCAGAACATCCCGGCCGGCGTCGACGTGGAGAAGGAGACCGTCCTGACCGGACAGGTCGTCGACGGCGGCGGCACCCCGGTGTCCGGCGCCTTCGTCCGACTGCTCGACTCGACCGGCGAGTTCACCGCCGAAGTGGTGGCCTCGGCCACCGGCGACTTCCGGTTCTTCGCCGCCCCCGGCACCTGGACGCTCCGCGCGCTCAGTGCCCAGGGCAACGGCGACGTGACCATCGCCCCCGACGCGCCGGGCATCCACAGCCAGGATGTCGCCGTCGCGCGGTAATCTCGCGTCACAGACTCCCGCTCCTCGAGCGGATCTCGAAGACCCGGATCCCGTCTGCCTTCCGCAGGCGGGATTCGGTGCATCCCGGACCCCGCACACCGAGGGTGGTGTGCGCCATAACGCACCCGGTCGGGTCGGTTGATCCACGCGCGCGGGGTATCATGAGCGCGTGGTTATCTTCTTCGAGGTTCTTCTGTGGGCAGCCTCCGTGCTGATCATCTGGTTCGCGCTGTACACCCTCTACCGTCTGGTCAACGACGAGTCATGACTCGCTCGGGTAACGAGGCCATCGCCGACGCCGAGCAGCGCGCCGCCGAGACCGGGGACAAGAACGTCCCCGCCGTCGGCGACCTTCCGCTGCCGATCGACACGGCGAACCTGCGCCTCGGTCCCGACCTGCACCCGGGCCTGCTGGCCCTGCTGCCGATGGTGGGCGTCTGGGAGGGCGAGGGCGAGGGCCATCACCCGCTGACCCACGACGACTACCGCTTCGGGCAGCAGATCATCGTCAGCCACGACGGCGGCAACTACCTGTGCTGGCAGTCGCGGTCCTGGGTGATCGATGAAGACGGCGCCTACGTCCGTCCGGATCTGCGCGAGACCGGCTTCTGGCGCATCGGCGAAGACGACACCATCGAACTGATGCTGACGCACGCCGAGGGCTCCATCGAGCTGTACTACGGCCGGCCGCTCAACCAGACGTCGTGGAATCTGACCACCGACGTCACCATCCGCACCGAGACCGGCCAGCACACCGGCGCCGCGAAGCGCCTGTACGGCCTGGTGCCCGACGGCGATCTGGCCTATGTCGAGGAACGCCTCGACGGCGAGGGTGAACTGACCCCCCGCCTGTCGGCGAAGCTCAGCCGCGTCATCGGCTGAGCCGCCCCTTCTCTTTCTCTGCTCGTCCTGCGCCGGGTTCGTTCTGCGCTAGCGCCCCGTGTTGCGTCAGATGGTCACCATGCGGTGGGTCTGCGCCGGGGCGCGTCGACCGCGGATGGCGATCAACTCGCGCGCATGCCGATCTAGCGCCACATCGCCGGGCAGCTGCGGCACCCACGGACGCACCGTCGTCGCATCCCCGTTCTCGTCCAGCGCGGCCAGCACGGTGAGGCTGTGCGCGGCCAGGCGCGCGGCCTGGGCGCCCTCCCGCGGCCAGAACGCGCGGACGTCGACGGCGATGTGCAGGGTCTGCAGGCCGGTGTGGATCAGCCGCGCCGACAACTCCACCACTTGGCCGATCTGAATGGGCCGGTAGAAGCGCACCCCGCCCATGTACGCGGTGGCCACCTCCCCCGCGCACCAGCGCACCCCGCACAGGTAGGCGGCGTCGTCGATCCAATTCATCACCCGGCCGCCGTGCGCCTTCCCGCCCCAGTTCACGTCCGTGGGCGCGGCCAGGAACCGGGTGCCGGTCTCCAGCGCCGCCGTCGGCGCCGCGTAGTCGGCCTGCTCCATCGCCGCGGCGATCGCCGAGCGCACCTGCGACCGCTGCTGCGCGTACTCGCTGCGGGCCACGTCGGCGGCCCGCATGGGTGCCCACTGTCGTACCGGGGTGGGCGCGCCGTCGGCGTCGACGGCCACGAACACCAGCAGACAGGAACTGGCCGGCGCGAAGGTACCCACCCGCGGATCGGCCGAGGACACGGTGCACTCGATGTGCATGGAACTGGTGCCGGTGTAGATCAGCGTCGCGGTGACCTCCACCAGGTCGCCCGAGGAGATGTCCCGCCCGAAGCTGATGTTGCCGACGTACGCCGTCACGCTGTAGCCGCCCGACCAGGCCGCCGCACACGCGTAGGCGGCCTTGTCGACCCACTCCAGGATGCGGCCGCCCCGGACGCCGCCGCCGAGGGTGGCGACGTCGGTGGGGGCGGCCAGGAAACGCAGGGTGATCTGGCGATCGGTGATGGGCACGGGGAACCTCCTGAGTCGACTGCACCCATGCTGAACCCTGCCGCGATCGCACAGCGCGGCGGCTCCGCGGCGTGCGCACCCGGTGATCGGCGCGCAACCCGCGGACACGCCGCGGTAATCCGCCCCGCCCCCCCCCGGGCGACGGGCTACTCGGCGGCCGCCGCGGTGAGGCTGAGCAGGCGTGCGCCGGCCGCTCCGGCGGCGACGGCGTGCTGGTGGGTCACCATCACCACCACCCGCTCCGGGCCGAAGAGGGCGTCGTCGCCGGTGGAGCAGATCCGTTCCACCATCACCCGGGCGTCCTCGATGTCGAGGTGCTCGGCGGGCTCGTCGAGCAGCACGATCGGCGCCGGATGCAGCAGCGCGCGCGCCACCAGCAGTCGACGACGCTGACCGCCGGACAGGGCCGAACCGCCGCCGGTGAGATCGGTGTCGAGGCCCTCGGGCAGACCCTCGACCCACGCCCACAGCCCGACGTCCTCCAGCGCGGCGCGCACCTGCGCGTCGGTCGCATCGCCGCGGGCCACCAGCAGGTTCTCCCGCACCGAGGTGGAGAACAGGTGCGCCTCCTCGGCGAAGTAGCAGGTGCTCTCGCGCAGGCCGACCGGTGCACCGCCGGGATGGTCGGCCGCCACGGTGCCGCCGAGCGGCTCCAGCAGTCCGGCCACCGTCAGCAACAGCGACGACTTGCCGATGCCGCTCGGGCCCACCACCACGAGGCGCTCGCCCGGCTGCAGGTCCAGGCGCAGGCCGTCGTCCGGGCCGAGCGGGCGGTCCCAACCCCACTGCAGGTCCCGGACGTGCAGCGCCGCCGGCGCCGAATCGATCACCGGGTCGACGGTCTCCTCGGCCCCGGCGGTCGCGGCGCCGTCGATCAGACCCATCACCCGGGCCGCGGCCTGTCGTCCGCGCTGCCACGCGACGGCGGCCTCGGTGAGCGGGCCGGTCATCTCGAACGAGGACAGCGGCAGCAGCACCAGGATGCCGAACAGCATGGGGGTGAACGCGGTGTCCTCCGACGAGACGTTCATCAGCGAACCGCTCAGCCCGGTGGCGAGGTCGACGGCGATCAGCGCGGCCGCCACCACGCTCACGCCCAGTGCCAGCGGCGTGGCCGAGGTACCGGCCACCTGCCAGGCCGCGCCGGAGTCGGTCGCCTTCGCCGCGCGCCGGTCGGCCGCGCGCAGGTCGTCGAGCACGGCCTGTCGTCGGCCGGCGACGGCGAGCTCCGGTCCGTGCCACAGCAGGGTCGTGGACTCGGCGGCCACGTCCTCGCGGGCGCGGGCGCTGCGATGCAGGACCAGCGCCGAGCCGCGGGCGGCGAGCCACGGCGCCACCACGCCGCTGACGATCAACGCGATCGCCAGGATCAGGGCGGCCAGCGGCGAGACCATCGCCATGATGGCGACCGCGGCCACCGACGTCACGGCACCGACGGCCATCGGGATGAGGCCGCGGATCACGGCGTTGCCGATGTCGTCGACGTCGTCGGCGGTGCGGGCCAGCAGCTGCGACTGCCGCATGCTCACCGAGTAAGCGGGGGCGCCGCCGGCCAGCGCGCGGTAGATCGTGGTGCGCGCCGAGGCCATCGCGCCGAGCGCGGTGTCGTGGGTGGCGAGCCGCTCCAGGTAGCGGAACAGGGCGCGGGAGATACCCAGCGCACGCACGCCGGTCACCGCGACCGACAAGTACAGCACCGGCGGCATCTGCCAGGCGCGGGTGATCAGCCAGGCCGACAGCGCTGCCAGCCCGAGCGCGGCGAGCGCACCGGCGACGCCGAAGAACACCGAGACCGCGACCGGTCGGGCCCCCAGGCCCACGAAGCGGAGTGCCCGCAGCAGCGGATCACGCGACACCGCTGACTCCTTCCAGTTCCACGATCTGATCGGCCGCGCCCAGGGCGACGGCGTGGTGGGCCACCATCACGACGGTCGCGCCGTCGCGCGCCCGCTGCGCGATGGCCGCCAACACGGCGTCCTCGCTGTCGGCGTCCAGGTGCGCGGTGGGCTCGTCGAGCAGCAGCAGCGGCGCGGGCGCCGCCAGCACGCGGGCCAGGGCCAGCCGCTGTCGCTGGCCCGCCGAGAGGCCTGCGCCGCCGGCGCCGAGCAGGGTGTCGTAGCCGTCCGGCAGCTCCGCCAGCACTGCGTCGAAGCCGCTGGCGCGGCAGGCCGCGGCCAGGTTCTCGTCGTCCGCGGCGCCGAACAGGGCGAGGTTGTCGCGCACCGTGCCGGGCACCACCACCGGCTGCTGCGGCAGCCAGGCGATCTGCGCGCGGTAGGCGTCCAGGTCCACCTCGTCCAGCGGCACCCCGGCCACCGTGACCGCGCCGGCATCCGGCCGCAGCAGACCGAGCACCACGGCGAGCACGGACGACTTGCCGCTGCCGTTGGGTCCGGTGAGGACGTTCACCGCGCCCGGCTGCACCCGCGCGGTGAGCGCCCGCGGGGCCCAGCCGTCGCGGTCGTGCACGCCGACGCCGTCGATCTCGATGGCCGCACCGGCGAGGTCGACGACGGCACCGGACCGTCCGTCGCGACGCTGCGCGGCGTCGTCGTCGGGCGCCTCGATGAAGGCGAGGATCTCCCGGGAGGCGGTCATGCCGTCTTCGGAGTTGTGGAACTGCGCGCCCACGCGGCGCAGCGGCAGGTAGGCCTCCGGCGCCAGGATCAGCGCCAGCACGCCCGCGTACAGGCTCATGTCGCCGAAGACCAGGCGCAGACCGATGCTCACCGCGACCAGGGCGACGCTGAGCGTGGCGATCAGTTCCAGCGCGGTGCCGGACAGGAAGGCCACGCGCAGCGAGCCCATGGTGGTCTTGCGCAAGTTCTGACCGAGTCGGTCCACCCGCTCCGCCGGCGACTGCGCCCGCCCGAGCGCCCGCAGGGTGGGCAGCCCGGTCAGCAGATCCATCAGCTGGCTGGTGAGCGCGCTCATCGACTCGAGCTTGCGTTCGGTGCGGTCGCGGGTCAGCAGCCCGATCAGCACCATGAACACCGGGATCAGCGGGATGGTGATGAAGATGATCACGGCGGAGGTGAAGTCGACCCAGGCGATCACCACCACGATCACCGGAGTGATGATGATCGTCGCGAGCAGCGCGGGCAGGTAACCGGCGAAGTAGTCGACCAGGCTGTCCAGGCCGCGCAGCGCGACGGTCACCGCGCGCTCGCGCACGGTCAGCAGGGTGCGCGGGGAGGTGTGCACCGGGTCGGTGAGCCGGTCCAGCGCCTGCGCGCGCAGTTCAGCGATCGCGCCCAGTGCGGCACGGTGCGCGTAGCGTCCGGCGACGTAGTCGAGCGCGACCCGCACGGCGAGCGCCGCCGCCAGCACCCACAGGTGGGTGGCCTGCGCCGCGAACGTCCGCTTGCTCGGATCGGTAATGAGTTCGGCCAGCAGCCCGGCCAGGGCCACCGCGGCCACCAGCATGGCGACCACCGTCGCCGCCTGGAAGACGGCGGTGACGATCACGTACCACCGCGCCGACGGCGAGTATTTGAGCAGACGCGGATCCAGCGGGGGCCGTCGGGCCCCCGCTGGATCGGTCTGGTCGGGCGCCGCTGCAGTGTCAGCCACGCCGCGCCCTCACTTGTGCTCGGCCGCCACGACGTCCGTCGACAACGGCAGACCTGCCGCCTTGTCGGGAACGTCGTCGATGGACATCCGCTTGCGGAAGACCCAGTAGCTCCATGCCTGATATGCGATCACAACCGGCGTCATGAAGGCAGCCGCCCAGGTCATCACGACCAGGGTGTAGTGGCTCGACGACGTGTTGTAGATGGTCAGCGTGTTCTCCCCGCCCAGCGTGGAGATCATCACGTTCGGGAACAGGCAGCTGAACAGCAGCGCCACCGTGCCCGCGATACCGATCGCGGTACCCAGGAACGCGATGCCCTCGCGGCGCAGTTGCGTCGCGATCACGGCCACCAACACGCCCAGCGCGGCGACGACGACCAGCGCCCAGGTCCAGTCCTTGCCGTAGGACAGCTGCGTCCACACCAGGAAGGTGCCGCCGATGACCAGCGTGGCGATCGCCAACGCGGCGGCCATCTTGGTCGCGTCCTCGCGCATCTGTCCCTTGGTCTTGAGCGCGATGAAGATGGCGCCGTGCGTCAGGAAGATGGACAGGGTGGTCAGACCGCCGACCAGCGAGTACGGGTTGAGCAGGTTCCAGAACCCGCCGGTGTACACGTGGTTGGGGTCGCGGAACTCCACCGGCACACCGCGCAGCAGGTTGGCGAAGGCCACACCCCACAGCAGTGCGGGCACCCACGAGCCGATCCCGATGCCGACGTCGCACCAGCGACGCCACTTCACGTCGTTGATCTTGGGACGCCACTCGATGGCGCACACGCGGACGATCAGCGCCAGCAGGATCAGGAACAGCGGGATGTAGAAGCCCGAGAACATGGTGGCGTACCAGCCGCCGAACGCGGCGAACAGCGCGCCGCCTGCGGTGAGCAGCCACACCTCGTTGCCGTCCCACACCGGCCCGATGGTGTTGATGATCAGACGGCGACGCTTGTCGCCCTCGGCGCGAGCCTGCTCGGGCGTGAGGTCGCCGGTGGAGTGCCGACCCAGGAAGGGCATCAGCATGCCCACGCCGAAGTCGAATCCTTCAAGGACGAAGTAGCCGACGAACAGAACCGCGATGACGCAGAACCAGAATGCTTCCAAACTCATTCGGACTTCTCCTTAGTACACGAAGGAGAGCTTGTCTTCGCTCTCTTCGTCCTCGGTCGGGGCGTCCGGGTCGACGGGTGCCGTCGGCCCTTCCAGCACGTATCGGCGTTGGAGGTAGAACCAGACCACACCCAGCGCGCCGTAGAGCAGCGTGAAGATGATGAGCGAGCTCAGCACCATACCCGGCGAGTTGAACGACACACCGTCTTGGACGGTCATCATCACCTTGAACGGATCGGCGTCCTCCGGGTTGGCCCAGTTCGGCACGACGACCCACGGCTGACGACCCATCTCCGTGAAGATCCAGCCCGAGGCGTTCGCCAGGAACGGCGTCGGGAGCATCCACAGGGCGAGACGACCGAACTTCTGCGGCACCTCGAAGCGCTTGCGCCGCAGCAGCCACAGGCCGCCGAACGCGACCACCACCGAGCCCAGCGCCCAGGTGATCATGGCGCGGAAGCTCCAGTAGGTGATGAACAGGTTGGGTGCGAAGTTCTGTCCCTCGGGGAAGTTGCTGTTCTCGGTCACCGACCGCGGCAGCTTGCCTTCGTCACGGGCCTTCTGGAAGGCCTCGGTGTACTGCTTCTGCAGGTCCTCCACACCCTGAACGGTGCTGTCGAAGGTGTGATCGGCCAGGAACGAGAGCATGTTCGGGATCACGATGACGTGGTTGATGTGGTCGCAGTTGTTCTGCGTGCCGATACTGAGCACCGAGAAGCCGGCGCCCTCCTCGGTCTGGCACAGCGACTCGGCCGCGGCCATCTTCATCGGCTGCTGCTTGAACATCAGCTGCGCCTGCGCGTCGCCGGTGAGGAACAGTCCGATACCGGAGGCGATCGTCAACCACAGGGCGAACAGAGCCACCGGACGCCACATGGTCCGGTTCTCCTCGAGCAGTTCCTCGCCGGTGGCGCCCAACTGGCTCGGCGCGGTGGTCACCGGCGCGGTGCCTGCGGTGAGCTTCTTGGCGCGGACGGTGTTGCGGGCCATCCAGTACAGGCAGATGATCGCGACCACGGTAGCGGCGGTGAGCCACGCACCGACGATGACGTGCGGGAAGGCCAGCAGCGTCGTGTTGTTGGTCATCACCGCCCAGAAATCGTTCATCTGCGGACGCTGGAGCTGCTCATTCCACTCCACGCCCACCGGATGCTGCATGAACGAGTTGGCGGCGATGATGAAGTAGCCCGAGGCGGTCACGCCGATGGCGACCAGCCAGATGCAGGCCAGGTGCACACCCTTGCTCAGACGACCCCAGCCGAAGAACCACAGGCCCAGGAAGGTCGATTCGAGGAAGAACGCGACCAGACCCTCCAGTGCCAGCGGGGCGCCGAAGACGTCCGCGACGAAGCGGCTGTACTGGCTCCAGTTCATGCCGAACTGGAATTCCTGCACGATGCCGGTCGCGACACCGAGGGCGAAGTTGATCAGGAACAGCTTCCCGAAGAACTTCGTCGCGCGCAGCCACGCCTCGTTGCCGGTCTTGAGCCAGACCGTCTGCATGATGGCGATCATCGGCGCGAGACCGATGGTCAGCGGCACCAGGATGAAGTGGTACACGGTGGTGATACCGAACTGCCACCGTGATATGTCGACCACGTCCACGCGCGGCTCTCCCTTCAACGTCTGCGGACGGGACTGCCGTCCGTCGTACTACCTGCGGTAGTACATCGAGGCCAGGTTACGACCACCTGAGCGTGCGGTCCAACAGCAACGGGACCTAGGTCCCAGGCTTGTGGGGCGATTCACAGGTCCTCACATCATCACCTCGGAACCCATGCTGCGCAGGAGTTTTGGGCAATCGATGACTAATCCGCGGAAACGGCGGCGTCGACCAATTCGGCGACGGGCAGTCCGTCCGGCGCGGAAGCGGGCAGCGTCCGCCCGTCCAGGGTGTGCACGCGCGCGGCCAGCGTGATCGACGACAGCAGCCAGACTCCCGCGGCGCCGTGCAGATCGTCGACGGTCATCTCGACCTCCCGGGCGACGATCCCCCGGGTGCGCGCCAACTCGAACAGCGCCGCCTGCGTGGTGCCCGGCAGGATCGGTCCCGACCGGGGCGGCGTCCGGAGCTCACCGCCGACCTCGAGCACCACGGTCGAGCGCGGCCCCTCCCACACGCGGCCGCCGGGCCCGGTGAAGACGGCGTCGTCGGCGCCGCGGTCGGCCGCGTACCGCAGGGCCGCCATGTTGCTCGCGTACGCCAACGCCTTGGTGCCGGCCAGCAGCCACGGCGACTCCTGCGCCCGAGTTCCCCACCCGCGGTCGAGGGTGAGCACCGAGATCCCGTCGCGCCGCGCGGCGGCGACCCGGTCGGCCACCGGCCCCACCGTCACGTAGCAGGTGGGCCCCGCGGCGGGCCGCGACTCGCGTCCCCGCGAATGACTGATCCGCAACAGCCCCTCGGCCCGGCCCTCCCGCGCGGCCCACGCCCCCGCGGCCACCTCGACGGCCCGGCGCAGACCCGCCCGATCGGGCGCCGGCAGCGCGAGGGCGGCGGCACCGTCGACCAGCCGGTCCAGGTGCGCGTCGATCAGCCGGGCGCGACCCGCGCGCACCAGCAGCGTCTCGAAGACGCCGTCCCCGCGCAGCGCGGCCAGGTCGTCGGCGAACAGCAACGGACGGTCCGGGTCCAACACCCGCCCGTCCCCGCTCACCAGCACACTCATCCGACCGAGACTAGGCCATCGCGCCGCGGGCCCGTGCCGGACATCGAACCTTCCTCGTAGACTGCAGGCATGGCTAGTGCTGGCAGTGTCGCCCGTTCTCCGATCCTCCTCAGCCACCCCTCCGCGGTCCCGACCCCGGACGACGATCTCAGCCCGGGTGTCGCCTGGCACTACGGCGATCCGCTGGGCGAGCAACGCGCCGCCGAACGCGGCGCCGTGGTGGTCGACCGTAGCGATCGCGCGGTGCTGGAACTGGCCGGCCCCGACCGCCTGACCTGGCTGCACACCATCGTCAGCCAGGACGTGGCCGGGCTCCCCGACCGCACCGGTGCCGAGAGCCTGTCCCTGGACGGCAACGGACGCGTCGAGGACCATTTCGTGCTCGCCGATCTGGACCTGGTGACCTGGCTCGACACCGAGCACGCCCGCGGCGAAGCCCTGGCCGCCTACCTGACGCGGATGGTGTTCCGGTCCGACGTGACCGTCACCGCCCGCCCTGACATGGCCGTCCTGACACTCATCGGTCCGGCCGTGCGCACCGGCGCTCTCGCCGAGTTGCTGGAGATCCCCGCCGACGCCGCCGTGTACAGCGCGGGTGATCTGCCCGAACGGCACCACGAGGACGAACCGCTCGGCTTCTGGCGGATCATGCCGCCCACCGGCGAGGGCCGCACCCTGCCGGTGGTGGACGTGGTGGTTCCCGAGACCGAACTGACGCAGTGGTGGCAAGCGTTGACCGCGGCCGGCGCGACCGAAGCCGGCATGTGGGCCGCCGAAGCGCTGCGCGTGGCCGCGATGCGGCCCCGCCTGGGCGCCGACACCGACGACCGCACCATCGCGCACGAAGCCGATTGGATCGGCGGCCCCGCCGAGTTCGGCGCGGTCCATCTGGACAAGGGCTGCTATCGCGGCCAGGAGACGGTAGCCCGGGTGCACAACCTGGGCCGGCCCCCGCGCCGCCTCGTGCTCCTGCACCTGGACGGCAGCGCCGACACCCGACCGGCCACCGGAGACCCGGTCAACGCGGACGGGCGCGCCGTGGGTCGGGTCGGGACCGTGATCGACCACTACGAGTTGGGCCCCGTCGCGCTGGCACTGGTGCGCCGGGCGGTGCCCGTCGACGCCGAACTCACCGTGGGCGACGGAACCGCCGCCCGTATCGAGGCCGACTACTACACCTCCGACGACTCGGTGCCCGCCGGCCGTGCCGCGGTGAACCGCCTGCGCGGACGCGACTGACCCCCGCGGGATAAAACCGCAGGTCACAATGCCTGCCGCGCGCATCACAGTGGCTCGACTACACATTCGCCAGAAGCAGGGTAGACTGTGCAGCAGGAATACAACTAACGAGAAGAACGGGGCCGCCACAAAGTGGCCGCCCCGTCATTGTGCGAGGGGGTCCCTAATGGGCCGTGGCCGGGCAAAAGCAAAGCAGACGAAGGTCGCTCGTCAGCTGAAGTACTCGACTCCGAACACAGACCTAGACAGCCTGCAACGCGAGCTGTCGGGCCACCAAGGTCAGTCCCGCAACCCAGTAGACGACTGGACCGAAGAGGAGTGGCGGCGCGCCTGACGCGCCTGCTCCACCAAGCAGACGAACCCTGCATCACCGCGGATCCGCGTGATGCAGGGTTTTCTGCTACCCACTGAACGGGACCCGATGTCGTCCCGATGTCGTCGTCCTCTCCCCCCGAGGTACCGAAAGGCCGAAGGCCGAAGGCGGAGGGATTCTCCGACGCCGGCCTCCGGCTCAGCTCTGCGGCTGCCCGATCAGAAGCGGGAGTAATCCCCCACCAGCTGGGCGCTGCCCGGCGCACCGGCCTCGTCGCCACGGCTCACCGAGCCCAGGACCCAGTTGTCCACGTGGCGGGCGGTCAGGATGGCCTGCGCCCGGTCGGTGTCTTCCGGCGCGACGATGGCGACCATGCCGACGCCCATGTTGAAGGTGCGCTCCATCTCGGCGCGCTCGACGCGTCCGCGCTGCGCGATCATCGAGAAGATCGGCGCCGGGGTCCACGTGTCGCGGGCCAGTTCCGCGCTCAGGCCGGTCGGCAGCACGCGTGCCAGGTTCTCGGCCAGGCCGCCACCGGTCACGTGCGCGAAGGTGCGCACCTCGGTCTCCGCGGCCAGTGCCAGGCAGTCCTTCGCGTAGATGCGGGTGGGCTCGAGCATCTCCTCGCCGAGCGAGCGGCCGAACTCCTCCACGTGGCCGTTCAGGTCCATCCGACCCCACTCCAGCAGGACCTTGCGGGCCAGCGAGTAACCGTTCGAATGCAGACCGGACGAACCCATCGCGATCACCACGTCGCCGGGACGCACGCGGTCCGGGCCCAGGATGTTCTCCGCCTCGACCACGCCGACGCCGGTCGCGGAGATGTCGTAGTGACCGTCCTCCATCAGGCCGGGGTGCTCGGCAGTCTCGCCGCCCAGCAGTGCACAGCCGGCGTCGAAGCAGCCGTCGGCGATGCCGCGGACGATGTCGGCGACCTTCTCCGGGATCACCTTGCCGATGGCGATGTAGTCCTGCAGGAACAGCGGCTCGGCGCCGCAGACCACGAGGTCGTCCACCACCATCGCGACCAGGTCGCGACCCACCGTGTGGTGGATGTCCATCGCCTGGGCGACGGCCAGCTTGGTGCCCACGCCGTCGCTGGAGGCGGCCAGGATCGGCTCGCGGTAGTCGCCCTTGAGCGCGAAGAGCCCGGCGAAGCCGCCGAGCCCGCCGACGACCTCGGGCCGCGTGGCGCGCTTGGCGTGCGGAGCGAACAACTCGATGGCGCGTTCACCGGCATCGATGTCCACACCGGCGGCCGCGTACGACGCTGCGGCTCCGCTGTCGAGGGGGTTGGCGGGGCCGTCGTTCATGGTCCAAGCACTCCTGGGTCGGTGAAGTTCATGCGGAGATCAGGCTACCGGAGCGGCCCGGCGGCGCTCACGGCCGCATGACCGCGCTGACATTGTCGTTCTCGGCGACAAGCGGATCGAGCACGTCGCCCGACGCGTTCTTACGCATCGTCTCGAGGACCGCCTTGCCCATCGAGGTCTCCTTGGGGAGCTCGATCGGGTAGTGCCCGTCGAAGCATGCCGCGCACAGTGCCTCAGCGGGTTGCTGGGTGGCCGCGACCATCTCGTCGACGCCGAGGTAGGCCAGCGAATCGGCGCCGATGGCCTGGCGCACGCCGTCGACCATCGCCTCCTCCGACTCCATGCCGTTGGCGATGAGTTCGGCGGGCGAGGCGAAGTCGATGCCGTAGAAGCAGGGCCAGCGGACCGGCGCCGAGGCGATGCGCACGTGCACCTCGGCCGCACCCGCCTCCCGCAGCATCCGGATCAGGGCGCGCTGGGTGTTGCCGCGGACGATGGAGTCGTCGACCACCACCAGCTTCTTGCCGCGGATCACTTCCTTGAGCGGATTGAGCTTGAGGCGGATACCGAGCTGACGGATGGTCTGGCTGGGCTGGATGAAGGTGCGGCCCACGTAGGCGTTCTTCATCAGGCCCTGGCCGTAGGGGATGCCCGACTCCTGGGCGTAGCCCACCGCCGCCGGGGTGCCCGATTCGGGCACCGGGATCACCAGGTCGCCCTCGGCGGGCGCCTCGCGGGCTAGGCGGCGGCCGATGTCCACGCGCGTCGAATGCACCGAGCGGCCGTGGATCACGCTGTCCGGGCGGGCCAGGTACACGTATTCGAAGATGCAGCCCTTCGGGGTGGGCTCGGCGAAGCGGCTGCTGCGGACGCCGTCGGCGTCGATGGCGAGCAGTTCACCGGGTTCGATGTCGCGCACGAACGAGGCGCCGACGATGTCCAGCGCCGCGGTCTCCGAGGCGACCACCCAGCCGCGGTCCAGCCGGCCCAGGCTCAGCGGCCGGATCCCGTACGGATCGCGCGCGGCGTACAGCGTGTTCTCGTCCTGGAAGGTGAGGCAGAAGGCGCCGCGCAGCGTGGGCAGCAGTTCGAGGGCCGCCTGCTCCAGCGTCTTGTCGGCGGCACCGTGCGCGAGCAGTGCGCCCACCACGTCCGAGTCCGACGTCGCACCCTCGTTGCGACCGTAGATGCCCAGGTCACGGGCGCGCTGCGCGAGCTCGGCGGTGTTCACCAGATTGCCGTTGTGCCCCAGTGCGACACCGTTGCCCGCGGCCGTGTGCCGGAAGATCGGCTGGGAGTTCTCCCAGCTGGTGGAGCCGGTGGTGGAGTACCGGCAATGGCCCACCGCGATGTGGCCGTGCATCGAGGCGAGCGTCTGCTCGTCGAACACCTGGCTCACCAGACCGAGGTCCTTGAAGACGAGCACCTGGGAGCCGTCGCCCACCGAGATGCCCGCGGCTTCCTGGCCGCGATGCTGCAGCGCGTACAGGCCGTAATAGGTCAGTTTGGCGACGTCCTCGCCGGGCGCCCACACACCGAAGACACCGCATTCTTCGCGCGGTTCGTTCTCCGGTTCGTCGAGGTCGGGGACCACAGGCGTGCTCAGGTCGGACGAGGGGACAGCAGGATCAGACACCTGGACGCTCCGATTTCGGGGAGGGCTGTGTTTCAGGAAGGGCTGGGACGGGCGTACGTAATGCAGAGTTTACGTGGCCGCTCGCGCTGAGCACAGTTTCAGTTGGAAGGTGTGACGCGAACGATGGGCAGCAGGTCCGCGATGTCGGCGGCGCGGTGCCCGGAGGCACTCACCCGATGGTCGTCGATCGCCGCGTCGAGCCGGTCCAGGCCGGTCGCCAGCAGCAGCCAGGTCCGCGGCGACGTCTCGACCACATTCGGCGGGGTGCCCCGCGTGTGCCGCACGCCTTCCAGGCACTGGACCGCCACGAACGGCGGCACGCGCACCTCCACCGCGTTGCCCGGCGCGTCCTGGGCCAGCGCCCGCGCCGACAGCCGCACGGCGGCGGCCAGTGCCGCGCGCGGCGGCGTCGGAAGGGTCTCGTCGCGGAGCCAGTCGGTCACCGCGAGCATCGCGGCGCGCAGTTCGGCGGGGTCAACCTTCTTGGCGGGAGGCACGGCGCTCAAGCGTAGCCTGAGTCCGTGAGCCACTCCGCCGATCTGCACGTGCACACCAGCTGGTCCGACGGCACCGATTCGGTGGCCGAACTCTTCGCCGCCGCGCAGTCGGCCGGTCTGACCACGCTCGGCATCACCGATCACGACACCGCGAACCACTGGGATCAGGCCCGCGATCTTCGTCCGGCGGGTCTGCGCGTGCTGCCGGGCACCGAGTTCTCCACCAAGCATCCCGCGCCCGACGGCACGCTGGTGTCGGTGCACCTGCTCGGTTACCTGTTCGACCGCGAGAACGCGGCGATCGTCGCCGAGTGGGACCGGATGCGCGCCGAACGAGCCGGGCGGGGCGGTCGGATCGTGGAGAACCTCATCGCCGCGGGCTTCCCCATCTCCCTCGAACGGGTAAGGGAGATCGCCGGGCACAGCGCCATCAGCCGTCCGCACATCGCGCGCGCTCTGATGGAGGCCGGCGTGGTGGCCTCGGTCAGCGACGCCTTCGCCGATCTACTGGACGATCACAGCCCGTACTATGCCGCGTTGCGCGCCCTCGAGCTCACCGAGGCGATCGAGTTGGTCACCGCGGCCGGCGGTGTCCCGGTCCTCGCCCACCCCCGGGCGCGCGCGGCCGCGGCCGTCCTGACCCCCGACGTCCTGGCCACCCTGGTTCCGCTGGGGCTGCGCGGCCTGGAGGTCGATCACCCGGACCACGACGAGGCCGCCCGCACCGAGCTGCGCGGCGTCGCCGCCGATCTCGGTCTGCTGGCCACCGGCTCCAGCGACTACCACGGCGACAACAAGCCGATCCGGATCGGCCAGGAGCGGACCGCCGACGAGGTCGTCGAGCAGATCATCGAGCTCGGGGCCCAAACGCCGTTCGCCTGAGTCCCAGTCCGGCACCATGGGGTGCATGGGCGAAGACGTCAGCCGTCAGCAGTTCACCGGCGCCGATCGCGTGCGCTTCCGATCGCAGGTCTCGCGCGGCACCGAGGCCATCGCGCGCATGCTGGTCGAGGGCCTGTTCACCGATCACGGTCGGCCGCCGGAACCGCTGCTGGGCATGGAGGTGGAGCTGAACCTGATCGACGCCGCGGGCAATCCGGCCATGGCCAACGCCGCCGTGCTGGACGTGATCGCCGATCCGGATTATCAGACCGAACTGGGCCAGTTCAACGTCGAGATCAACGTGGCGCCGCGGCCGTTCGTCGGCGCCGACACCATCGGTCTGGAGCAGGCGCTGCGGGGTTCGCTCAATCGGGCCGAGGCGGCGGCCGCGACCACCGGGAACCACCTGGTGATGATCGGCATGCTGCCGACCCTGCGCGACGAGCACTTCCGCCACCACTGGATCTCGGCCAATCCACGCTACGACCTGCTCAACGAGCAGATCTTCGCCGCCCGCGGCGAGGATCTGGAACTGGACATCACCGGCGTCGAACTGGCCGACGACCGCGACCGCGAACACCTGCAAATCACCACCGATTCGATCCTCCCCGAAGCGGCCTGCACCTCGCTGCAACTGCACCTGCGGGTGGCGCCGGAAGACTTCGCCGCGCACTGGAATGCGGCGCAGGCGGTCTCCGGCGTGCAGGTCGCGATCGCCGGGAACTCTCCGTTCCTGGCCGGGAAGGCGCTCTGGCACGAGACCCGGATCCCGGTGTTCGAGCAGGCCACCGACACACGTCCGCTGGAGTTGAAGAATCAGGGGGTGCGGCCGCGCGTCTGGTTCGGCGAACGCTGGATCAACACCATCTTCGACCTGTTCGAGGAGAACACCCGCTACTTCCCCGCCCTGCTGCCGGTCTCCACCGACGTCGATCCGCTGGCCGTCCTGGACGCCGGCGGCATCCCCGAGCTCGACGAGCTGCGGCTGCACAACGGGACCGTGTACCGCTGGAACCGCCCGGTGTACGACGTGGTGGACGGGCGGGCGCATCTGCGCGTGGAGAACCGGGTGCTGCCCGCCGGGCCCACCGTGATCGACATCATGGCCAACGCCGCCTTCTACTACGGGGTGGTGCGCGGGCTCGTCGAATCCGAGCAGCCGGTCTGGTCGCAGATGTCGTTCGACGCCGCGCGGGAGAACCTGGCGGCCGGCGCGCACTGGGGCATGCGGGCGCAGCTGTACTGGCCCGACATCGGCTGGGTGCGGCCGGACGAGCTGACGCTGCGCAAACTGCTCCCCATCGCCGAGCGCGGTCTCACCTCGTTCGGCGTCTCCGAGAAGACCCGTCGCCGGTACCTGGAGGTGATCCGCGGCCGGTGCCTGACCCAGCAGACCGGATCGGTGTGGCAGCGCCGGGCGGTGGCCGCCCGCGAGCGCGCCGGCGATTCACGCGCGCAGGCCCTGCACGGCATGCTGACCGACTACACCGTGCTCATGCACGAGGGCGAGCCGGTCCACACCTGGCCGACCCCCTGATCCGTTCCGGTCAGCCGGCAACGAGCCCGCGGCCGGTCACCAACGGCATGTCCAGCGCGGTCAGGATCCCGGGTGCGGCGGCGACCACGGCGGGTACCGAGTTCACCAGGCGCATGGCGGTGACGATCATGCCCGAGACGTTGTGGTCGCCGTCGCGCCCGTGATGACCGAACTCCACGGTCATCTCCGGCTCCCCGTGCACCATGATCCGATAGCAGCCGTCGCCGCGATCGGGCCGCGGCCACTGCGGGCACTGGTCGGGGTGGGTACGGGTGACGTGTTCGAGGACCACCCGGTCCACGCCGTCGACCTGGCCGACGATCTCGAAGCGCAACGCCGCGAGCGTGCCCGTCGGGATCTCGACGGACACGGTGGAGTAGTCGCGGTCGGCGGGCACGCGTTCGGTCCGCTCGATCAGCGGTTCGTCGAGGGTCACGCCGAGCCCGGCCGCCAGCTGTCGCACCACCGACCCCCACGCCAACGACAGCACGCCCGGCGACGCCAGCACCGACGGGAAGTCCATCGGCTGTCCGAACCCGAACAGCTGGCCCATCGCCACCGGCTGGTTGTAGGTGGAGTAGTCGGCGATCTCCAGGCAGCGCACCTCGTCGATGGACTGCGACAGGCTGGTCATCGACAACGGCAGCACGTCGTTGGCGAAGCCGGGGTCGATCCCGTTGACGTGCAGGCTGGCCCCGCCCTCGCGCGCCGCGGCGGCCACCTGGTCGATGATGGAGTCGGGCAGCACGCCGTAGGGGAACTGCAGGATCACCGGGCCGGAGGAGACCACGTTGATACCCGCGCGCAGGAAGCGCTGGAGATCCTGGATCGACTCCATCACGCGGTCGTCGGTCATCGCCGTGTGCACGATGGCGTCCGGTGCCAGCGCGATCAGGGCGTCGGCATCGCCGGTGGCGAGCACACCCAGGTCGCGGCCGAGTCCGGCCAGCTCGCCGGCGTCGCGGCCCACCTTGGCCGGGTCGGACACCCACACGCCGACCAGTTCCAGCTCCGAATGGGCGTCGATCCCGGCGATCGCATGCCGTCCGACGGTCCCGGTGGACCACTCCACTACGCGCACAGTCATTTCTCGACCGTAGTGGCTCCGGGCCTTCAGTGTCTCGGGCATCCACCGCGGAGGCGTCGCGAAACTGTTGCGGTCGGTGTGCTGTGACCATCAAGCGCGTCGATCTCGCGGCGCCGGTAACGTCGCGGGGGTGGTTCCCCCGGTGGCAGTGACGCACGCGCGCGGCACCACCCTGCTCAAATGGCACCGGGCCCGGCGGACCGCCACCGATCCGCCGTTCACGGCGCAGCGGATCGTCGAAGGCCTGCGCGCCGGCGCCAGTGTGGAAGTGGACCTGCGGATCCACGCCGACCGCGGTTTTGCCGTGCTGCACGACCACCGTCTCGACCGGGAGACCACCGGCCGCGGCGCGGTGGCCGCCACTCCGGCGGCCCGCCTGCGCACCATGGCGTTGCGCGACGGCACCGGGAAACCCAGTGGGCACGGCGTCCTGCTGCTCGAGGATCTCGCCGATCTGCTGGCCGACGCGCCCCTCCCCCGCTCGGCACTGCTGCAGCTGGACTACAAGCAGGAGGCGCGCGATCTGGACGCGCGGTCGGTGGCGGCTTTCGCCGCGGCCACGGCGCCGATCGACGAGCACCTGATCCTGTCGTGCGGCGACGCCGACGCCGTCCGCATCCTCACCGACGCCGCCCCGGGCGTCGCGGTCGGCTTCGACCCCTGCCACCGCGGGGCGGCCGGTCGCGCGCTGGCCTCCGGCGACTTCGCGGGGTTCGTCGACCGTGCCTGCCTGGCGTCGCCGCGCGCGACGACGATCTATCTGGAGATCCCGCTGGTGCTCGGTGCCGCGGACGCCGGCTTCGACCTGATCGGCGCCTTCGGTGCGCGCGGACGCGCGGTGGACGCGTACACGCTCGGCGGTGCGGCGAACGTCGGCATGGTGCCGATCGTGGCCGGGCTGCTGGAGCTGGGTGTCGATCAGCTCACCGTCGACGATCCGGAGGGCCTGCTCGCGCTCCTGACCGACGCGGACTGACGCCGGTCGTCGCCGGTCAGGTGCCGTAGGTGCCGGGCTGGTTCGACGTGTTCGGGTCCACGTTCAGGGCCCACACGAAGAAGAACACCACCGCGAGGATCATCACCGCGATTCCGACCGCGCAGCTGATCCATGCCCACAGAGCGAGCGTCCTGGACGAGTCGGCGGCGGCCTCTGCTTCCTGCCGTTGCCCGGCCATCCACAGTCGGTTCACCGAGTTGGCCTTGGTGAAACCGAGGATGCCGAGCACCAACGGCGCCAGGCCGGCCGGCGTGGCGAAGCAGGTCACCAGGAGGATACCGCCGACCACCATCGCGCCGATCGACGACGACTGCCCGGTTGCCGGAGCCGGTCCCTGCGCCGCGAAGACCGATTGCGGCGAGGCGGGATGGGCCGGGTAGGCCGCACCCGGATACGGGGCGATCGAATACGGGACCGGAGGCGGCGCGGCCTGCGAGTAGGGGTCCTGCTGGTGCGGATCCTGTTGGTACGGATCCTGTTGGTACGGGTTCGGGGCGTACGGATTCGGGGTCGCGTGCTGTGTCGGCTCGTACGCCGACCACTGCTCGCCCCGATCCTCCGGTTCGGCGGGCCCGGTCATCGTCACACCTTCCACGCATCGAACGGCGGGAACGGCAGGTTCCGCACCACGGCCCACGCCAGGGTCGCGACGAGCAGCGCCATCGGCGCGTATCGCAGGTGCTGCCATCCGCGCACGCGCCGCCCCTTCCACAGGCCGAGCGTGTACGTCACGAACGACGCGGCCAGCAGCACCAGCGCGACCAGGCCGAAGGCGTTATAACTCACCGCCGCACCGAGGTCACCGTGCATCAGGCTGTACAGCATCCGCGAGGTGCCGCACCCCGGGCAGTTGAGGTGCAGCAGCGCATTGGTCGGGCAGGGCGGAATGATCCCGCCGGGCGTCGTCGGATCGGCGAACCACACCAGCGCGCCCGTCGCGACCGCACCGGCCACGATCACCGCGGGACCGGCGATCCGGTGCCGCGCCACCGCGTAGACGGCAGCGACCACCCGATCCCCGGTTCCCACGGCGGTGGTCATGTCAGGCGTTGTTCACCGCGGCCACGATGATCACGACGTAGATGAGCCCGAAGATCACCCAGGACGCCACCGCAGCGACAGCCGACCAGATCGCGAACTTCTTCGCGTCCTCGGCGGCCTGCTGAGCGCCGGCGTGATCGCCCATCGCCCACAGCTTGCTCACCGACGTCGACTTGATGATCGACACCACGCCCAGCGGCAGGCAGCACAGCACGGTGCTCAGGATGGCCCAGACCAGGTTGTCGTCCGGCGGCATCCCGGGCGCACCACCGAACTGCGACGGCTGCCCGTACTGCGCTTGCCCGTACTGGGGCTGCGCGAACTGGGCACCGTACTGCGGCTGCTGACCGTAATCGGGCTGCCCGAACTGGGGTGTCTCACCGTACTGGGGTGCCTGCCCGTACTGGGGTGCCTGCCCGTACTGGGGTGCCTGCCCGTACTGGGGCGTCTGACCGTATTGGGGCTGACCCAACTGGGTCGCGTCATACGGGTTCGGCTCGTACGGCTGGTCCCCGCCGGCATTCCCGTTGTTGTCGTTCGGGTTCGTCATCCCATGCGCCCTCTCGTGCTCAGCCGAAGTACCGGGGCAGCGTGCCCTCGTGCACCTCACGGAGGTCGTCGAGGGTCACCGAGAACTGCCCCTGCACCTCGACGCTGTCGCTGCCCTGATCCACCACGCCGATCCGCACCCACGGCAACTCGCGGGCGCCGAGCATCGCGGTGAACCGCGACTCCTCGGTGCGCGGTACGGCCACCAGCACGCGGCCGGCGGACTCGGAGAACAGGGTGACGAACGGGTCGGCGCCCTCGGGCAGGACCAGTCGGCAACCGGTCTCACCGGCCAGTGCCGACTCGGTCACGGCCTGGATGAGGCCGCCCTCGGACAGGTCGTGCGCGGCCGAGATCATGCCGTCGCGCGATCCGGCCACCAGCACCTCGCCGAGGATGCGCTCGCGCTCGAGGTCCACCTGCGGCGGCACGCCGCCGAGGTGATCGTGCTCCACCTGCGCCCAGATCGAGCCGTCGAACTCGTCACGGGTGTCGCCGATCAGGATCAGCGACTCGCCGGGTTCGGTACCGAAGCCGGTCGGCAGACGACGGTCCACGTCGTCGATCACACCGAGCACCGCGACCACCGGGGTCGGCAGGATGGCGGTGCTGCCGGTCTGGTTGTAGAAGCTGACGTTGCCGCCGGTCACCGGGATGCCCAGCTGCGCGCAGCCGTCGGCGAGGCCGCGGACGGCCTGGCTGAACTGCCACATCACGCCCGGGTCCTCCGGCGAACCGAAGTTGAGGCAGTTGCTCACGGCCAGCGGCGTCGAACCGGACGCCGACACGTTGCGGTAGGCCTCGGCCAAGGCCAGCTGCGCGCCGCGGTACGGGTCCAGGAAGGTGTAGCGGCCGGAGGCGTCGGTGGCCAGGGCGATGCCGCGGCGGGTCTCCTCGTCGATCCGGATCACACCGGAGTCGGCGTGCTCGGCCAGCACGGTGTTGCCGCGGACGTAGCGGTCGTACTGCTCGGTGATGAACTTCCGGCTGCACAGGGCCGGGCTGGCCAGCAGCTTGAGGAAGGTGGCGCGGAGTTCGTCGCCGGTCACCGGGCGCTGCAGGCCCGCGGTGGTCGAGGCGACCACCGCATCCTGGGTGTCCGGACGCACCACGGGGCGCTCGTACACGGGGCCGTCGTGCGCCACGGTGCGCGGCGGCACGTCGACGACGGTCTCGCCGTGCCAGGTGATCTCCAGGCGCTCGCCATCGGTCACCTCGCCGATCACGGTCGCCAGGACATCCCACTTGCGGCAGACGTCCATGAAGGCGTCCACGTCTTCGGGCTTGACC
Organism: Gordonia alkaliphila; assembly: GCF_039542465.1. NCBI lineage: Bacteria > Bacillati > Actinomycetota > Actinomycetes > Mycobacteriales > Gordoniaceae > Gordonia > Gordonia alkaliphila. The sequence continues at coordinate 196,747 of NZ_BAABIE010000001.1, read as the reverse complement.
ACCGCGCACATGCGCTCCTGCGATTCGCTGGAGAGCACCTCGGCCGGGGACATGCCCTCGGCGCGCGTGGGCACCTTCTCGAGCTGAATCGCCATGCCGCCGTCACCGGCCGCAGCCAACTCGGACGTGGCGCACGCCAGTCCGGCGCCGCCGAGGTCCTGAATGCCCACCACCAGTTCGTTCTGGTAGAGCTCCAGGCAGGCCTCGATCAGGACCTTCTCGGTGAACGGGTCGCCCACCTGGACGCTCGGCAGCTTCTTGCGGCTCGGGCCACCGTCGTCTTCGAAGGTCTCCGAGGCCAGCACCGACACGCCGCCGATGCCGTCCAGGCCGGTCCGCGCGCCGAACAGGATGATCTTGTTGCCCGCACCGGAGGCGAACGCCAGGTGCAGGTCCTCGGCGCGCAGCAGGCCCGCGCACAGCGCGTTGACCAGCGGGTTGCCCTGGTAGCTGGGGTCGAAGACGGTTTCGCCGCCGACATTGGGCAGGCCGAGGGAGTTGCCGTAGCCGCCGATGCCGCGCACCGCGCCGTCGAGCACGCGCCGGGTGTCCGGGTGGTCCACCGCACCGAAGCGCAGCTGGTCCATCACCGCGATCGGGCGTGCGCCCATGGCCATGATGTCGCGCACGATGCCGCCGACACCGGTGGCCGCACCCTGGTAGGGCTCGATGTAGCTGGGGCTGTTGTGCGATTCCACCTTGAAGGTGACCGCCCAGCCGTCGCCGACGTCCACCACGCCCGCGTTCTCACCGATACCGGCGAGCATGCCCGCCCGCATCTCGTCGGTGGTGGTCTCGCCGAAGTAGCGCAGGTGCACCTTCGACGACTTGTAGCTGCAGTGCTCGGACCACATCACCGAGTACATGGCCAGTTCGGCGTCGGTGGGTCGACGACCGAGGATCTCGCGCACCCGCGCGTACTCGTCGTCCTTCATACCGAGCTCAGCGAAGGGCTGCGGAAGGTCCGGGGTATCGGCGGCGTGGGAAACGGTATCTACCTGGGCGCTCACAGCAGACAGTCTATGCCAGCGACGAGAGTGCTTCGCCCACGGCGGAACCCGGGCGGCCGCTACAGTCGAAATCGGGCAGTTCGGGGCTGCCGCCAGCGAGGTTCGGGGGGACCATGACTGATCGACGACGCATCGCGCGCCAACTCTTCGACGCCGGACTGATCCGGCTCGGCCTCGGGCTCGACGGCCACGATCATCCGCCCGATCCGGCCGGGGCCCGACTCGCCTTCACCCGCGCCACCGAAGCCGATCCGACGATGGGCGACGCCTGGCTCGGCCGCCTGGCGACCGGCGACACCGGCGGTGCGACCCTGCTCGGGCTGTACCGGGCGCGCGAGCACATCGGGGCGCAGCAGCGGCGCGTCGGGCTGCCGGTGGGCCTGCTGTGCGGACGGGCGCCGACCGGCATGTTCGTCGACTATCCGGTCGCCGACGCCACCCAGGCCGCACTGGCTTACGCCGGGTCCCTCCTGATCGGCGACGATCCCGACGGTGCCCGCCGCGTGTTGGAGCCGCTGGACGCGTCGCTGCCGATCGTCGAATTCTCTTGGGCCGCAACACATCTGCGTTCCCGCGCCTGGGCCGAGGCACTCGGCGCCCTCGCGCACCTGGACGCGTGGACCGACGACTGCCTGGCCGCCGCGGGGCAACTCGTGGCGGGTACGGCCTGCGTGCACCTGGGCCTGTTCGACGAAGGGGTCCGGCGGTTGGAGCAGGCCCAGCACGGGCCGCTGACCAACTGCCGGGCGCAGGCGGTCTTCACCATCGCGATGGCGCGACGTGCCCAGGGCGACGAAGCCGCCGCCCGCGCGCTGCTCCAGGAGGCCTACGCTCTGGACCCGGAACTGACCGAGGCCGCCACCGCGCTCGCCGACCCCGCCTACCGGCTGGTGCTCGCCGATGCGGCGTCGAGCGAGCCGGCCGTCGATCCCGACTCCGCGGCACCGCCGCCCGAGGACGTCCGCCTGGCCGAGCTCGAGCGCGAACTCGACGAGCAGGTGGGGCTCGCCGCGGTGAAGCAGGAGGTGGCCCGGCTGCGGTCCACCGCGACGCTGGCCAAGCTGCGGGCCGACCGCGGGCTGCGCACCGGCGACCGCAGCCTGCACCTGGCGTTCACCGGTCCGCCCGGCACCGGCAAGACCACCATCGCGCGGATCGTCGCGAAGCTGTACTGCGCGCTGGGTCTACTCGCCACCGACCGCGTCGTGGAGGCCTCGCGCCGGGATCTGGTGGGCGAACATCTCGGATCCACCGCACCGAAGACCGCGCGGGTGATCGACTCGGCGCTCGACGGCGTGCTGTTCCTCGACGAGGCGTACACCCTGATTCAGGAGGGCTTGTCCGGCGGCGACGCCTTCGGCCGCGAAGCCCTCGACATGCTGCTGGCCCGGATGGAGTCCGACCGCGACCGGCTGGTGGTGATCATCGCCGGCTACGACGACGAGATCGACCGACTGTTGGCCGCCAACGAGGGCCTGGCCTCCCGCTTCGCCCGGCGGATCCGATTCCCGTCGTACACCCCGGACGAGTTGACCCGGATCACCGAGGTGCTGGCCGACCGCCGCGACGCGCGCCTGACCCCGGCGGCCGCGGCCGCCGCGCGCGAGGCCTTCGCCGAGCTGTACGACGCGGTGCTCGACACCCCCGTCGGCCCCCGCCGCGGCACCGACGCCGCGGGCAACGGCCGCTACGCCCGCAACCTGCTGGAGGCGGCCGAGGAGGAGCGCGAGCATCGGCTCGCCACGTCCGCGGACCTGTCCGCCCTCACCGAAGCCGAACTGATGACCGTCGACGTCGCCGACCTCCGCGCCGCCCTGCGCCGCGTCGACCACCGGCGCCCGCTGCCCCCTGCCCCCTGACCCCACCCCTGACCTCCGTGTCGCGACCCTGTCGACGGGTCGCTCGCGGAGCCCCGCGAGCGCCGCGGCAACAGGGTCGCGGCACGCCGGCCGGTCCGGGAACCGGCGGCTACAGGCCCAGGTTGCGCAGGATCGCCGCGGCGGTGTCGGCGGGGGCGCCGTCGGCCGGGGTTACCACGATGTCCGCGTTCGCCGGGCGCTCGTACGGCGAGTCGATGCCGGTGAACTGGGTGATCTCGCCGGCGCGGGCCTTGGCGTACAGGCCCTTCGGGTCGCGCGCCTCGCACTCGGCCAGCGGGGTGTCCAGGAAGACCTCGTGGAAGGGCAGGCCCTTGGCCTCGTGGATCTCCCGGGCGCGCTGGCGCTCCTGCTCGAACGGACTGATCAGCGAGACGAGCACCACCGCACCGGAATCGGCGAACAGCGCCGCCACTTCCGCGGTGCGCCGGATGTTCTCGCGGCGGTCGTCGTCGCTGAAACCGAGGTCGGCGTTGAGCCCGTGGCGCAGGTTGTCGCCGTCGAGCAGGTACGCCGGCTGCCCGGAGGCCACCAACCTGCGCTCGAGTTCGATGGCGAGCGACGACTTGCCCGAGCCGGACAGCCCGGTCATCCAGATGGTGGCGCCGCGGTAGGCACGCTGCTCGCGCGTCACCTTGGTGTCCTGCCACACGACGTTGGTGTCGCGCGCGACGGGCCCGGTGATCATGCCCGCGGCGACGGTGGCGTTGGTGGCCTCGTCGATCAGGATGAAGCTGCCGGTCTGCCGGTTGCGGCGGTACTCGTCGAACAGCAGCGGCTGCTGCGCGTGCAGCGTGAGCCGGCCGATCTCGTTGAGCGCCAACGACGTCGCCTGCTCGTCGCGGTGCAGCGTGTTCACGTCGAGGCGATAGTTGAGCCCGGACACGGTGACCCGCGTCTGGCGGGTGCCGCACAGGATCAGGTACGACGATCCCGGCGTCAGCGTGCCGGCCTCGGAGAACCAGCACACCATCGCGTCCACGTCCCGGTCCACGTACGGCCGGTTGTTGGGGCGCACGATCATGTCGCCGCGCACGATGTCGATCTCGTCGGACAGTTCCATCGACATGGCCATCGGCGCGAAGGCCTCGGTGAGCTCGCGCCCGCCCGGACCCCACAGCCGCTTGATGGTGGTGCCGAAGCCGCTCGGCAGCACCACCACCTTGTCGCCCACGGAGAAGGAGCCGCCGCCGATGGTCCCCGCGTAGCCGCGGTGGTCCAGCCCGTCGCTGCGCTGCGGCCGGATCACGTACTGCACACCGAAACGCGCGTCGATCAGGTTACGGTCCGACGAGATGTAGACGTTCTCCAGGTGCCCCAGCAGCGGGCGACCCTCGTACCAGTCCATCGCCGCGCTGCGGGTGACCACGTTGTCGCCCTGCAGGGCCGAGATCGGAATGAACGTCAGGTCGCCGACCGCCAACTTGGCCGAGAAGGCGACGAACTCGTCGCGGATCTCTTCGAAGCGCTCCTGCGAGAAGTCGACCAGATCCATCTTGTTGACGCAGATGGTCAGGTGCGGGATCCCCAGCAGCGACGACAGGAAGGCGTGCCGACGCGTCTGCTCCAGGACGCCCTTGCGCGCGTCGATCAGGATGATCGCCAGGTCGGCCGTCGACGCTCCGGTCACCATGTTGCGCGTGTACTGCACATGGCCCGGCGAGTCCGCGATGATGAACTTGCGCTCGGGGGTGGAGAAGTAGCGGTAGGCGACGTCGATCGTGATGCCCTGCTCGCGTTCGGCGCGCAGTCCGTCGGTCAGCAGCGACAGGTCGGCGAACTCGTCGCCGCGGCTCGCGCTGGTGCGCTCGATGGCCTCCAGCTGATCGGTGAAGATCGACTTCGAGTCGTAGAGCAGGCGTCCGATCAGCGTGGACTTGCCGTCGTCGACGCTGCCCGCGGTGGCGATGCGCAACAGTTCCCCGGCCATCAGAAGTACCCTTCCTTCTTGCGGTCTTCCATGCCGGCTTCGGAGATCCGATCGTCGGCGCGGGTGGCGCCGCGCTCGGTGATGCGGGTCGACGAGACCTCGGCGATCACCGCTGCGGGCGTGGCGGCGTCGCTTTCCACGCAACCGGTGCAGGTGGCGTCGCCGACGGTGCGGAACCGCACCTGCGCCAGGTGACTGGTCTCGCCGGGCGCCACTTCCAGGAAGCGGGTCTTGGCCAGGAGCATGCCGTCGCGCGGGACCACCTCCCGTTCATGCGCGTAGTAGATCGGCGGCAGGTCGATCTCTTCGGCCTCGATGTAGCGCCAGATGTCGAGCTCGGTCCAGTTACTCAGCGGGAACACGCGGATGTGCTCGCCCCGGTGGTGGCGGCCGTTGTACAGGTTCCACAGCTCGGGTCGCTGGTTGCGCGGATCCCAGGTACCGAACGAGTCGCGGAAGCTGAACACGCGCTCCTTGGCCCGCGCCTTCTCCTCGTCGCGGCGGGCCCCGCCGAACACGGCGTCGAACCGGTTCTCGGTGATGCCGCGCAGCAGCGCCGCGGTCTGCAGCCGGTTGCGGGAGCTCCCGACACCGGTCTGCTCCACCACGCGCCCGGCGTCGATGTCGTCCTGCACGTGCGAGACCAGCAGTTTGACGCCGGTTTCGGCGACGACGCGGTCGCGGTACTCGATCACCTCGTCGAAGTTGTGGCCGGTGTCGACATGCATCAGCGGGAACGGCATCGGCGCGGGCCAGAACGCCTTGCGCGCCAAATGGAACATCACCACCGAGTCCTTGCCGCCGGAGAACAGCATTCCGGGTCGCTCGAAGGTGGCCGCCACCTCGCGGAAGATGTGGACCGACTCGGCCTCCAACTCCTCCAGGTCCGACAGCTCGTAACCCTGCTTGTCCATCCCGCTCCCATCTGACGCTCACGCGGCATACGGATATGAGGGTAGTGGGCCCCGCTCCTCGGTCGCGGGAGGTGGCGGTGGTTGTCGGACGCGCCGACCCCCGGTATTTTTATAAGTACTAATCATTTTAATTCGGGAGGCAGCAGTGTCCGACGTGATCATCGATGTGCGCGAGATCCCCAAACCGCAGCGGCATCCGCAGATCTTCGGGGCCTTCGACGGCCTGGCGGTGGGCGACGCCGTGATCCTGGTGAACGACCACGATCCGATCCCCCTGCACAATCAGTTCGCCGAACGCCATCCCGGCGGCTTCGCGTGGGACTACCTGGTCCGCGAGCCCGGCGACTTCCGCATCCGGATCAGCAAGACGCTCGACGCACCGGCGCCGCGCCTCCTGGGCAACAGCGCCGACGCCGTGGCCGGCGGCGAGGCCGGGGTGGCCTGGAAGCTCGATCTCGACGACCGCCCGCTGGACGCCAACATCATCACGCTCGCGCCCGGCGGCGGCATCGGTGAGCACGTCGGCGGCGAGGTGGACGTACTCGTCCACGTCCTCGACGGCACCGGCGTCGTCGGCACCCAGACCGGCCCGGTGCCGGTGTCCGCCGGCGACCTGCTCTGGCTGCCCAAGCATTCCCGCCGGTCGTTCCGCGCGGGCGACGGCGGCCTCTCGTATCTGACCGTCCACACCCATCGCGAGCCGACGCTCGCCATCACTCCGCGCTAGGAGGAATCCCGTGACCTACGTGATCGCGCAGCCGTGCGTCGACGTCCTCGACCGCGCCTGCGTCGAGGAATGCCCGGTGGACTGCATCTACGAGGGCGGGCGCGCGCTGTACATCCACCCCGACGAGTGCGTCGACTGCGGCGCCTGCGAGCCGGTGTGTCCGGTGGACGCCATCTTCTACGAGGACGATCTGCCCGACGAGTGGCTGCCGTACCTCACCGACAACGCCGACTTCTTCACTGCGACGCTGGACGGCCGGGACGCGCCGCTCGGCTCGCCCGGCGGCGCCGCGAAGATCGGTGCGACGGGTAGCGATGCGCCCCTCGTGGCCTCGCTGCCGCCGCAGTCCGCGGACTGACACGGCCCGCCGGAACAAGCTGATGACGCTGCGCCAGGACCTGCTCGCGGTGCTGCAGGACGCCGAGGAGCCGCTCACCGTGGACCGACTGGCGGCCGCCACCGGGCGGCCGGCCACCACGGTGCGCTTTCACCTCGATCGCCTGCTGCGCGACGACGCGATCGTCGCGGCGCCGGTCGGGGGTCCCGGGCCCGGGCGGCCCCGCCTGGCCTACACCGCGCACGGTCGGATGGACCCCACCGGCGCCCGCGACTTCGACCTGCTCGCGCAGGCCCTCGCCGCGGCGCTGGCCGACGATCCGGACGGTCCACGGAAGGCCACCGCCGCCGGTGCCGTGCTCGGTGCCGATCGTGCGGACCCCGCTGCCGACCCGCTCGACGACCTCCTCGACGTGCTCATGGAGGCCGGCTTCTCCCCCGCTGTTTCGGGCGGCGACCGGATCCGGCTGCGCCGCTGCCCGTTCCTCGAAGCTGCCCGCGCCCACCCCGCGGTCACCTGCGCGGTGCACCGCGGCCTGATGCAGGGCGTGCTCGACGCGCCGCGCACCGGCACGACCGGCGGCGCCGGCTGGCAGCTGGCCGCGCTGGAGGCCTTCGTCGACGGCGATCACTGCGTAGCGCGGGTGCGTCGACCCGCGCACCGCGCCGAACTCCGCGCGCCCTGAGCTACCAACCAAGCACTTGCTAGGTTAGAGTCGGAGGCATGAGTGCAGCCGTCATTCCGCCGCCCCTGGGCCGCGACGATCTGACCGCCGAGTCCAGTCCGATCGCCTACGAAACCGGCGGTCCCGACAACGCGGTCGCCTACGTGACCCTGAACCGACCCGAGTTCCGCAACGCGCAGAACTCGGTGATGACCTACTCGTTGGACGCCGCCTTCGGCAAGGCCGTCGACGACCCGGCCGTCAAGGTGATCGTGTTGCGCGCCAACGGAAAGCACTTCTCCGCCGGCCACGACATCGGCACCCCCGAGCGCGACTTCGACACCTTCTACCCCAACACCGCGACCCTGCACTGGGACCACACCCGCGGCGACGGCCAACCCCTGGACAGCAACCAGCGCCTGGCCCGGGAGATCGAGGTCTACATGGGGATGTGCCGCCGCTGGCGGGAGATCCCCAAGCCGGTCATCGCGCAGGTGCACGGCGCCTGCATCGCGGGCGGCCTGATGCTCGCGTGGTCGGCCGACTTCATCGTCGCCTCCGACGACGCCTTCTTCTCCGATCCCGTTGCGCGCATGGGCATTCCGGGCGTGGAGTACTTCGCCCACGCCTACGTCCTGGGCGCCCGCCGGGCCAAGGAGATCCTGTTCACCGGCCAGCGCTTCACCGCGGCGCAGGCCCTCGACTGGGGCATGGTGAACCACGTGACCGGGCGCGAGGAACTCGAGGCCAAGGTCGACGACCTCTGCGCGCAGATGGTCGAGATGCCGATGCAGGGCCTGTTCCTGTCGAAGAAGGCCGTCAACATCTGCGAAGACCAGATGGGAATGCGCAACGCGATGGACTCGGTGTTCGGATGGCACCACTTCGCGCACGCGGCCAACGACGCCGACTCCGGCGACTCGCTCGGCGGCATGGACGCGCGCAGCATGCGCGATGCCGCCCAAAAGAAGGGTGACGCCTGATGGATCTGCAGTTCGACGACGCCGCCCAGGCCTTCCGCACCGAGGTCCGGGAATGGCTGGCGGCCCACGTGCCCGCCGAGCCGCTGCCGTCCATGGACACCGCGGAAGGCTTTGAGGCACACCGCAAGTGGGAGGCCGAGATGGCTGCCGACAACATGTCGGTGGTCAGCTGGCCGGTGGAGTTCGGCGGCCGCGACGCCCCGCTGCTGCACTGGATCATCTTCGAAGAGGAGTACTACCGCTCCGGCGCGCCCGGCCGCGTGAGTCAGAACGGCATCTTCCTGCTGGCGCCGACCCTCTTCGAGCACGCCAACGACGCCCAGCTGGCACGGATCATGCCGCGCATGGCGCGCGCCGACGAAATCTGGGGCCAGGCCTGGAGCGAGCCGGAGGCCGGCAGCGACCTGGCGTCCCTGCGCTCGACGGCCACCCGCACCGAGGGCGGCTGGCTGCTCAACGGCCAGAAGACCTGGAGCTCGCGCTCGAGCTTCGCCGACTGGGGCTTCGGCCTCTTCCGCACCGACCCGGACCAGGCCCGCCACAAGGGCATCACCTACTTCATGTTCGATCTGCGCGCACCGGGCGTGACCGTGCGGCCGATCGCCCAGCTCGACGGCGAAGCCGGTTTCGCCGAGCTCTTCCTCGAAGACGTCTTCGTGCCCGACGACCCGGCCGACCCCGGTGCCTCCGGAGTGATCGGCGAGGTGAACAACGGCTGGAAGGTGGCGATGAGCACCGCCGCCAACGAGCGCGGCCTGTCGCTGCGCTCCCCCGGCCGCTTCCTCGCCGCCACCGACCGGCTGCTGCGCCTGTGGCGCGAGCGCCGGGACGACGTCCCGGCCACCGCCGGCGTCGACACCGGCGTCGCCGACGCCTGGATCGGGGCGCGCGCCTACGAGCTGTCGACCTACCAGACGGTCAGCCGCCTGGCCGCGGGCGGACAACTCGGCATGGAGTCGTCGATCAACAAGGTGTTCTGGTCGCAGTGGGACATCGCCGCCCACGAGACCGCACTCGATCTGCTCGGCGTCGACGCCGAACTCGACTCGGCGTGGCTGGACGGCTACCTCTTCTCGCTCTCCGGCCCGATCTACGCCGGTACCAACGAGATTCAACGCAACGTGATCGCCGAGCGCCTGCTCGGCCTGCCCCGTGGGGACCGATAACCGTGGACTTCCTTCTCGATTCAATGCACACCGACCTCGCGTCGACCGTCGAGGCCGTGACCGCCCGCGCGGGCGGCATCGCCGTGGCGCGCGCCTGGTCCGAGGGCGATCGTGAGCCCGGCCTGACCGTGTACCGCCAGCTCGCCGAGAGCGGCATCACCGGCCTGCTGGTCGACGATGCGCTCGGCGGCAGCGGCGCGGGCGCCGTCGAAATGGTGGTGGCCCTCGAACAGCTCGGCCGCGTGGCACTGCCCGGGCCCGTCGCCGAGACCCTCGCCGTGGCGCCCGCCCTGCTGGGCGGCGCCGCCGCGAACGACGACCTGGCGCCGCTGCTCGCCGGTGACGCCCTGGCCTCGGTCGCGTGCGCTCCGGTCACTCCGCGGGCCGCCGACGCCGAGGGCGCCGCCGTCTACCTAGTGACCGACGACGGCCTGTTCCGCGGCGTCGCCGACGGCGCACAGGCCACCGTTGATCCGGCCCGGACCGTGTCCGCGGTGAGCGCCGGTGATCGACTCGCCGGCCTCGACGCCACGGCCGCCGTCGACCTGGGTGCGCTGGCCACCTCCGCGCTGTCGCTCGGCCTAGCCGCGGCCATGCTGGAGCTGGCCGCCGACTACGCCAAGTCGCGCAACCAGTTCGGCCGCGCGATCGGCTCGTTCCAGGCGGTGAAGCACCACCTCGCCGACGTCGCGATCGCCGTCGAGATGGCTCGCCCGCTGGTGTGGGGCGCCGCCGTGGGTCTGGACGGCTTCGGCCAGGACACCGCCGACGTCTCCCGGGACGTCTCGGCCGCCAAGGTCGCCACCGCGGAAGCCGCCGACGTCGCGGCCCGTCGGGCACTGCAGGTACTCGGCGCCATCGGCTACACCGCCGAGCACGACTTCTCGCTGTACCTGACCAAGGCCCGCGCCCTCCGCTCCGCGTGGGGCACCCCGGCCTGGCACCGGCAGCGCGTGCTGGATTCCCTGCGCACCGAGCAGGCCCGCTGATGGACGAGCTGAACGCCCTCATCGACGCCGTCCGCGACGTCTGCCGCCGTGGCGGCGGCCCCGCCGCCGTCCGCACCGCGATCACCGCGCAGGGCCGGTACGACGCAGAGCTGTGGGAGACGCTGGCCACCCAGATCGGCGTGGCGGCCCTCGCCGTTCCGGAGCGGTACGACGGCGCCGACGCCACCGTGCGCGAGAGCGCCGCGGTGCTGACCGTCCTCGGCGAGACCCTATCCCCGGTGCCGATGTTCTCCTCCGCGGTCCTGGCCACCGGTGCCCTGCTGATCTCCGGTGACGAGGACGCGAGCGCCCGCCTGCTCCCGGGTCTCGCCGCCGGTGAGAGGACCGCCGCCCTGTGCTGGGCCGGTCCGGCCGGGTGGGACACCCCCGGCGTGCACGCCGAGGCCGGACTGCTCACCGGCACCGCCGAATATGTGATCGACGGCGAGACCGCGGACACCTTCCTGGTGCTGGCCGGTCCGGACACGGTAACCCTGCACGAGGTCGCCGCCTCCGCGCCGGGCGTCACCGTGACCCCGCTGCCGGTCCTGGACCCGACCCGCCCGCTCGCTCGGGTGAGCTTCGACCAGACCCCGTCGCAGATGGTGCCCGCACCCGAGGACTTCGTCGACAGCCTGCGCACCCTGGCGTGGGCCCTGCTGTCGGCCGAACAGGTCGGCGGCGCGGCCCGCGCGCTGGAACTCACCGTGGAGCACACCACCTCGCGGAAGCAGTTCGGTCGCGAGCTGGCCGGCTTCCAGGCCCTCAAGCACGCCATGGCCGACATGTACATGCTGGTGGAGACCATGCGGTCGATGTCGGCCGCCGCGGTCGACGCCGTCGCGTCGGGCGCGGAGAACGCGGCCGAACTGGCCGCCGCCGCCCACGTCTACTGCTCGGAGGGCTACGTCGCGGTGACCGGCGAAGCCATCCAGCTGCACGGCGGCATCGGTATCACCGCCGAGCACGACATCGGCCTGTTCTTCAAGCGCGCGCAGGCCGACGCCCAGTTCTTCGGTGCACCGCACCGCGCCGCGGGCCTCATCACGCTGTAGACCGTCGCCGCCCGCGTCGAAGTCCCCCTCCGATCGTACGAATCTGCGTCGATCCGAGGGGGACTTCATCACCTCTGGACCGATACCGCGGACACCGCTGTGCCGCTCCACCAGAATCGGGGGAATGACCTCCCGAGGACCGTCGCCCCGAGACCAGCGGCCCAGAGACCAGCGGATGGGCGCCTTCGACGCCGTCATGTACGGCATCGAGGGCGACCCGCTGTTGCGCACGGGGATCGTGGCCTTCATCGCGCTCGACGGATCGCCTGACCCCGCCCAGGTCTCCGCCCGCGTCGAGCGACTCACCCGAATCTTTCCGCGGCTGCGCGAGCGCGCGGTGGGCAACCCGATCTCCCCCGCCCCGCCGCGGTGGGAGATAGACCCGAACTTCGATCCCAGCTATCACGTCCGGTGGCGACGACTGCCCGACGACGACGCCACGATGCAGGACGCACTCGACTACGCGGCTCGCGTCAGCGAGTCCGACTTCGATCATTCGCGGCCGCTCTGGGAGATCGCCATCGTCACGGGTCTGGTCGACGGCCGGGCCGCGGTGGTCTTCAAGATCCATCATTCGGTGGCCGACGGTATGGGCGGTCTCGCGATGAGCGCCGCCCTGTTCGACCTCGCCGCCGAGCCCGGCGACCTCGGCCCGCTGCCGGATGCGCCGGATCCGGAGGAGCCCTCCGACCTGCTGGCGCGTTTCGTGCACGCCACCCGGTTCGAGCTCGACGCGGTGGAGGAAGTGGTGGTCGGCGGCGCCAAGTTCGCGCTCCGCACGGCACGCGACCTGCTGACCAGCCCGCTGGACACCACGGTGGCCGCGGGCCGCACCGCCCTCTCGGCGGCGGCCATGCTGGCCCCGCAGGGCGCACCCAAATCGCGGTGGATGGCCGACCGGTCGCTCACCTGCACGTTCACCCTGATCGAGGTGCCGCTGGCCGAGCTGAAAGCGGCGGCACACCGGGCCGAGGTGACGCTCAACGTCGTCTTCATGGCGGCCGTCGCCGACGCCGTCGGCACCTACCATCGCAGGCACGGCCACGACCTCCCCGAGCTCCGCGTGAACATGCCGGTGAATCAGCGTCGTCCCGGCGACGAGCCGACGAGCAACCACTGGGCGCCGGCCCGCTTCCTGGTGCCCGCCGGCGACGAGCACCCGGCGCCCGATCGACTGACCCGACTGCAGCGCCTCCTCGAGGAGGCCCGGACCGATCCCGCACTGGGCCTGTCCGACATGCTCTACAAGGCCCTCGCGCTACTGCCCGACCCGATCACCGAGCGCCTGGCCGGCGGACTGATGAAGGGCGTGGACGTCGCCGCCACCAATGTGCCGGGCCCGCCGGTGCCGGTGTACCTGTGCGGCGCCAAGGTCGACGTCCTGGTGCCGTTCGCGCCGAAGTCGGGGGCGGCGATCAACGTCGCCCTCCTCACCTACGACGACGCGGCCTTCGTCGGCATCAACTCCGACCCCGCGGCGGTGGAGGACCCCGCCGAGTTCACCGCCTGCCTCGCCGAAGCCTTCGCGGCCCTGACGGCCGAGCCCGGGCTGCGCGGCGTTCGCGCGCACTGATCAGGTGTCGCCGACGAACATCAGCACCAGCAGGGTGATGTTCAAGGCCACCACCAGCGCGACGGCCGCCGCCGAGGCCAGTCGCAGTGCGCGGCCGTCGGCGAACTCGCCCATCCGGCTACGGTCGGCGGTGAAGCGGCGCAGCGGGATCAGGGCGAACGGGATGCCGAAGCTCAGCACCGCCTGGGACACGATGAGCGCCCATGTCGGATCCACGCCGACCGCGAGGATCACGACGGCGGGTACCAGGGTCGCCGAGCGCCGCACCACCATCGGGATGCGGATGTTCAGCAACCCCTCCATGATCATGCCGCCCGCGTAGGAGCCCACCGACGTCGACGCGATGCCCGAGGCGAGCAGGCCGATCGCGAACAGCGCCGCGACCACCGGGCCCAGCGCGGACCCGACCGCCGCGTGCGCGCCCTCGATGGTGTCGGTGCCCTCCTTGCCCATCAGGCTGGTCGCGGCCAGCACGAGCAGTGCGATGTTGACAGTGCCGGCGATGACCAGGGCCACCACCACGTCGATCCGCGTCACCCGCAGGAGCCGGGCGATGCGGCCCGGATCCTCGCTGCGGCCGTGGCGATCGATCACCAGCCCCGAGTGCAGATAGATGGCGTGCGGCATCACGGTGGCGCCCAGCATGGACGCGGCCAGCAGCACGGTCTCGCCGCCGTCCAGGCGCGGGATCATGCCGTTCAGCAGCCCACCGACGTCCGGCGGATTCACCGCCAGTCCGCTGAGGAAGCCGACCACGATGATGCACAGCAGGCCGATCACCACGGTCTCGAACCGCTGCTGCCGCTGCCGGTCGGCCAGGGTGAGCACCAGCATGGAGACCACGCCGACGATGAGGCCGCCGATCCACAGCGGCAGACCGAACAGCAGCTTCAGGGCGATCGCGCCACCGACCACTTCGGCGAGGTCGGTCGCGGCCGCCACCACCTCGGCCTGGCCCCAGTAGGCCAGCCGCGCGCGACGCCCGCGCAACGACGTCGCCACCGTCTGCGGCAGCGTCCGGCCGGTCACCACGCCGAGTTTGGCCGACTGGTACTGGATCAGCACGGCGATGACGTTGGCCACCACCAGCACCCACACCAGCAGGTACCCGTACTTGGCGCCGGCGGTGAGGTTGGCCGCCACATTGCCCGGATCCACATAGGCGATCGCCGCCACGAAGGCCGGCCCGAGCAGCATCGCCCGCGGCGCCCGCGGCTTCTTCGTCGTTTCCAGCACCGAGCCAGGCTAACCCCGAAACAGAGTTTCGGTCAACCGAACTTTTTGCGGACGGCGTCGAAACTAGGCGAAGGCGGCGCGCACCTGGTCCACGGTGAGCCCGTAGTCGTCGAGCGAGTAGCGGTGCTGCGGTCGGCGATCGCCGGACTTGGACTCCTCGTCGAGCGCCGTCATCGCCGCGCGGGCCGCCTCGCTCGGCGCGGTGCCGAGGGCGGCGTAGACCTGATCGACGACGCCCCGCGGGTCCGCCCGCAGGTCGTCGAACGCGACGTCGACGAATTGCGCCGCGGGATAGCGCGCACGAGCCGCGGAGAACTCGCGCAGGCCGCGCGACCACAGCTCGAGCTGCGCCTGCCCGATGGCCGCGCCGGTGAACACCGTTGAATAACCCTCGGTGGCGTGCTCGGCGAGGCTGCACATCGACGCGATGATGGTCTCCGGCTCACGGTGCGTCTGCACCACGATCGCATCCGGATACACCGCCATCAGTGCGTCCAGCGCGAACAGGTGGCTCGGGTTCTTGAGCACCCAGCGCTTGTCCTGATCGTGGAGGCCGATCAGCTGCAGGTTGGCCTTGTGGCGCGCGTAGGCGGGCGTCCAGTCCTGGTCGGCCAGCCACGCCGAGTACGTCGGGAGAGCGGCGAGCGACTCGTACGAGATCGACTGCAGTGACTGCCGCAGCAACTGCCAGCACTCCTCCACTTCGCCGGCACTCATGTAGTGCAGGCCCATGAACTCGGGATTCTCGACGTGATGCTGGGACAGTCCGGCGTCGATCTGCGCGAAGACGGGGTTGGTGGCCCAGGTGTCGCGCGGCGGGCGCGGCTGCGGGAACTCGGTCAGCCACATCTGGAGCCCCTGGTGGGCCGGGTCGGCGGCGAGTAGCCGGTGCAGCGCGGTGGTGCCGGTGCGCGGCAGGCCGGTGACGAAGATCGGCCGCTCGATCGGCACCTGGGCGTAGCCCGGGTTCGCCTTCCATCCGGCCTCGCTGAGCAGCCGCGCGATGAGCGCGCCCTTGAGGAAGTAGCGGAACATCTTACTGCCGCGTTCGGTGAGCGCGGCGTCGTTCGCGTACGACTCCAGCAGCACCGTCAGGCCTTCGAGGTAACCGTCGTCGCCGAAGTCGTCGAGGCCCACGGTGCGCGCGGCCGAGGCGTGCAGGTCCTCGACGGTGCCGACCAGGGTGCGCGGCTCAGGCATGGTATTCCCCGCAGTTCACGTCGAGGGTCTGCCCGGTCACCGAGCGGGCCAGGTCCGAGGCGAGGAAGACGATCACGTCGGCGATCTCGTCGGGTTCGGGCAGCCGCTTCAGGTCGCTGCGCGAGGCGGTCTGCTCGTAGACCTGCTCGACGGTGATGCCGTACTTCTTCGCGATCTCGCCGAAGTACCACTTGAGCTGGTCGTCCCAGATGTACCCGGGCGCCACGCTGTTGATCCGGATGCCCTGCTCGCCCAGTTCGGTGGCGAGCGACTGCGACATCGCCAGCAACGCCGATTTGGCGATCTTGTAGCTGCCGTAGCGCGGCTCGCTGTGCCGGATCACCATCGAACTCAGGTTGACGATGGCCCCGTCCGACTCCGCGAGCGCGGGCGTGAAGGCCTTGATCACCCGCAGCGTGCCCAGCACCGTCAGGTCCAGGCTGTCGGAGATCTGCCCGAAGTCGGTGCGCCCCAAGGCTTTCATCGACGGCACCGAGAAGGCGTTGTTCACCAGCACGTCGACCCGCCCGAACTCGGCCAGCACGCGTTCGGCGAGGGCATCGACGGCGTCGTGGTCGGTGATGTCGGTGGGCACCACCAGGGCGCGACGGCCCAGCGCGGTGACCTCGGCGGCCACCGACTCGAGTCGTTCGCGGGTGCGGGCGGCCACCACCACGTCCGCCCCGGCCGCGGCGGCGCGCAGGCAGATGGCCCGGCCCAGGCCGGGACCGACGCCGGACACCACCACCACTCGATCGGCCAGCAGGCCCGTGCCGTGCATCGAAGTCTGGGGTGTCTGGGTCGTCATCCGAGCATTCTCTCCGCAAAGCCGCGGCGCCGGGCGGTGATCCGCTCGGCCCAACCGTCGGCGTCGATCCGATTGTGGTCGTAGTACGGCAGCAGTCCGGGCACCTGCGCGAGGTCGACCACCTCGCAGGTGGGCCCCAGGCTCCCGTCGATCGGCGCATCGCTGCGCTGCCAACGGAACTGGAGGATGCCGCGCCGTCGCCCGGTGGTCTCCACCCAGTTGGTCACGCCCGGATCCCGATGGGCGATCACCATGCGGATCATCCCGTCCGGATCATGTTGCGCCTGCACCGTATTGAGGCTCGTCTGGTGGTGCACGTAGTCGAGCGAGATGTACCAGAGGCTGCCGAGCTGGAAGCCCTGGTACGGACTGTCCGAGACCGGCACCGTGATGAGCATGGCCTGATCCGGCGCCAGGTCGTAGTGCCCCACCGACGAGAACTGGGTGCTCAGGCCGCCGGGCGTGGGCCGCGGCACGGTCAGCGTGTTGACCGGCTCGTCGAGGTAGAACCACTTCGGGAAGTTGAACCAGGTGTGGATGCGCGACGTCAGCAGCTTGGCCGCGGTCGCGTACTGGCGTGCCGCGCGCGCACTGTCGAGCGGCCGAGCCGGTTCGTCACGGGTGTCCAGGCGTTCGACGGTGACGCTGCCCTTGTGCTCAGCGATCCAGTCGCCGTAGACCTCGCGGATCGCGAGCATGGAGGCGCCGTCGCCCAGCACGAAGTAGTTCGACGGCGCGTCGTCGATCGGCGGCCCGAAGGTGAGTTCGTACGAGCCGTCGTCGGCGATGGTCAGCCGGCGGTCGTCGAAGGCGTCGTCCCCGCCGGGGACTTCGCTGGGGGTGTAATCGCCGCGGAGCACCTGAAAGCTCAGGTCCACGGTGGTTCCCCGGATGCCGCGGATCCGGTAGGTGCCTTCGGGCACCACATCCGCGTGGTAGTAAAGGGTGTCCGGATTGTCCAGGCCCATCTTGGTGTACGGGCCGGTGGACGTGTGCAGCACCGGATGCACTTTGTCGTGCGTGCGGGACTGTTGCAGGACGGCCGCGATACTGCCGGCCAGGTAGTCGTAGCCTTCGGCCAGATCGGCGTCGGAGTCGATGAACTCCGCCGCGGCGATCTGACGCTCCGCTGCGGCGATGGCATCGCGCAGCGGAGCAGTCACATCGTCTAGAGCCATTCGTCGCCGCCGGACCACGTGATCAGGTCGTCGAGCTGATTCGAGGCCGGGGTGACCCGCGGGTGTTCGGTCGACAGGTAACCGCCGCGGTAGAACAGCAGCGGCTTGTCCTGCAGGACCTCACCGAGGGTCTGTGCCCGTCCGACGACGATGTAGTGATCGCCGCCGTCGAGCACGTTCTCCACGGTGCACTCCACCCAGGTCAGGCTGTGCCGGATCACCGGCAGCCCGAGCGGAGACGGGTCCCAGTCGACCCCGGCGAACTTGTTGTCGCCGGGAGCGCCGAACTTCGCACTCACGTCCTGCTGACGGTGGGCGAGGACGTTCACGCAGAACGACCCCCGCGCCTCCATCGCAGGCCAGGTCCGCGACGTCTTCTGCGGGCAGAAGATCACCAGCGGCGGATCCAGCGAGAGCGCGGTGAACGACTGGCAGGCGAAGCCCACCGGCCGGTCATCGTCGCCCATCGAGGTGATGATGGTGATTCCGGAGCAGAACTGCCCCAGGGCGGTGCGGAACTGCCGGGTGTCGAACTCCTGCGTGCCGTACGGCGAGAGCGGCGCCATGGCGACTCAGCCCTTGAATCCGACGCTGAAGTCGTGACCCCACAGGCTCACGGCCGTCGACTCCCGGGCGACCCAGTCGTCGTCGTCCACTTGCCTTCCCTCGCAACCGAATTCCACGTCGAACCCGCCGGGGGTCTTCATGTAGAAGCTCAGCATGAGGTCGTTCACGTGGCGACCGAGGGTGGCCGACATGGGCACCTTCTTCCGCAGCGCACGGTCGTGCGCCAGACCGACGTCGTCGGTCTCCTCTACCTCGACCATGAGGTGCACGATGCCGGTGCCGTTGGAGAACGGCGAGAAGGCCAGCGAGTGGTGCCGCGGGTTGCACCCGAAGAACCGCAGCCAGGCCGGCTCGTCGCCCTCGGCGCGGCCGACCACCTGCGGCGGCAGCCGCATGGAGTCGCGCAGGCGGAAGCCGAGCACATCCCGGTAGAAGGTGAGCGCCGCGGCGTCGTCGTTGCTGCTGAGCACCACGTGGCCCAGACCCTGCTCGCCGGTCACGAACTTGTGACCGTACGGGCTGACGACGCGACGGTGCTGCAGTGCGACGCCGTGGAAGGCCTCCAGGGCGTTTCCGTCCGGGTCGGCGAAGACGATCAGACCGTCGACGGCCCGCTCGCGCTTCTCCTCCGGAGTGCCCTCGCGGAACTCCACGCCGCCGGCCGTGAGCCGGTCCCGAACCTCTTGCAGCCCAGCCGCATTCGCGCACTCCCAGCCGGAGACGGCCAGGTGATCGCGATCGGAGGGGACGATCACCAGACGTGCCGGGAAATCGTCCATCCGCAGGTACAGCGCACCGGGGACGGTCCCCTTGCCCTCCACCATGCCGAGAACCTTCAGACCGTATTCACGCCACGCGTCCATGTCGGTGGCGTCGATCCGCATGTATCCGAGGGAACGGATGGGACCCAGATCCTGCTCGCTCATTCTTCTCCTTAGACCATCGTGTCGCCGATGGGCAGCCCGAACTCACCGTTGCCGAAGGCCACGTAGGCCCGCTCGGGATCGTTGGCTGCGTGCACGCGGCCGGCGTGCGCGTCGCGCCAGAAGCGCTGGATCGGGGTGCCGTTCTCCAGCGCGTGGGCGCCGGAGTTCTCGAAGAGACGATCGATGGCCGAGATGGCCCGGCCGGTGGCGCGGACCTGGTCGCGGCGAGCGGCCAGACGCACGTCCATCGGCACCTCTTCGCCGGCGCAGATCAGGTCGTATTCGGCCTGCAGGTTGCCCGACAGCTGGCGCCATGCGGCGTCGATGTCGCTGGCGGCCTCGGCGATGCGAACCTTGGCGAACGGGTCGTCCTTGGACTGCTCGCCGGCGTAGGCCGCGCGCACGCGCTTGCCCTGGTGCTCGACGTGGGCCTCGTAGGCGCCGTAGGCCATGCCGACGATCGGGGTCGAGATGGTGCTGGGATGGATGGTGCCCCACGGCATCTTGTAGACCGGAGCGGTGTTGCGCTCCAGGCCGGGCGCCTCGCCGGTGCTCATCGTGCGGAAGCTGAGCATGCGGTGACGCGGGACGAAGACGTCCTTGACGTCGATGGTGTTCGAGCCGGTGCCGCGCAGGCCGACGACGTTCCAGACGTCGCGGATGGTGTAGTCCTCGCGCGGGATCAGGAAGCTGACGAAGTCGACCGGCTTGCCGTCCTTGAACACCGGACCACCGACGACCGCCCAGTCGGCGATGTCGCAGCCGGAGGACCAGGCCCACGAACCGTTGACCTTGTAGCCGCCTTCGACGACCTCGCCGGCGCCCATCGGGGCGTACGACGACGAGATGCGGGTGTTGGGGTCGGAGCCCCAGACGTCTTCCTGGGCCTGCTGATCGAACAGCGCGAGGTGCCAGTTGTGGATGCCGATGATGCCCGCCACCCAGCCGGTGGAACCGCAGGCGGTGCCGATGCGGCGGACCGCCTCGTAGAAGGTCACCGGGTCGACCTGGTAGCCGCCCCACTGCTCGGGCTGCATCAGCTTGAAGAAGCCGGCGTCGACCAGCATCTCGACCACTTCGTCGGGGATGCGTCGCGCATCCTCCGTCGCCTGGGCGCGCTGCGCGAGCTCCGGCAGCAGTGCGTTGATATTCTCCAGTACTTGCTGTCCGGCTTCGCTTCGCTGTGCTGCCATGACCGCTCCAATCTCGTTGCTACTTGGGTCTTCGACTCCAATATTAGAACACGTTCTCATTCTGTTTTGAAACGTGTTCTAATATTGGGTCAGCAAGAGCTGTTAAAGGAAGGCGACCTGCGATGACGACGAACGATACCGCAGTACGAGAAATTGACACCGGCACTCCGCCGAGCCGTTTTGCCCGCGGTTGGCACTGCATCGGCCTGGTGGACGAGTACACCGACGGCAAGCCCCACTCCCTGGAGATCTTCGGCACCAAGCTGGTGGTCTGGGCGGACACCAAGGGCGAGGTGAAGGCACTCGACGCCTTCTGCCGCCACATGGGCGCCGACCTCGGCCAGGGCAAGGTCCGCGGCGACAACATCGCCTGCCCGTTCCACGGGTGGCAGTGGAACGGCAAGGGCCGCTGCGCCGGCGTGCCGTACGCCAAGCGCAACCCGAAGCTGGCCAAGACCCGCACCTGGCCCACGATGCAGCGCAACGGCCAGGTCTTCATCTACAACGATCCGGAGGGCAACCCGCCGCCGGAGCAGGTGATCATCCCCGAGCTCGAGGAGTTCGGCACCGATCAGTGGACCGAGTGGACCTGGAACAAGCTGGTCATCGAGGGCTCCAATTGCCGCGAGATCATCGACAACGTGGTCGACATGGCGCACTTCTTCTACGTGCACTACGCCCTGCCGGACTACTTCAAGAACGTCTTCGAGGGCGAGACCGCGGCGCAGTACATGAACAGCCACGGCCGCCCCGACATCGCGATCTCGTCGGCCTACGGTGACACCCGGCTGGAATCGATCGCCGCGTACTATGGCCCCTCGTACATGCTGAACCCGATGGTGCAGTACTACGGCGGCTACGCGGTCGAGACCATCCTCACCAACTGCCACTACCCGATCGACGAGAACTCCTTCGTCCTCATGTTCGGCGTCATGGCCAAGATCCCCGAGGGCCTCACCCCCGAGCAGGCCGACAAGATGGCCAAGAAGATCTCCGGCGGCATCGAGGTGGGCTTCCTGCAGGACGTCGAGATCTGGAAGCACAAGACCCGCATCGACAACCCGCTGCTGGTGGAAGAGGACGGCCCGGTCTACCAGCTGCGTCGCTGGTACGAGCAGTTCTACGTCGACGTCGACGACATCACCGACGAGATGACCGACCGCTTCGAGTACGAGATCGACACCGCCAAGGCGCTGGAGAACTGGAACATCGAGGTGCAGGAGAACCTGCGCATCCAGGCCGAAGAGAAGGCCGCCGAGGAAGCAGCGGCGGCGCAGCAGCCCGAGAACACGTCGGTCTGATGTCGACGGTCAGCGGAACGGGCTGGGCGAAGGCTCCGGATTACACCGATGATCCGGAGCGCCTGGCCGCGATCGCGGCAGCCACCGCGCGGGATCGGAAGCACTACCTGCGCGGCGGCATGTCGCCGATCGAATGCCGCACCTGCCACGCGAACGTGCTGGTCAAGAAGACCAGTCCGCACCACACGAGCGTGCAGTGGAACGACGACGCGCTCGCGGCCTGCCACGAGATCTCCGCGATCCGCGCCGAGGGCGGCAACGCAGCACTGCTGCCGACCTGCCCGCGGCTGTCGGCATCGATCGAACACGGCGTCGCCGAGGGGCTGGTGCCCCGCGAGTCGCCCGAGGTCGATCCGGACGGCTACTGGTGAGCCCCGCGAAGTGACAACAACGACGACGCGCCCGAACCGGGCGCGTCGTCGTTGCTTTCGGGGCCGGGTTTTCGGGCCCGAACGGTTCCGCTCGTCGGTACCGCGGAGCAGAATCGACGCATGACCGAATACTCCGCCCCGCTGGGCGCTCCCGTCTGGTTCGACCTCGTCAGTTCCGACCCCGCCCGCGCCGCGGAGTTCTACGGCGCCCTCTTCGGCTGGGAGGCCGAAGAGCCCAACGCCGAATTCGCCGGCTACCAGAACTTCACCCTCGGCGGTCGACGGGTCGCGGGCATGCATCCGCACATGGCCGAGGCCGGCGGGCCGTCGGACATCTGGTCCATCTACCTGCGGACCGACGACGCCTTCGCCACCCAGGCGAAGCTGGTCGAGAACGGCGGCACCGAGGTGTTCCCGCCGATGCCCGTCGGCGACCTGGGCACCATGGCCTACGGGATCGACCCGGCCGGCGCGATGATCGGCTACTGGCAGTCGGCCGCGCACACCGGCTTCGCCGAGTGGGGCGTGCACGGTGCGCCGTACTGGTTCGAGTGCCTGAGCCTGCATCAGCCCGCCGCCACCGCGTTCTACGAGGTGGTCTTCGGCGCGCGGCCCGAACTGGTGCCCGGCGCGCCCGGCAACTACACGCAGCTCTTCTACGGCGACACCGCGTACGCGGCGCTGATGGACGCGACCGGCATGCTGCCCGCCGACGTCCCGTCGCACTGGCGGGTGTACATCACCGTCGACGACGTCGCCGCGACCGTCGCCAAGGCCGTCGAACTCGGCGGAGCCTGCGCGATGGAGCCGGAGACCACCCCCTGGGGCACCCTCGCCACCATCACCGACCCGCTCGGCGCGATGATCTGCCTCGGCCACCCGCCCGCCGACATGTAACCCCCACCCCGCGCCACCCGCCCCTCCCCCGTGTCGCGACCCCCTCGCCGAGTCGATCCCGGAGCCCGCGCGGCGACCCGTGAACAGGGTCGCGAAGTGCGGGGGACGGGCGGTCCGGGCGCACCCCGGCTACCCCTGGAACGTGTTCTCGTTTACTCTCTCTACTGAAACGTGTTCTAGTTCTTCAGTGGCGGCGCTTCCGCCGCTCCCAGGAGGGAAACCGATGGCGCAAGCAGCTATTCCCAGCGAAACCGTCGACGTCGTAGTGGTCGGCGCCGGTGGTGCCGGCCTCGCGGCCGCGCTCACCGCGGCCACCAAGGGCCTCGAGACGGCCCTCATCGAGAAGTCGCCCTACTGGGGCGGCTCCACCTCCCGTTCCGGCGGCGGTGTGTGGATCCCGAACAACTCGGTGCTGCGTCGCGACGGCGTGACCGACACCGTCGAGGAAGCACGCAAGTACGTGCACTCGATCATCGGTCCGCACGCGCCCGCCGAGAACATCGACACCTACATCGACCGCGGCCCCGAGGCGCTGGACTACCTGATGTCCAAGTCGCCGCTGGAGCTCGAATGGGTCAAGGGCTACTCGGACTACTACCCGGAGGCCCCCGGCGGCCGCGTCGGCGGCCGTTCGGTGGAGCCGAAGCCGTTCGACGCCCGTCGCCTGGGCGACGACCTGGCCACCCTGCACCCGCAGTACACCAAGGCGCCGCTGAACATGGTGGTCCTGCAGAGCGACTACAAGTGGATGAACGTCGGCATGCGCCACTGGCGCGGCATCGCCAAGATGGCCAAGGTCGCCGGCCGCTTCACCTGGGCCAAGTCGCGCAACAAGAAGATGATCGCCATGGGCGCGGCGCTGGCCGCCGAACTGCTGATCGGCTGCCGCCAGGCCGGCGTCGACATCCGCCTGAGCACGCCGATGACCGACCTGATCATCGAAGACGGCAAGGTGGTGGGCGTCAAGGCCACCCGCGACGACCAGCCGATCGAGATCCGCGCACGCTACGGCGTGATCCTGGGCAGCGGCGGCTTCGAGCACAACGGCGAGATGCGCGCCGAGTACCAGCGCGCGCCGATCGGCACCGAGTGGACCACCGGTGCGCCGTCGAACACCGGTGACGGCATCGTCGCCGGTATGAAGGCCGGCGCCGGCGTCGCGATGATGGACGACGCCTGGTGGGGTCCCACCATCCCGCTGCCCAAGGGCCCGTGGTTCGCACTGTCCGAGCGCAACGTGCCGGGCACCTTCATGGTGAACGAGCGCGGCGAGCGCTTCATGAACGAGTCGCTCCCCTACGTCGAGGCCGCGCACCAGATGTACGGCGGCGACTTCGGTCAGGGCGAGGGCCCGGGCAAGAACATCCCGGCGTGGATGATCATGGATCAGCGCTGCCGCAACCGCTACCTCTTCGCCGGCATCCCGGCCCGCCAGCCGCTGCCGAAGAGCTGGCTCAAGTCCGGCGTCGTGGTCAAGGCGAACACCATCGCCGAGCTGGCCGAGCAGACCGGACTGCCGGTCGACGCGCTGCTGGCCACCACCGAGCGCTTCAACGGCTTCGCCCGCACCGGTGACGACACCGACTTCCACCGCGGCAAGAGCGGCTACGACAACTACTACGGCGACCCGACCAACAAGCCGAACCCGAACCTCGGCGTGGTCGACAAGGCCCCGTTCTACGCCATCAAGATGGTCCCCGGCGACCTCGGCACCAAGGGCGGCATCACCACCGACGCCACCGGTCGCGCACTGCGCGCCGACGGCAGCGTGATCGACGGCCTCTACGCCTCGGGCAACACCAGCGCCCCGGTGATGGGTCACACCTACGCCGGCCCCGGCGCCACCATCGGCCCGGCCATGGTCTTCGGTTACCTCGCCGCCCTCGACGCCGCCGCCAAGGCCAAGTCGACCACCGACCAGCCCGCAGGAGTCTGAGCCATGCCGATCGATCCCACTGTCGCCGTCGGCGCCGACCTCGGCGCGACGACCTTCTCCTGGACCCCGCGCGAGGTGGCGCTGTACAACCTCGCCGTCGGCGCCGCCCACGATCCGATGGATCCGACCGGGCTGCAGTACATCGACGACGCCGCGCCCAAGACGCTGCCGACGTTCGCCACGGTCGCGGCCACCTTCCTGGCCACCGAGGCCCCGAAGGTGTCGTTCCCGGGCGTCGACATCGACCTCGCGAAGGTGGTGCACGGCAGCCAGGAGGTGACCGTGCACCGGCCGCTGCCGGCGTCCGGCACCGCCACCACCCGCACCCGCATCGCCGAGGTGCAGGACAAGGGTTCGGCCGCCGTCATCATCCAGGAGTCGGAGACGGTCGACGAGGCCGGCAATCCGCTGTGGACCGCACGCAGTTCGATCTTCGCCAAGGGCGAGGGCGGCTTCGGCGGCGAGCGCGGATCGTCGACCCGCCTCGCGCTGCCCGACCGCGCTCCCGACCACGAACTGCTGGCACCGACGCTGCCGCAGCAGGCCCTGCTGTACCGCCTATGCGGTGACCGCAATCCACTGCACTCCGATCCGGCGTTCGCCGCGGGCGCGGGTTTCCCGCGGCCGATCCTGCACGGTCTGTGCACTTTCGGCACCGTCTGCCGCACGTTGGTCGACGAAGTGCTGGGCGGGGACACCACCGCGGTGGCCGGCTACGGCGCGAGCTTCGCGGGGGTCGTCTTCCCCGGCGAGACGCTCAAGATCCGCGCCTGGGAAGATGAGGACCGACTGCTGGTGACCGCGGTCGTCGCCGAGCGCGACGACGCGCCCGCCCTGGGCAACGTGGTCCTGACCCGCAGTCACTGATCCGTTCCGCGTTCTTTTCAGAAAGAGGCTGCCCCATGGCGACTTCCCTTGCTCCCCTGCTCACTCAGCGCGACGCGCTGGCCGTCGATCTGGCGGAGGTGATCGAGCAGCAGGTGAAGGCGCAGTCCGGGCTGTCCGGGACCGCGGTGAAGGCGGCCTACGCCGCGGCGAACAAGTTCAAGCCGGGAGTCGTGGTCAAGGCCACCTCGTCGATGCTGCCGGACTTCCTGGACGGCCTTGCGCCGCTGTGGGATTCGCGTCCGGCAGGCACCTCGTTCGGCGCCCACCTGGCCGCCAACGAGGACCCGGCAACCGAAGCGCTGCTCGCGGTGACCGATCGCCAGGCCGAGAGCGCGCCGAAGCCGTTGGCCAAGGCCTACGCGAGCCTGCGCGGCAAGGCCAAGGTCTACGTGGCCGAGGCACTGGTGCCGGTCGGCGACGTCATCGAGCGTTACGCCGCCTGAGCGACGGGTGCGGCAGGCGTCATGCGGCTGAGGTCAGGATGATCAGAATCAGCGCCAGGACGCCTGCCAGCACTGCAAGCAGGGCCAGCACGCGCCAGATGTGGACGCCGGTGCGGGACAGTTCGGTGACCGAAACTCGAGCGGGTGCCACGTGGTGAGATGCCATGACGAATCACTTTCAGTGGGAGACGGAAGATTTCCGTGTGACCACTGTGACACGAGTTATGGGGGTTGCGTGTGATGAACGGTGTGCGTGTCGGGTGGAGTTTCCGCACCATCTGGTTGATTCTGGTCGCCTGCATGGCGGTGAGCTTGGTGGTCGCTGCGATGGCGGCCCTGAACACCGCGTTGCCGGGCATCGCGCTCGATCTCGAGGCCTCCTCCTCGCAGATGACCTGGATCATCGACGGCTACACGTTGATCTTGGCCGCCCTGCTGCTCCCGGCCGGCGCCATCGGTGACCGCCTCGGGCGCCGCGGTGTCCTCATGGTCGGCCTGGTGATCTTCGGTATCGCCTCGCTGGCCGCGATCTGGGTGAACACGCCCGGTGAGCTCATCGCCACCCGCTTCCTCGCCGGCATCGGCGCCGCGCTGATCATGCCGACCACGCTGTCGCTGATCACCGCGGGCGTTCCGCGCGAACAGCGCGCCATCGGCGTCAGTATCTGGGCGGCGGTGGCCGGCGTTGGCGCGATCATGGGCTTCTTCGTGACCGGCGTGCTGCTGGAGTTCTTCAGCTGGCATTCGGTGTTCGTCACCTTCGCGGTGTCGGCGCTGGCCACGCTGCTCCTCACCGTCACGATCGGCAGTTCCAAGGACGACGATCCCGGTGCCTTCGACATCATCGGCTCGGTGACCTCGATGCTCGCGGTGGCCGGCGTGGTGTTCGGCCTCCTCGAGGCGCCCACCCGCGGCTGGTCCGATCCGCTGATCCTGGTCACGCTGATCGGCGGCCTGATCCTCGGCGTCGTATTCGTGTTGATCGAGCTGCGGCGCACTTCGCCGCTGCTCGACGTCCGACTGTTCCGCAACCGCGCCTTCGCCTCCGGCTCGCTGTCGGTGGCGCTGCAGTTCTTCGCCTCGTTCGGCGTCTTCTACCTGATCCTGCTGCTGGTGCAGCTGGTGTTCGGCTACTCGCCACTCAAGTCGGCGTTCGCGCTGATCCCGATGGTGGTCGGCGTCGGCGTCTTCGCGCTGGTGGGCAACTGGGTGGCCGTCCGCTTCCACTCGCTCCGGATCGTCCTGGCCGTGGGCATCGCCTGCGCCGGCCTCGGCGTTCTCTCCATCGGCATCTTCGATCCCGACGAGTACTGGAAGCTCGCCATCATGCTCTCGGTCTGCGCCGTGGGCATCGGCTTGGCGACGGCGCCGTCGACCACCGCGATCATGTCCAACACCCCGTTGGAGAACCAGGGCGTCGGCTCCGCCGTGAACGACACCGCCCGAGAGCTCGGTGCCGCCATCGGCATCGCTTTGGCGGGCAGCCTGATGGCCGCCGGGTACTCCGACCGGATCGGCCCCACCGCCTCCGCCGCACGCGACCAGCTCGCCGCGTTCGGCGACCCCGCCGCCGCCGACCAGGCCGCCGACGCGATCACCCGATCCCTCGCGGGTGCCGTCGAGGTGGCCAACCAGCTGCCGCCGGGCGCAGCCCAGCTGGCCGAGATGATCCGGCTGGGCTCCGAGCAGGCCTTCATCCCGCCGATGCAGCAGGCCTGCCTGGTCCTCGGCTCCATCCTGATCGCCGGCGGAGTCTTCCTCGGCTGGTTCGCCCCGCGCGAAGTGATCGAGGCCGAGCCGATCGTGGAGTCGTCCGACGCAGCCTGAAACCGGCGAGACCTGGAGTGGTCACCGCGACCACTCCAGGCCCACCTGATGGCGGGCACAGTATGGAATTCTCAAACAACACATCGCACCGGGAAACCTCTCCCGACACTGCATTCAGATACGTACTAGATCTCGCTTGAGACGAGAGTCGTTGGTGGACAGCCCCTTTGGGGCTGCTGGGACGTCAGATCGTGAAACAGGCGTCGCAGGCAGGCGGCAGAATTAGGCCGCGCCGGGCAATAACGTCAGCGTGCGCCGGGCATTCGACGGGATCGGTTCGCGGAAGCGCTTCGGGTGGTCCGGGTCGGCCGGCGGCACGAACCAGGGGTGGCGGTCGTGCCCGATGAACACCTCCCACCCACTCTGGTGGATCAGCATGTGGTGGCGACGGCAGAGCAGGACGCCGTTATCCAGGCAGGTCTGCCCACCGTGCTCCCAGTGCTCCACATGGTGGCCGTCGCACCACGACGACGGCGCACCGCAGCCGGGGAACGCACACCCGCGGTCACGCAACACCAGCGCCTTGCGAATCCCCGGGGTGAACAGCCGCTTCTCGCGCCCAACATTGAGCGGCACACCGTTCTCGTCCATCAGCGCCACCGCCACCGAGGCCTCACACATGATCAGTTCCGCGGTCCGCGCGGACACGGGTCCGCCGAAACCGAGCCACGGCACCGGGGTATCAGCATCGGCGAACGGGATTGAGATGGTCTGTCCCGCAATCGAATCGAGTACCTGCCCGTTCATCACCACCGCCGCCGGCACCGACAGAGTCACGTGCGGGAGTACTCCCCCGCTCTCCGGGCGTTCGGAGTGCGCGAGATAGGTGCGGACCACCTGGGTCATCGCATCCGCGCGCCGACGCTTGGCCGAGCGCTTATCGTTCGAGCCGTCCGGCTCCGGCACCGGCCGCGTCAGCGGATCCAGCGCCGCGAACAGTTCTTCCGCGGCCACGGTGTCCAGGTCGATGGTGACCGCCACGCGACCGTCGTCGGTCCGATCCATCGTCATCTCGTTCAGATCGTCACGCTCCGCGACCGGCACCGGCCCCTCAGCGAGTTCGACCGGCGCCAGTTTGATCGCCCAAGCGCGGGCCTTCTCCTTCACCCGCGCCGGAGTGGTCTGCACCATCAACGAGTGCACCACCCGCGCGCGATCCTCCTCGGAGAGATCCACGACGCGACCTTCGACATGGCCGACACCGGTGACGACGGCGTCGCCCTTCTCCGCCGACACCGCACCGTCGCGGATCCCGCGGGTCACCGCACGCAGGCCCTCATCCGCGATCGCCCACCCGATACGAACCGCGCGATGCGCGACCGCCGGGGCCGCACCGAGTTCGGTCATGATCGCTGCCGAGGACCGCACATGCTTGCGGGCAGGCAGTCCACTCCGTTCGATCGCTGCACACACCGCGGCCACCGAGTAATCGACCACGTTGCGCAGCCGCAGCACTGCCGCGGCCACCGCCAGCAGCTCGCGGTCGTCGTCCACCGCGCGCACTCGCGCCAGGAAGCGCGCGAGATTGTCGACACCGTCGTTGTCGGTGACATCGTCGACCATGAAGTCGGCGAGTTCGGTCAAGCCTGCTGCGTCCACTTCGGCACCTCCGGTCAGGAGTACGGGTACAGCGGTGAACCGGTCGAGCTGCGGTGACGGTCGGTCAGAGCAGCCACTCGATTCGGCAGACGGGCAGAGGTATCCGCATCGTCTAACTCCAAGGTACGCCTCATATTGAGTTAGCACAACAGTTCGTCGAAACTTTTTTCGAACAATTCCCCAAGCCGTTCACCTGCACAAATGACTGTTGCGAGGCACATGGGGGCGCCACTGTCGACACTCCGAGCCGCGGATCGACGGCTGGAAGTAGCCTCGACGCATGAGCTTCGACGGGTTCCCCGAGTCGGCCTTCGACTTCTACGACGACTTGGAGATCGACAACTCGAAGGTCTACTGGGAGGCGAACAAGACGACCTATCAGTCGGCGGTGCGCGCGCCGATGATCGCACTGACCGATGAGCTGGCCGAGGAGTTCGGCACCGCGAAGATCTTCCGGCCGCACCGCGACGTCCGCTTCTCCAAGGACAAGACACCGTACAAGACCCACCAGGGCGCGTTCGTCGCGAAGGCCCCGGCCACCGGCTACTACGCGGAGCTCGCCGCACCAGGCTTCCGCGTGGGCGGCGGGTTCTACGAGGCGAGTGCCGATCGGTTAGCGGCGATCCGCACCGCGATCGACCACAAACGCTACGGCGCCGAGCTGGAGAAGATCCTCGCCCGCCTGCGCCGCACCGGCTGGGAGATCTCCGGCGAACGGCTCAAGACCGCGCCGCGCGGGTGGGCCAAGGACCATCCGCGCATCGAGTTGCTGCGATACAAGTCGTTGACCGCCATGCGCAGCTACGGCTTCGACGACGACATCCACACGCCTGCCCTCGTCGAGAAGATCCGCATCGATTGGCGCGCCGTGACACCGCTGATCGACTGGGCCGCCCGGCACGGACAGACGTGACCGACGCCGTCCCGCAGCCCCGGCCCGAACTGGAGACCGTCGCCGGCCACGACGACCTCGACACCTTCGGTGTACCCGTCGACGTCGACGAGATCGACGCGACGATCACCCTGGAACGCGAGTTCCTCACTGCTTTGGTCTGGGCGCCGCCGTCGACCGCCACAGCCATCGTGCACGCCCTCATCGGTCCCGATCGGCTGCCGGCCGACGCGCCACTGTTCTATCTGCCCGACCACGGCACCGTGTTCCGCCGCCTCGCGGGCGCCGTCGCCGACGGCACACCGGTGTCGGCGGCCGACCTGGTCACCGCCTTCGACCTCACCGAGCACGACGACCGGTTCGCGTATCTCCTCATGGAGATCGCCTCCCCCAACCCGCTCCATCCGTGGCCGCTCCCCACCGAGGCGGACCTGCCCGTCCTCGCTCGGTCGCTGGCCGACCAGTGGCTGCGCCGCGGCTACCAGGCGCTGCTGGCACGTATGCACACCGTTCTCCGCGAGGAGCGGACGTCGACCCTGGACCAGCACTGGCTCGCACTGAGCCGCCACCAGCGCGCCGCCCAGGACGTGCGCGACCGGATCCTGGCCGCTCTCGGCAACGACCTCGCCCCCGGCGACGCGCAGGCCTTCTCCTGAAGTTCGCTGGCCTCCGGGCGGGTGAGGCCGCCGGAGCGGCGGGCTACCGGGAAGTGCGGCGTCCCAGCAGCAGGCCGCCGAGCGCAGCGGCGACCACCAGGGCAGCCGTGCCGGCGCCCCAGATCCACGGACTCACCGAGTCATCGGTCGTCGACGTCGCGGCCACGGCCTGGACGTCGGGTTCGGTCGACGCCGAGCCGGGCGACGAAGCGGCGTTCGCCGCCTTGTCGGACGCGGTCTTCCCCTCTGCGGTCTTCCCCTCTGCGCTCTTCCCCTCTGCAGGCTTACCGGCGTCCGCCCCCTTGATGGTCAACGGCGTCGCGGTGTCCTGACTGCGGTCCGCCGATCCGTGCGCCGCCATCGTGTAGATCGCGCACGGGTTCTCGACGCAGTTGCCGGCGGCGAAGACCGGCTCGACGTCGAGCGTCACGGTGAACGAACCGTCGGCGCCGATCTGGTCCGGCCGCACGTAGGTCACGGCCCCGAACGCCGACGCGTCGGTGGTGGAGTACCGCGCCGTCTCGGCGACACCGAGGTACACACCCGGGCCAGCGGTCGAGAAGCCCTTGCCGGAGACGGTGATCGGGGTGGCGCCGGTCGAAGCAATGCTGGTGGTGGACAGACTCACCGCAGCCGTCCCGGCCGCGGCCGGAGGCTCAGCGGCGGGTGACGCCGCCGGCGCATCCGCTCCGGCGGACGGGCCACCGGCGAAGGAGACACCGGTCGACGTGTCCTGGCTGCGATCCGTCGAACCGTGGGCGGCGAGGGTGTACACGGCGCACGCGTTCTTGGTGCAGTCGGCTTTGCCGAACCGCGCCGCAACGGGCAACTGCACCGAGAACGAGCCGTCGGAGGACAGCTTGCCGTTCGCGGTGGAGACGAACACCGTGCCCGGACCGAAGGCCGACGCGTCGGTCGACGAGTGCTGGTCGGTCTGCGCGATGCCCACATAGACGCCGGGCCCGGAGGTACCGAAGCCGCGGCCGGTCACGGTGACGGTGTCCCCGGCCGGGTTGAGTCCGGTGGACTTGCTCAGCGAAACCGCCGGCCGACCGGTCGCCGGAGCACCGGGAGCCGGAGCCGCCGGCCCCTGGGCGGCCGGCGCGGTATCAGGCTGCTCGGCACCGGCACCGGCACCGGTGAGGGTGATCGGCACCCACGCGTCCTGCGTGCGGTCGGTGAGCTTGGGGAACGCGGTGATGCTGGCGACGAAGCACTTGGTCGCCGAGCAGTCGACGCCGTTGAACGAACGCTGAATCTTCAGCGTGGCGGCGAAAGTGCCGTCACCGCGCACCGTGAGCTTGGCGCCGCCGTCGGCGTAGGTCGACGGGTATCCGGAGCTCGGCTTCGCCACGGTCTGCACCACGTAGAGGTCCTCGCCGGGCCGATAGCCGGATCCGGAGACGGCGACCGTCGAACCGGGCGCGATCGACGACGACGGTGTGACCGTGAGCACCGGCGTCCCACGGGACGGCCCGTTCCCGCCGCCGCCCATCGGCAGGAACTGCATGAGCTGCTGATACAGCGCCATGCCCTGCTCGGTGAGCTGGGCGCGCAGGCCGTCGAGGAAGGAGGCCTGCCCGGCGGCGGTCAAGTGCTTGGGCAGCACCACCGGCACGCCGTCGCGGTAGGCGACGATCGGCCCGTCGACGGCCGAGCGCTTGGGTGCGACCGGAGCGGGTTTCGGCGCGGGAGCGGACTGCCGGGGCGATCCGGATCGCGGCGCGGTGGGGTCCGCGCTCGCCACGCCGGGGACCGTGAGACCGATGAGTGCCGCAACCCCGAGGGCCGCGACCGACCCCAGCAATGACGTGCGCATGTATGGACCTTCCAAGGTGCTCTTCACCGTCCGAAACCAGAACGTCGAACGAAGCCAGGCTTGCCTAACCAAATGAATATAAGCATGACCTAACATCGGGTGTCGAACCGAGCCCCGGAGCGACCGCTCGAAGGGTCAGGCGGGGCCGTCGTCGAACCGGTCGACCATCGCGTCGACGGTGGGCGCGAATTGGCTGGATCCGAAGCGCGGCTTGCCGTCGACCTTGAGGCGATAGCGCTCCAACTGCTCCCGGATCGGATCCTTCATCTCGGCGAACGCCAGGTCGACGGAGTGCTTGGAGAGGTAGTCGTCGAGCTCCACCAGTTCGTCGATCGCGGTGGAGTCGATGTGGGTGATCGGCTCGCAGGCCAGCACCACGGCGGTGATCTCGCGGCCGGCCGACCGAGCAGACCGGTACTCGTCACGCACCCAGTCGTCGAACCGGGCGCCGTTGGCGAAGAACAGCGGCGCGTCGAACCGCAACAGCAGCACGTGCGGGATCAGTTCGGCTTCCGGGTGGCGCGCCCGGTCGTGGTAGCCGCGCAGGCCGGGGACCCAGCCCAGCTCGGCACGATAGGGCCGCGACACCGCATAGATGAAGGCGACGACGCTGATCGCGCCCTCCACGAAGTCGATCCGGAACAGTTCCACCACCGAGCGGACGTCGACCAGCGCCAGGGCGGCGGTGATGACCACCGCGGCCAGCGCGGCCGACGGCAAGTATTCGGCGAGACCGGGGACCAGCACCAGCGCGAGGATCAGCAGCGCCGCACCGATCAGCGCCGTCAGCTGGGTCTTGGCGCCGGACTGTTCGGCCACCGCGGCGCGGGAGCTCGACGCCGAGATCGGGAAGCCGCCGAAGAAGCCCGCGGCCACGTTCGACGCCCCGACCGCACTCATCTCGTGGTTGCCGTCGACCGAATGCCCGGCCCGCGCGGCGAAGGAGCACGGCGTAGACGAGGATCGGGATGATGGTCGCGTACAGGCCGGTCACCGGCGGCAGGCCGGCCACCTCGGCGTAACCCAGGCCGGCCGGGATCAGCAGCGCGCCGACCGCGATGCCCGCGGCGAGGTCGCCGCGCAGCCACCCGCGCCGGTACACGCGCACGGTCTCGACACCGGGCAGCGCCCGAGCGATCCCGCGCAGCGCGGCGCTCCCGGATGTCATGCCCTGATCCTGCCGCACCGACCCGGCGGCAGCGCACCGATCGCCGCACCGAGGGCGAGTCAGGGAACAATGGCTTCCATGGCCGCCCCCGCAGTGATCTGGTTCCGCCGCGACCTTCGCCTGCGCGATCTCCCGACGCTGCTGTCGGCCGCCGAAACGACTGGCGACGCCCTCGCGCTGTTCGTCCTCGATCCGGCGCTGCTGCGCCCGTCCGGCGCGGCCCGCGTGGCCTTCCTCGCCGGCTGCCTGCGCGCCCTCGACGACGACCTCGGCGGACGTCTGCTGGTCGCCACCGGCGATCCGGTCGACGTGGTGCCCGCGGTGGCCGCACAGGTCGGCGCGCGCGAGGTCCATGTCAGCGCGGACTACGGCCCCTACGGCAGCCGTCGCGACGCAGCGGTGGCCGCCGCGCTGGCGGAGAACGGCCGCGAGCTCGTCGCCACCGGATCGCCGTACGCCGTCGCTCCGGGCCGGGTGCGCAGTTCGTCGGGCGGCGGGTATCGCGTGTTCACCGCGTACCGTCGTGCCTGGTACGACCACGGCTGGCGCGCACCCGCCGACACCGACGCCGACACGCTGCACTGGTTGACGCCGCCGCCGCCCCGCGACCCGCTGCCGGAGGTCGACGTCGACGCGACCCTGCCCGTCCCCGGTGAAGCGGCCGCCCGCGCGCGCTGGGCCGACTTCCGCACCGGATTCGACGACACGACGGACGCTCCCGGGTATGCGACCGACCGCGACCGCCCCGACCTGGATGCGACCAGCCGCCTCTCGGCCTACCTGAAATTCGGCTGCCTGCACCCGCGGACGCTGCTGCACGACCTGCGGAACGCGACCGGCGACGACGCCGCGACCTTCCGCAGCGAACTGGCCTGGCGGGACTTCTACGCCGACGTCCTGCACCACCGGCCGGAGACGGCCCGCCGCAACTACGACGCCCGGTTCGACGCCCTCCCGCACGACTCCGGGCCGGACGCCGACCGCGACTTCGAGGCCTGGTGCACCGGCCGCACCGGCTACCCCATCGTCGACGCCGGCATGCGGCAGCTGTTGGCGGAAGGCTGGATGCACAACCGCGTCCGGATGATCACGGCGTCGTTCCTCACCAAGGACCTGCACCTGCCGTGGTGGCGCGGGGCCCGCCACTTCATGACGCACCTGGTCGACGGCGACCTGGCCTCGAACCAACACGGCTGGCAGTGGACTGCCGGCTCCGGCACCGACGCCGCGCCCTACTTCCGCGTCTTCAACCCGGTGACCCAGGGGCGACGGTTCGACCCGGACGGCGACTACGTCCGCCGCTGGGTCCCCGAGCTGCGCGGTATCGCAGGCGGTCGGGTCCACCTCCCGGGTTCCGGCGCACCCGGCTACCCGGCGCCGATCGTCGACCATGCCACCGAACGACTCGCGGCCCTCGACCGTTACGCAACGATCAAGGGCCGCTGAGAGTCACACCTGCTCAGACGTCGACCGCTTAGGCCTCGACCGCCTCCGCGGCAGCCTTGGCCCAGCGGTAGTCGGCCTTGCCGGCCGGGGTGCGGCGCACCTCGTCGACCACCACCAGGGTGCGTGGGACCTTGTAGCGGGCCAGCGTCTGGCGGCAGAACTCCTGGATCTCTTCCAGGGTCGGCTCCGCGGCGCCCGGCTGCAGCTGCACCACGGCGGCGACGCGCTGGCCGTACTTGGGGTCCGGGGCCGGCACGACGAGGGCGTCGGCGACGTCCGGGTGACCGTGCAGTGCGGCCTCGACCTCTTCGGCGTACACCTTCTCGCCGCCGGTGTTGATGCATTGGCTGCCGCGGCCCAGGAACACGGTGCTGCCGTCTTCGTGGACGTAGCCCATGTCGCCGAGCACCGAGATGCGGGTGCCGTCGGCCATGGTCGGGAAGGTCTTGGCGGTCTTCTCCGGGTCCTTGTAGTAGCCCTGCGGGATGTTGCCGACGCGTGCGATGTAGCCCACCTCGCCCGGCGTGGTGATGCGCTCGAACTTCTCGTTGACCACCATCATCCGGTCGGTGGGCGGCATCTTGAGGTTGCCGTTCTCGTCCAGCGAGATCTCGCCGTCGTTGCCCGACTCGGAGGCGCCGAAGTTGTCGCGCAGCACCAGTTCCGGCTTGATCTTGGTGAAGCGATCGCGGACGCTCTGGCTCCAGATGGCGCCGCCCGAGGCGATCATGAACAGCGACGACAGGTCGAGCTCCTCCTGACGACGCTCCATCTCCTCCACCAGCGGCATGCCCATGGCGTCGCCGACGATGAGGATCATCTGAGTCTGGTCGCGCGCGATGTTCCCGACGATCGCCTCCGGGTCGAAGTCGCGCTCCAGGATGAGGCGGCCGCCCAGCGACAGGAAGGTGAACAGCGAGTACGACGCGGCGCCGTGCATCAGCGGGGCGGCGATCAGGAAGGCCAGCGACGGGAAGTTCGCGACCTCGCGGCCCAGCTCCTCGTAGCTTTCGCGGGCCGGTCCGTACGGGTTGCCGCCGGAGATCGGCTTCCGGAAGAAGTCGTCGTGGTGCCACATGACACCCTTCGGGTAGCCGGTGGTGCCACCCGTGTAGATCAGGTACAGCTCTTCGCCGTTGCGCTCGGGGAAGTCGCGTTCGGTCGACTGCTCGGTCCAGTCCGCGAAGTCGACCAGCCCGATGGTGTCGCCGGCGGCGGCCTTCAGTTCCTCGGTGACCTCGCCGATCACGAAGATCACGCGCAGCTCCGGCAGCTTGTCCAGCACCTTCGCCAGCAGCGCCTGGTGCTCGGGCAGTTCGACGATGATCGCCGCCGAGTCCGAGTTGTCGAAGATGTACTCCAGCTCCGGCTCGGTGTAGCGGTAGTTCACGTTGACCGGTACGGCGCCGATCTTGAGCATGCCCAGCAACGCGGCGACGTGCTCGACGCTGTTCTTCAGGTACAGCGCCACCTTGTCGTCGCGGCCGATACCGTGCGCGGCCAGCAGGTGCGCCACCTGGCTGGTCTGCGCGTCCATGGCGGCATAGGTGATGCCTATGCCCTCGTAGGTCAGCACGTCGCGGTCGGGCACCGCGTCGGCGACGGTCTCGAAGACGGTGGCGAGATTGAACTTCATGGAACTTTCTCCTTGCGGAAGAGCGCCTGGCCTGCAGGCCGGTGCGGTGGTGGGAGTGGTGCGACGGTGTGGGCTAGTCGACGGTCAGGATCAGGCCGGAGGTCGGCACGCCGGTACCGGCGGTGACCAGGGCGGCGGACGCGCCGTCGACCTGATTCACCGAGTCGCCACGCAACTGCCGGACCGCCTCGGTGATGCCGTTCATGCCGTGGATGTAGGCCTCGCCGAGCTGTCCGCCGTGCGTGTTCAGCGGCAGTCGTCCACCCACTTCGAGGGCGCCCGGTTCGCGGACGAAGTCCTTGGCCTCACCGCGTCCGCAGAAGCCGAGTTCTTCGAGCTGCATCAGCGTGTACGGGGTGAAGTGGTCGTACAGGATCGCGAGGTCGACGTCGGACGGGCTCATGCCCGCTTGCGCCCACAGCTGCCGGCCCACCAGACCCATCTCTTCCAGCCCGGCGAGTTCATCGCGGTAGTAGCTGGTCATGATGAACTGGTCTCGTCCACTGCCCGACGCGGCGCCGGCGATGGTCACCGGACGCTTCGCTAGATCCTTGGCGCGCTCCGGGGAGACCACGACGACGGCCACGCCGCCGTCGGACTCCTGGCAGCAGTCGAGCAGGTGCAGCGGCTCGGCGATGTACCTGCTGGCCTGATGATCGGCCAGGGTGATCGGCTTGCCGTAGAAGAAGGCGTTCGGGTTGACGGCCGCGTGCTTGCGGTCGACGACGGCGATCCGGCCGAAGTCCTCGCTGGTGGCGCCGTACTCGTGCATGTACCGCTGCGCCACCATCGCGACGAAGGCGGCCGGCGTCGACAGGCCGTGCGGGTACGAGAAGGCGTTGTCGGTGCCCGACGAGTTCTCCTGGTTGGCGACGGCCGAGTTCACCTGACCGAAGCGCAGCCCGGACCGCTCGTTGAACGCGCGGTAGGCCACGGCCACGTCGCACACACCGGTCGCGACGGCCATCGCGGCCTGCTGCACGGTGGAACAGGCGGCGCCGCCGCCGTAGTGGATGCGGGAGAAGTACTTGAGCTCTGGAATCCCGACGGCGCGGGCCACCGCGATCTC
The DNA here is from genome assembly GCF_039542465.1 of Gordonia alkaliphila. Lineage (NCBI taxonomy): Bacteria > Bacillati > Actinomycetota > Actinomycetes > Mycobacteriales > Gordoniaceae > Gordonia > Gordonia alkaliphila. The sequence continues at coordinate 158,466 of NZ_BAABIE010000001.1, read as the reverse complement.
GGCGTTGGTGTCCATCGTGAAGGTCACCAGACCGTCGACGTCGGCGGGCGTGAGCCCCGCGTCGGCGAGCGCGGCGTTGACCGCCTCGGCCGCCAGCCGCAGCTCACTGCGACCGGAGTCCTTGGAGAAGTCGGTCGCGCCGATCCCCGCGATGGCCGCCTTGCCGGACAGAGTGCGATCGCTCATCGGTCCCCCTCCCGGGAGAAGGTGACCGTCGAGATCACGTGCTTGCCAAGGGAATTGGTGCCGGTCACCGCCACGGTGACGACGTCGCCGTCGAGGTCGGTGACCTCGCCGGTGAAGGTCAGGCTGTCGTAGGCGTACCAGGGCACGCCGAGCTTGAGCTTGATGGAGCCGATCCGCGCGCGCGGGCCGGCCCAGTCGGTGACGAAGCGCTCCACCAGACCGGTGTCGGTGAGGATGTTGACGAAGATGTCCTTGGACCCCTTCGCGTGCGCCAGATCCCGATCATGGTGGACGTCTTGGAAGTCCCGGGTGGCCAGCGCCGTGGCGACGACGAACGTCGGCGTCGCGTCAATGGTCAACGGCGGCAAGACATCTCCCACGGAGATCCGGCCGGTGTGGATGGTGTCGGTCATCGCGCACTCCATGCGTACAGGGTCCAGGCCGGGGCATCGTCGGTGGCGTCGAAGTCGAGGAACTCCACCTGTACCGGCATGCCGATCTTCACCTCGGTCGGGTCCACGCCGCGCAGCTCGCCGAGCATGCGCACACCCTCGTCGAGCTCGACGAGCGCCACCACGAAGGGCAGTGCGCGGCCGGGGACCTTGGGCGCGTGGTGGACCACGAAGCTGAAGACGGTGCCGGTGCCGGCCGCGACCACGTAGTCGGTGCCGGGGTACTGGCCGTCGGCGTCCTTGGGCTTCCAGGTGGCCGGGATCGGCGGATGGTGCAGAGAGCCGTCCTCGAGCTGCTGGATGCGCAGCTCCTGGGCGGCCACGCCCTCCCAGAAGAACGCGGTGTCGCGGGAGACCGACGGACGCAGCAGCTTCGCTGGCTCGAGGCCCTCCGGCGCCGCGGGCTTCGCCGGTGCGGCCGAGCCGGGCCGGAACTTGAGGATCCGGAACTCCATCACGGCGACCACTTCGTCGCCGACGGACCAGGTGTTGCGAGTGGTGAAGAACCAGCCCTCGCCCAGCGCCGTCTGCTTCGGTCCGGTCACGTCGATGAGCTCGGCCGAGAGCGTCACTTCTTCGCCGGGCCGGGTGTACCGGTGGTAGACGGTGTCGCAGTTGGTGGCCACCACCGAGGTGTAGCCGGCCTCGTCGAACAGCTCGGTGGCCCGACCCAGCGGATCGTCGGCGGCGCGCACACCGTGCAGGCCGCGCATGGTCCACACCTGCGCCATCGCCGGCGGTGCGACGATGCCGGGGTGCCCGGCGGCGCGGGCGGCCTCGTCGTCGACGTAGATCGGGTTCGCGTCGCCCATCGCCTCGACCCAGTTGTGGATCATCGGCTGGTTGATCGGGTCGCGCCCGCGCAGCGGGGCGCTGGCCCCGGCAGCCTTGAGGTCGGCGGCGGCTGCGCGGATCTGGTCGTGGTCCATCCCGGTCACCTCTTGTTCCGCGGCAGGCCCAGACCGGCCGTCGCGATCAGGTCGCGCATCACTTCGTTGACGCCGCCACCGAAGGTGATGACCACGTTGCGCTTGGCCTGCAGGTCGAGCCACTCCACGAATGCCGCGGTGACCGGATCGGCGAAGTCGCCGTAGGTCCCGACCACGTCGTCGATCAGGCGGTAGATCACCTGGAGGCGTTCGGTGGCGAAGACCTTGGTGGCCGACGCATCGGCCATCGAGACCTCACCCGAAGCGGACACCTGCCAGTTGAGGAGTTCGTTGAGCCGCTCGTACGCGCCGATCTGCGCGACGACGCGCCGCACGGCCTGCTGCTCGATCACCGGGGCCCCGTCGTAGGTCGCGGTCGACGCCCATTCGCGCATGCGGTCGCCGAGTCCGCCGATGCGGCCGGCCGGCCCCAACATGACGCGCTCGTGGTTGAGCTGGGTGGTGATCAGTTTCCAGCCGCCACCCTCTTCGCCCACCATCATCGACGCCGGAACCCGGACGTCGTTGTAGTAGGTGGCGTTGACGTGGTGCGCACCGTCGGCGGTGATGATCGGCGTCCACGAGAACCCCGGATCGGTGGTGTCGACGATCAGGATCGAGATGCCCTTGTGCTTGGGCGCGTCCGGATCGGTACGCACCGCCAGCCAGATGTAGTCGGCGTCGTGGCCGCCGGTGGTAAAGATCTTCTGGCCGTTCACCACGTACTCGTCGCCCTCGCGGACGGCGCGGGTGGTCAGCGAGGCCAGGTCGGTGCCGGCGTCGGGCTCGGTGTAGCCGATCGCGAAGTGCACGTCGCCGGACAGGATGGCCGGCAGGAACTTGTCCTTCTGCTCCTGCGAGCCGTACTGCTGCAGCGTCGGCCCGACGGTCTGCAGGGTCACCGAAGGCAGCGGCACATCGGCGCGGACGGCCTCGTTGGTGAAGAGCTGCTGCTCGAACTCGCCGAAGCCCTTGCCGCCGTATTCGGCCGGCCAGCCGACGCCGAGACGGTCGTCGGCGCCCATCTGCTTGATGATGCCGCGGTAGGCCTCGCCGTGCCGCTCGGTGCGCATGGTGACTTCGTCGTCGGCGCTGATCAGCCCGGTGAAGTACTCCCGCAGTTCGTCGCGCAGCGCCCGCTGCGCGTCGGTCATGTCTAGGAACATGCCGCCTCCTCGACGGTGACGTCGGCGAGCAAGTCGAGCGCGCCGGTCGAACCGCCGACCACGCGCGCCAGGTCCTTGGCGAGCGAGAAGTAGCGGTGCAGGGGATAGGTGATGTCGACGCCGATCCCGCCGTGCAGGTGCGTCATGGTGCGCAGCGCGCTCGGCAGTTCCGCCGCCACCCAGTAATCGGCGGTCGCCAGATCGGCGGCGGCGTCGAGCTCGTTGGACAGACGCCACGCCACCGAGGTGGCGATCAAGTCGAGCGTGCGGGAGACCACGTAGATGTCGGCCAGCTGCTGCCCCACCGCCTGGAAGGCGGCGATCGGCTTGCCGAACTGTTCGCGGACGGTCACGTGTTCGGCCGTCATCGCCATGGCTCCGGCGAGGAGACCGGCGGAGTACGCGGCCAGCAGCGCGCGGTAGTCCGCGGCGAGCAGCTCCGCGCCGTCGTGCACGTCGTCGGCGGTCACGGCGACCTCGTCGAAGGTCACGGTGAACTCGGCCGCCCCCGAGGAGGTCGGGGTCTTGGTCAGAGTGACGCCGGCGGCCTGCGGATCGACCAGGACCACCTCGTCGGCGGTCACGACGAGCAGCGCCGCGGCGCCCTCCGCGAAGGCGACGCCGGTCTTGACGCCGGTCAGCACGCTCGCGTCACCGTCGGTGCGCAGCGTGATGCGCGACGGCGCACCGAGCGCCTGCCCGCGTTCGGCGACGGCGACGGCGTACCAGCCGTCTTCGGTGGCCACACGCTCGGCGGCCGCCGGATGCTGCCCGAGCCACGCGGTGGCGGCGAGCGTTCCGACCAGCGGCGTCACCGCTGCGGCACGGCCCGCACTGGTGGCGAGCGGCGCCAGCGCGTCCAGCGGCAGGTCGTCACCGCCCAGTGCCTCGGGCAGCGCGAGCACGGTGAGCCCGGCGCCGGTGAACGCCTCCCACGCCGCCCGGTCGAAACCGTCAGCGTCGAACTTGTCGGTCCAGTCGGGGGCCAATCGGCCCACTACCTCTTGCGTCGCCTCGGCTACTGCCGCTGCCGCCGCTTCCAGGGTGAAGTCCACCCGTTCCTCCGTTCAAACCATCCGCGCACAAAACAAGAACAAGTTCCATATTAGAACAGGTTCTACTTCACCGGGTCATCCCCGGGGCAAACCCAGAATCCGCTCGGCCGCCGCCGTCTTCAGGATCTGCGTGGTGCCGCCGGCGATCGACAGGCACCGATTCAGCAGGAAGAGCTCGCTGGCCTCCCCCGGCACCAGCGCGGCCGGCCCCAGCAGGTCGAGCGCGAACTCCGGCACCGACTGGCGGTGCACCACGCCGATCAGCTTGCGCACGCTCGAGGTGGCACCCGGATCGGTGCCCGACAGACGCTGGGTGAGGGCTCGCGCGTCGAGCACGCGCCCGATGTGCGCGTCGGCGATCAGGCCGCCGAGGGTCTCCGCCGACCGCTCCGACAGCACGGTCTGATCGGCGTCGAGCTGGCGCAGCAGGGCGTCGACCTCCTTGCCCAGGCCGGCACCGCCCATCGCGACGCGCTCGTTGGAGAGCGTGGTGCGCGCGAGCCGCCAGCCGTTGTTCACCTCGCCCACCACGTCGGCATCGGGCACGAAGACGCTGTCGAGGAAGACCTCGTTGAACAGCGCGCGCCCGGTCATCTCGCGCAACGGCCGCACGTCGAGGCCGGCGGCGGCCATGTCGACCAGGAAGTAGGTGATGCCCTTGTGCTTGGGCGCCTGCGCGTCGGTACGCGCCAGGCAGACGGCCCACTGGGCGTCGTGCGCCTGCGAGGTCCAGATCTTCTGACCGGTCAGCTCCCAGCCGCCGTCCACCCGGACCGCCTTGGTGCGCAGCGATGCCAGGTCGCTGCCGGCCTCGGGCTCGCTGAACAGCTGGCACCAGGTGATGTCGCCGGCCAGCGTCGACGCGATGAAGCGCTCGCGCTGCTCGTCGGTGCCGTGCTCCAGGATCGTCGGCAGCGCCCACCCGGCGATCACCAGGTCCGGGCGACGGACGCCGACGCGATCGAGTTCGGCGTCGATCAGCAACTGCAGGGCGGGATCGGCGGACAGCCCGAACGGCGCGTCCCAGTGCGGCATCAGCAGACCGGTGCGGGCCAGCTCGGAACGCCAGGACGCCTCACCCGCTGCGGCCACCTCGGCGGCCAGCGCGGCGATCTCCGGCCGACGGGATTCGACGTCGGCCAGGTCGACAGCGAACTCGCGACGCGCGCCGGCCCGACCCAGCTCGCCGAGGGCGAGCTTGGCGGGGGTGCCACTGTCGAGCTGTGCGCGCACGGCCAGCGCCGACCGCAGGTAGAGGTGCGCCTCGTGCTCGAAGGTGAAGCCGATGCCGCCGAGGATCTGGATCGCATCCTTGGCGTTGGCCACCGACAGATCGGCGGTCAGCGCCGCCGTCGCCAGCGCGCTCAGCCGCACCTGGTCCGCGTCGCGATCGTCGAGTGCGGTCGCCAGATCCCACGACGCCGCAGCCAGCTGCTCGGCGCGGCACAGCATGTCCGCGCAGATGTGCTTGATGGCCTGGAACGAACCGATGGGCGCACCGAACTGGGTGCGCACCTTCGCGTAGTCCACCGCCAGGTCGAGCGTGCGGCGGGCGACGCCCGCCTGGTACGCCGCGAGCGCGCCGATCAGCAGCGCGTGCAGGCGGTCACCGTCGTCCACCGAGATCACCGAGCCGGTGTCCACGCCCTCGAGAATCACGTGCACGGGCGCCACGGTGCCGTCGACGGTCTTACCGACCTCGGCGCTGCGCACCCGCACGCCGCCTGCCGACGGGTCGAGGACGCACCAACCACCGGTCAGGTCCAGCGGCGCGAGAATCACGGCGTCGTCGACGAACCCGGGCACCGCCCCCAGGTCGGCCACCCCGTCGGTGACGGTCAGCGGCGCACCCGCGGCCACCGCGAACGCCGGAATCACCGCCGGGCGCTCACCGAACATCAGCGCCTCGGCCACCGGCAGACCCTGCTCGGCGAGCGCAGCGGCAGTCGCGGCCGTCGCCGCCAGCGGACCGGGCACCAGCTCCACGCCGCTCGCCGACAGCATGGCCGCGGTATCGGCGAAGGTGCCGCCGGCACCGCCGTGCTCCTCCGACACGCCAGCAGCGAAAACACCGAGATCGGCGATCTGCGCCCACAGCGGACGCCACGACGCCGTAGGCTTGTCGACATCGGCGCGCACCAGCTCGCGCACGTCACGCGCCTGGGCCCAGCCCGAAATGGCCTTGATCACGGCCTGCTGCTCAAGGGTGGTGGCGATTGTCACGGCAGTTCCTTCGTTTTGCGCTTGTGACCAACAATTAGAACCTGTTCTACTTAGATAGGGTGTACACCAATACCTAGGGCGGTGCCAACCGCCCCCCACGGTCCCAGCGAGTGAAGGATTGCCTGCATGGCAGCATCAGTTTCCGGCGACGCCGACACGACGACCCCGGCACCCCCGGTCGTCGCGCCGACCTCAGGCGCAGAGGTCGGCTCCGCGGCACAGCGGGAACGGCGACGGCGCATTCTGGACTCGACGCTGGCGCTGGCCTCCAAGGGCGGCTACGACGCCGTGCAGATGCGTGCCGTCGCCGACAAGGCCGAAGTGGCCGTCGGCACCCTGTATCGCTATTTCCCGTCGAAGGTGCATCTGCTGGTCACCGCGCTCTCCCGGGAACTCGAACGCGTGGAGGGCCGCGTCGATCGGACCGCCCTGCCGGGTGACACCCCGATCGAGCGGCTCAGCAACGTACTCGACATGATCACTTACGCCATGCAGCGCGATCCCCTGCTGACCGAGGCCATGACCCGCGCCTTCATGTTCGCCGACGCCTCCGCGGCCGGCGAAGTGGATCGCGTCGCCACCACCATCGACCGCTTGCTGGCCGGGGCGATGATGGATCCCGACCGGGAATCCGGCCAGCCGACCGAGTACGAGCTCGCCGTGGCCCGCGTGATCTCGGACGTGTGGATGTCGAACCTGGTGCAGTGGCTCACCCGCCGGGCCTCGGCCACCGACGTGACCAACCGGATGGCGCAGACCGTCCGCCTGCTGCTCGACCGCTGACCCGACAGCCGCGGCGCAGCCCTCCCGTTGCGGGTTGAGGTCAGCGGCGCTGCAGATCGGCCGCGATCGACGGCCAGGTGCGGTGCAGGTCGGACTCCCAGTACCCCCACGAATGCGTACCGGTGGGACGCTGGATCAGCGTCGTGTCGACCCGGGCGCGGGCCAGCGCCTCGCCCATCTGCTGCGTGCAGGTGAAGACGGTGGCCTCGATGGCCCCGCCGAGCAGCATCTGATCGGCCAAAACCAGCGGATCGCCCTGGATGAGGCGGGTGCCCAGTCGGTCGTACTCGCCCGGCAGCCCGGTCCCGGTGGTCAGATAGACCTTGGTGCCGCGCAGCTTGTCGGCCTGGAAGTACGGATCGTTGGCGCGCCAGCCGGGACCGTCGAGCGGCCCCCACATGTTGGTGACGTCGGCACCGCCGCGATCCTCGACGACCGTGCGGATGTACGCCTGGCCCAGCGGGTCACTGGTGCGCGCACATCCGCTGTAGGCCGCCACCGAGCGGTACAGCTCGGGAGCCGCGATGGCCAGGTTCAGCACCGAGGTGCCGGCCATCGAGATACCGGCGACCGCGTTCGCGCCGGTGGTGCCCAGCTCCCGGTTCAGCAGCGGCGGCAGTTCGCGCGTCAGGAAGGTCTGCCACTTGTTGCGGCCCAGCACCGGATCGTCGCGCTGCCAGTCGGTGTAGTACGAGAACGCACCACCGATCGGGGTCACCACGTTCACGTGCTTATCGGCGAAGAACTTCGTGTAGTCGGTCTTCGCCGCCCAGCTGGCATCGTCCTCGCCGCCGCCCGCACCGTTCAGCAGGTACAGCACGGGCGCAGGCTTCGCGGTGTCGCGCGGGCGCAAGACCGTCAGCGGGATGTTCCGGTCCATTGCGGCCGAGTAGACCACGATCGTCTCCTGCTGCGGCGCAGGAGCATGCGTCCCGACGATCCGCGACGATCCCTCGGCAGTCTGCGGTGCGGACACCGACGGCTCCGGCGACTGCGGATCGGCGGCGGCCACCCCCGGCACCACGAGCAGCACCGCCGCCGCCGCAACCGCACTCCGGATCACCGCACGCATACAAGACTCCTGTCACATCAGTAACAACGGTCCCAAGAATAACAGGGCGGTGTCCCGGTGCCAGTTACGCGACCCGAGGCCGCCGCACGCTCACCGCACCGGCCACCAGGCCGAGCACCGCACCGATCAGCACCAGCCAGAGCCCCACACCCGCCGCGAAATCGCCCGACGCACTGTCGCCGATCGACCCGGATGTGACCGCGGCCAGCGGATCGGTGAAGAAGACGATCACCGCGAGCAAGGCGGCGAGCGCCACCAGCGAGACCAGGAACGCGCTCGCACCGGCGAGACGCTGGACCAGCAGCCCCACCGCACCGACCGCGATGAGCGCCCCGAAGACCACCGTCCAGATACCTGACATCCGGGTGTGTTCCTCCCCCTCGGACGCCTCCTGATCGAGATAGGCCCCATCGAGTTGCGGGAAGCTCGGCGGCGCATCGGCCACCTCGAGATCGAGCGACACCGAGCCCATGCCGCTGATCGTGGCCGAGGTGGTCACCGTCATGGGCACCTCCTCGAACTCCTCCGCCGACGGCTGGCTGGCCGACGCCCAGGTCAGGAAGCTGCCGACGATCAGCAGAGCCGCCGCGGCGAGAGCGACGAGGCCACCGAACATGCGGCGGCGCGAGTAACGAACAGCGGGGCGGTCGCTCATGGGCAGAATCGTCGCACATTCACCGGCGATGCCGACGGGCCCGGCAGAAACTCTGCCGGGCCCGCCGAGACGCATCACTGTCGCACGGAATCGAGTCGCGGGGAATCGATCCTCAGTGGGAGGGCGGGAATCCACCCTGCTGGGGGAATCCGCCCTGTTGCGGGTAGCCGCCGCCCGGCTGGGGGTAGCCACCCGGCTGCTGCGGAAAGCCACTCTGCTGGGGGAAGCCCGGCTGCTGCGGAGGGAAACCACTCTGCGGCTGCTGCGGGAAGCCACCCTGCTGCGGGAAGCCGCCCGGGCCTGCGGGGAACGCGGTTCCGGCGTCGTCGAACTTGGCTGGAGCCAGGGTGAGGGCGAGCATGGCGGCCCCGGCCAGCAGACCGAAGATCGCACCGACCAGCACCAACCAGAGGCCGAATCCGGCCGAGACGTCCGCCGAATCCATGTCCCCGGTTTCACCGCTGACCACCGCACCGAACGGATCCGCGATGAAGACGATGGCGGCGATGAACGCAGCCACGCCGCCGACCGTGGTGACGATCGCGCCGATACCCGGGAAGCGACGCACCAGCATCAGAGCTGCACCGACCGCGATGATGACGCCGAAGATGACCGTCCAGACGCCAGGCACCGCGGTTTCACTTTCCAGTTCCTCGGTCTGTTCGGCAGTTGCCTCGTCGCCGATCTCGCCCTGCAGCGATTCGGGAACGCCGGTGAAGGATTGTTCAAAATCCACCGATCCCATCCCGCTCACCGCCACGGACACTTCCGCGGTCATGGTCTCGCCGCCGAAGCTCTCGGAGAACTTCTCGCTGGCCGAGGCCCACGTCAGGAAGCTGCCGATGATCAGCAGCAGGGCCGCGATCGCCGCGACCACACCGACGACCAACCGGCGGCTCGACGCCGGGCCGACCGGCGCCAGCAGCGCCGCGCTCGCCGCAGGTGCCGGCGACATCCCGCCGGCCATCACGGGCGGCATACCACCGGGCATCGGCTGCTGCGGCGGTTGACCGCCGAACGGATTCGGGCCGGGTTGCGGTCCCGGAGGCGGGCCATAGGTCATGCGATCTCTCCCCACTGTTGTCAGCGCAACGATTGCGCTCCGGTCCGATCGTCGCATAACGCCCGCCCCGCGATGCCGAAGGGCCCGGCAGAAACCGCCGGGCCCTTCGGATACTGCTGTGGTCAGCGCTGCGGACTCTAGCCCGCTTCGCCCTCTGCCGCTTCGGTCAGCTCGGCGGGCACGTCGGGCACCTCGCGCGGACGCGGCGTGCCGGAGAAGACGAACTTGGCGCCGTCGTCGTCGCCTTCGCCGTCCCAACCCTCGACGTCGATCAGGATGATCTGACCGGCGCCGATCTCGTTGAAGAGGATCTTCTCCGAGAGCTGGTCCTCGATCTCGCGCTGAATGGTGCGACGCAGCGGTCGCGCACCCAGCACCGGATCGAAGCCCCGCTTCGCGAGCAGGTTCTTGGCCTTCTCGGTGAGCTCGAGGTCCATGTCCTTGGCCTTGAGCTGCTGCTCCACGCGGCCGATCATCAGATCGACCATCTTGATGATCTCGTCCTGCGTCAGCTGGTGGAACACGATGACATCGTCGATACGGTTCAGGAACTCCGGGCGGAAGTGCTTCTTCAGCTCGTCGTTGACCTTCTGCTTCATCCGCTCGTAGTTCGAGCCGGTGCCGTCGTCCTTGCTGAAGCCCATGCCCACGGCCTTGGAGATGTCGCGGGTTCCGAGGTTCGACGTGAAGATCAGCACCGTGTTCTTGAAGTCCACCGTGCGGCCCTGACCGTCGGTCAGGCGGCCGTCTTCGAGCACCTGCAACAGGGTGTTGTAGATGTCCGAGTGGGCCTTCTCGATCTCGTCGAACAGGACCACCGAGAACGGCTTGCGCCGCACCTTCTCGGTGAGCTGGCCGCCCTCGTCGTAGCCGACGTAGCCCGGAGGGGCACCGAACAGCCGCGTCGCGGTGAAGCGGTCGTGGAACTCGCCCATGTCGATCTGGATGAGCGCGTCGTCCTCGCCGAACAGGAAGTTGGCCAGCGCCTTGGACAGCTCGGTCTTACCGACACCGGACGGGCCGGCGAAGATGAACGAGCCCGACGGACGCTTGGGGTCCTTCAGACCGGCACGCGTACGACGGATCGCCCGCGAGACCGCCTTGACGGCGTCCTCCTGGCCGATGATCCGCTTGTGCAGCTCGTCTTCCATGCGCAGGAGGCGGGTGGTCTCCTCCTCGGTGAGCTTGAAGACCGGGATACCGGTCCAGTTGCCCAGCACCTCGGCGATCTCTTCGTCGTCGACCTCGGCCACGACGTCCAGGTCGCCCGCACGCCACTGCTTCTCGCGCTCGGCGCGCTCGGAGATCAGCTGCTTCTCCTTGTCGCGCAGGCTCGCAGCCTTCTCGAAGTCCTGCGCGTCGATCGCCGACTCCTTCTCCTTACGCGCGTCGGCGATGCGATCGTCGAACTCGCGCAGGTCTGGCGGAGCGGTCATCCGGCGGATACGCATGCGCGCGCCCGCCTCGTCGATCAGGTCGATCGCCTTGTCCGGCAGGAAGCGGTCGTTGATGTACCGGTCGGCCAGGGTCGCCGCCGCGGCCAGCGCCGAGTCGGTGATCGAGACCTTGTGGTGCTGCTCGTAGCGATCGCGCAGACCCTTGAGGATCTCGATGGTGTGCTCCACCGACGGCTCGCCCACCTGCACCGGCTGGAAGCGACGCTCCAGCGCGGCATCCTTCTCGATGTACTTGCGGTACTCGTCGAGCGTGGTGGCGCCGATGGTCTGCAGCTCACCGCGCGCCAGCTTCGGCTTCAGGATCGACGCGGCGTCGATCGCGCCTTCGGCGGCGCCGGCACCGACGAGCTGGTGCAGCTCGTCGATGAACAGGATGATGTCGCCGCGGGTGTTGATCTCCTTGAGCACCTTCTTCAGGCGCTCCTCGAAGTCGCCGCGGTAACGGCTACCGGCCACGAGCGAACCCAGGTCCAGGCTGTAGAGCTGCTTGTCCTTGAGCGTCTCGGGCACGTCGCCCGCGACGATCGCCTGTGCCAGGCCCTCGACGACGGCCGTCTTACCGACGCCCGGCTCGCCGATCAGCACCGGGTTGTTCTTGGTGCGGCGGGACAGCACCTGCATGACCCGCTCGATCTCCTTCTCGCGCCCGATCACCGGGTCGAGCTTGCCCTCGCCGGCCGCCGCGGTCAGGTTGCGACCGAACTGGTCCAGCACCAGTGAGGTCGACGGTGTGCCCGCGTCGGACGAACGCCCGCCGGTACCCGCGGCCTCGGGCTCCTTGCCCTGGTAGCCGGACAGTAGCTGAATCACCTGCTGGCGAACGCTGTTGAGGTCGGCGCCCAGCTTCACCAGGACCTGGGCGGCGACGCCCTCGCCCTCGCGGATCAGGCCGAGCAGGATGTGCTCGGTGCCGATGTAGTTGTGGCCCAGCTGCAGCGCCTCGCGCAGGCTCAGCTCGAGGACCTTCTTGGCCCGCGGGGTGAAGGGGATGTGCCCGGACGGCGCCTGCTGGCCCTGTCCGATGATCTCCTCCACCTGGCTGCGGACGGCCTCCAGCGAGATGCCCAGCGACTCGAGAGCCTTGGCCGCGACACCCTCACCCTCGTGGATCAAACCCAGAAGGATGTGTTCGGTGCCGATGTAGTTGTGATTGAGCATCCGCGCTTCTTCTTGCGCCAGGACGACGACCCGGCGCGCGCGGTCGGTGAACCGTTCGAACATTGTTCTCCTTGTGTTGCTGGCCCCGGCAGCGAGCCATCTGCCTCCACTGTAGTGGTCATCACCCCGGTCGCCGCGGCGAGATCACCGGGGACGACCGTCGCAGCTCGCTTCGGTGGGTCTGTGATCTCCAACGCTGCACGCCCGGGCGATGTTCCCGACCGCGTACGCCCTGAGCGAACGACACTCAAGCTGCGGCCCCGAAGGGCCGTGAAAGACTGAACCCATGTCGCGTTCGGACTATTCCTCCCGCCGTCGGCCCGGTATCGCCGCGGTCGGCATCCTCGGTTCCCTGCTGCTGGTGGTGATCGCGGGCGCCGTCCTGTGGGGCCCGACCGAGCAGGATCATCGAGGCGACGACGGCCTGCTGCGCGACTACTCCGCCGCACCCGAGACGGCATGGACCGTCGACGATCAGTCGCTGCCGGGCTACACCGGCTCCGGCCCGATCACCGTCGCCGATCAGCGCGGCGCCGACTGGTTGCTGTCGTACCCGTCGGGCCTGGGACGGTCCTTCACGCTCGTCGACGGGGTGACCGGCGACCAACGGTGGACGACGCCGGTCCGCGCCGGGCTCGGCGACTGCGCGCTGACCGGGGACCGCCGCGTCGGCTGCGCGGTGAAGCTCGGCGACCGCCCGAACGGCTTCTACCTGATCGACGACGAGGGCACCCCGCAGGAGGCCGGCCCGCTCGACGACACCGTGCAGGTCACCGCGGTCGGCAACGACTTCCTGCGGATCAACCAGTTCGGCAGGCAGGTCACCCTGCGCACCCCGGCCGGGGACGCCCGCTGGGAACGCGCCTTCGCCTCCGCCGCGAAAGCCACCGTGAACGGCGGCCTGCTGGTGGTGACGACCGCCGACGGACGCGGCTTCGTGCTGGACCCGACCACCGGCGCCGACCTGCTCGCGTGCGAGCAGTGTGACGTCCGGGTGTACGAGAGCGGCGTGCTGACCGTGAGCAACGGCCCCGACGGACGTCAGGTGCAGGTCTATCCGCGCACCGACCGCAGCGTCGCCGCCACCCCGGTGCGCACCGCGCGCAGCATGACCGTGGTCAGCGGCGACTCGGTGCTGCCCGTCCTGGCCGGCACCGGGGCGGCCGCGATGATGGAGGATTCCGGACACTACGAGGTGATCGACCCGGCCACCGGCAAGGGTCTGTGGCAGATCGCCGACCCGGAACTGTCCAAGAGCAACACCCGCGCCTGTGGCGACATCGTCGCCTTCGCGCGCAAGGACCGGTCGCGCCGCTTCTTCGACCTGCGCGACGGCGCCGCGCTCGGCTCGATGGCACCGCCCTCGATCACCGACCCCGAGCACAATCTGGACCTGCTGCGCTGCGTGGGATCATCGGGGTCGACGCTGCTCATGGCGAGCCGGGCCACTCTCACCGCCTACGACGCCGCGGCCGGCACCATCGCCTGGGACCGCGAGATCAACGGCACCGCCGCCGCGGTGAACGGCTACGTGGTGCTGACGCAGGGCACCGAGCTCAGCGTGCTCCGCCCCGGGTGAGGAAGGCCTGCAGCGCGGCCGAGTACATCGGCACATCGGCGGCCGCCATGAGCTCGCGGGCGCTGTGCATGGCCAGCTGCGGGGCCCCGACGTCGACCGTCTTCAAGCCGGTGCGCGCCGCGGTGAGCGGTCCGATGGTGGAGCCGCACGGCAGATCGGCGCGGTGCACGTAGCGCTGCAGCGGAACGCCCGCGGCCCGGCAGGCCAGCGCGAACTCGGCCTCGCCGGTCGCATCGGAGGCGTAGCGCAGATTCTGGTTCACCTTCAGCACCGGTCCGCCGCCGAGGTCGATGCGGTGGCCGGGCTCGTGCCGATCCGGGTAGTTCGGGTGGGTGCCGTGCGCCATGTCGCCGGAGACGTGGAAGCTCGCGGCCATCAGCCGCAGGAAGTCGTCCCGGGTGCCGCCGAGTCCGCCGATCAGGCGTTCGCAGACGGTCACCAGGAAGTCCGACGCCGCGCCGCGTTCAGAGCCGGAGCCGACCTCTTCGTGGTCGAAGAGCGCCAGCATCGCGGTGCTCTCATCCTGGACGGTGTCACCCGGCGCGGCGTCGAGCAGCGCGCGCAATCCTGCGTAGCAGGTCCCCTGGTTGTCCAGCCGCGACGCACTGAGCAGGTCGCGGTCGGTGCCGATCAGCTGCGACGGCGCCAGGTCATGGGTCATCAGTTCCCAACCGAGGACGCTGCCCGGGGTCAGCCCGGCGCGTTCGGTGAGCCACTCCAGGAGCGGCCGGGCCTCTCCGATTCCGCGGATCGCGTCGACGTGCCGCTGCGGATCCAGCTGCACGCCCTTGCGGTCCTCGGACAGGTGGATCGCCAGCTGCGGCACGCGCAGCACCGGCTGGTCGATCAGGACCAACGCGTGGGCCACCCCGCCGTCGTGGGCGTAGGCCAGCCGACCGGACAGACCGAGGTCGCGATCGAGCCAGGAGTTGAGCCACGCGCCGCCGTACGGCTCCAGCGCCACCGTTGCCAGACCGGCGCTGGACCGGTCCGGATGCTGCTTGACCCGCAGGTTGGGGCTGTCGGTGTGACCGCCGACGATGCGCAGCGGCGCGAGGGCGCCGCCGTTCCAGGCGATGATCGAGCCGCCACGGATCACGTAGCGACGACCGGCCGCGGTGGCATCCCACGGATCGGTCTCGAGCAGCTGCTCGTAACCGGCGGCGTCGAGCTCGGCCGCGACGCGCGCGACCACATGGAAGGGCGACGGCGACGCGTCGATGAAGGCGCCGAGCCCCTCGGCGCTCGCGGAGGTGGCGATCATCTTCTGCGGACTCAGACGCTCGCGAGCACCGAGTCGATGGCCGAGTAGAACAGGCCGAGGCCGTCGTCGCTCGGGCCGGTCAGGGCCTCGATGGCGTGCTCGGGGTGCGGCATGAGGCCCACCACGCGCCCGTTCTCGCTCGCGATGCCGGCGATGTCGAGCTGGCTGCCGTTGGGATTGTCGCCCGCGTAGGTGAAGACGATGCGGCCCTCACCCTGCAGCTCGGCGAGCGTGCGCTCGTCGGCCTGGTAGCGACCCTCGCCCGACTTGAGCGGGATCAGGATCTCCGCACCGGCGTCGTAACGGGTGGTCCACGCCGACGAGTTGTTCTCCACGCGCAGCCACTGGTCGCGGCAGATGAAGTGCAGGCCCTCGTTCCGGGTCAGCGCGCCGGGCAGCAGACCGGCCTCGCACAGGATCTGGAAGCCGTTGCAGATGCCCAGGACCGGCATGCCGCCGCGGGCGGCCTCGACGACCGATTCCATGACCGGCGCGAAGCTGGCGATGGCCCCGCAGCGCAGGTAGTCGCCGTAGGAGAAGCCGCCGGGCACCACCACGGCGTCGACGCCCTTCAGGTCGGCGTCGCCGTGCCACAGGCTGACCGCTTCGGCGCCCGCCACTCGCACGGCACGGGCCGCGTCGACGTCGTCGAGCGTGCCCGGAAAGGTGATGACTCCGATACGTGCGCTCATCGTCGTCACTCCGCGATACGGGTGACGGCGAAGTTCTCGATCACCGTGTTGGTGAGCACTTCTTCGGCGATGCGTTCCAGCGTGGCGTCGTCGACCGAGTCGTCGACCTCCAGCTCGAAACGCTTCCCCTGCCGGACGTCGGCGACGCCGGAGAATCCGAGGCGCCCGAGGGCACCGACGATCGCCTGTCCCTGCGGGTCCAGGATCTCGGCCTTGGGCATCACATCGACCACTACACGCGCCATCTGGGCACCGCTCCTCACAGCTCGTACGACGACGTTCACTGTACCGGCATGGACCGGCCGACGACTAAAGCGCCGCTTCGACCGCCGCGATCACCTCGGGCGCATCGGGTTCGGTGCGCGGACGGAAGCGGCCCAGGACCTGCCCGTCGGCACCGACGAGGAACTTCTCGAAGTTCCACTGGATGTCGCCGGCCTCGCCGTCGGCGTCGGCCGCGCGGGTGAGTTCGGCGTACAGCGGGTGCCGGTCGTCACCGTTCACATCGGCCTTGGCCAGCAGCGGGAAGGTGACCCCGTAGGTCACCGAGCAGAAGGTGGCGATCTCGTCGGCGGTGCCGGGCTCCTGCCCCATGAACTGATTGCACGGCATGCCGACCACGGTGAGACCGCGGTCGCCGTAGGTGCGCGCCAGTTCCTCGAGCTTGGCGTACTGCGGGGTGAGGCCGCACTTGGAGGCGACGTTGACGATCAGCAACGGGCCCGGGAAGTCGGCCAGCGCGAGCGCCGAGCCGTCCAGGGCGGTGACCGGAATGTCCTTGATGCCGTGCGTGTTCTGCGTCATGGTGCACAAGCCTAGCCGTGCAGTGAGCAAGCTCACCATTGGTTGTGTTGCAGCAATAGTTGCGCCTGCGTAACCATATCCGGGTGTCTGCACCCGCCACCTCCGCCGTCGAAGCGACCGCCACCGCCGTGGCGGACTTCATCGACCGACTGCTGAGCGCTGCGCAACTGACCGCCGTCGAGGCCGTCGCCGCCACCGAACTCACCGTGTCCCAGCTGCGCATGCTGTTCGTCCTGGCCTGCGGCAAGGCCTGCCCGGTCCACGAGGTGGCCGACGAGGTGGGCCTGTCGCTCCCGGCGGCCGGCCGCGCCGCCGATCGCCTGGTGGCCCTCGGCTTCGTGGACCGCCGCGAGGACGCCCAGGACCGCCGCGTGAAGCGCCTGTCCCTCACCGGCTCCGGTCACGACCTGCTGACCGAGCAGTTCCGAGTGCACAGCCATTCCGTGCGGGCACCGCTGCAGGCGATCCCCGAGGACGTCCGCGACCGGCTGCACCAGGCCGTGGCCGCGGCCGCCGCCTACCTGCCGCCGCCGCTGGTCCACCACGCCTGACCCGCTTTCCCCGCTTCACCCCCCTTCGACGTTAAGGAATCCCCATGTCCCAGGCCTCCCCGGCCGTCGCGCCCGACAAGTTGGGTCGCGATGTCTTCATCGTGGCCGGTGTCGTGGTTCTCGGCGCCATCATGTCCATTCTGGACGTCACCGTCGTGGCGGTGGCGCAGCTGCCGTTCATGCAAGAGTTCAACGTGGACAATCCGGCCACCGTCGCCTGGACGATGACCGGCTACACGTTGGCGCTGGCCGCGGTGATTCCCACCGCGGGCTGGGCCGCCTCCCGGTTCGGCACGCGCAACGTCTACATCGCCTCGCTGGTGCTGTTCCTGCTCGGCTCGCTGCTGTGCGCGCTGTCGACCAACATCGGCATGCTGGTGGCCTTCCGCATGATTCAGGGTCTCGGCGGCGGTCTGCTCATGCCGATCGGCATGATGATCATGACCCGCGCGGCCGGACCCGACCGGGTCGGTTCGGTGATGGCCATCCTCGGTATCCCGATGCTGCTGGGCCCGATCGCCGGCCCGATCCTGGGCGGCTGGCTGATCGACGTCGCCTCCTGGCACTGGATCTTCCTGATCAACATCCCGCTGGGCCTGATCGCCCTCGTCTACGCGTGGATGGTGCTGCCCACCAACGACAAGGCCCCGGGCCGCAAGCTCGACATCATCGGCCTGCTGCTGCTCTCGCCGGGTCTGGCACTGTTCCTGTTCGGCGTCTCCTCGTCGGCCGAGGAGGGCACGTTCAACGCCCCGCGCGTCTACGTCTCGATGATCGTCGGCGGTCTGCTGATCCTGGCCTTCGTGTTCTGGGCCCTGCGCGCCAAGTACCCGCTGCTGGACCTGCGACTGTTCCGCAACCGCACGCTCACCGTCTCGGTGATCACCATGGCCTTCTTCGCCGTCGCCTTCTTCGGCTCGGGCCTGCTGTACCCGCAGTACTTCCAGATGGTCGGCGAGAAGAGCCCGATGATGGCCGGCCTGCTGCTGGCACCGCAGGGTCTCGGCGCCATGCTGACCATGCCGATCGCGGGCAAGCTGACCGACAAGATGGGCCCGGGCAAGTTCGTCCTCGGCGGCCTCGTGCTCATCCTCATCGGCGTTTCCATGTTCATCGCGGTGGGGCCGGAGCCCTCCTACGTGTACCTGTGCGGCGCCCTGTTCATTCAGGGCCTGGGTATGGGCATGACCATGATGCCGATCATGTCCGCCGCCCTGGCTTCTCTGCGTGGCGATGACGTGAGCGACGGTTCCACCATGCTGAACGCCCTGCAGCAGACCGCCGCGTCGATCGGCACCGCCGTGATCACGGTGATCTTCACCGGCCTGCTGCTGGCCGACACCCGCGGCATCCTGATGTCCATCGGCATGCCGGGCGTCAACCTGCCGGAGCCGGTCATCGAGGCCGCCAAGGTCGACGCGGCCAACGGCTTCAGCACCACCTTCCTGGTGGCCGCTGTCCTGGTGGCCTGCTGCTTCATCCCGGCGTTCTTCCTGCCCCGCCGGAAGGTCTCCGATTTGGTGACCGAGGACGTGGATCTCGACGCCCCGGCGACGCCGGTGCTGCCGCACTGATCGGCGCCGCGCCGAGGTCCTAGACGGGACCGACGCGCGACAGGAAAGCCTCGACGGCGCCCCGGAACACTTCCGGGGCGTCGTCGTGTATGAGGTGTCCGGCCCCGGGCACCGTCAGATGGGTGGCGAGCCGATTGCGCTCGGCCATCTGCCGCATCTGACCGGCGGGCGCCACCGAGTACTCGGCCTCCAGCAGCAACGACGGCACGCTCACCGCCTCCCACTGCGTCCAGAAGTCGCGGCCGCCCCACTCCTCGGCGATGGCCGCCCAGACCGGGATCGAGCCGTGCAGTCGTCCGTCGTCGAAGGCCTCGTAGAAGTACCGACCGGCGACCGGACCGAAGTGCGCGACCGCCTCGTCGAGGCCGGCGAACCGCTCGGGCCAGCTCTCGAACCACGGCGCCCAGGTGCCGGTGGTCTGCCCGCGGAAGTCCGGAGCCATGTCCTCCACCACCAGCGCGCCCACCAACTCGGGGTAGGCAGCCGCCGTACACCAGGCGTGCAGGCCGCCCATCGAATGGCCGATCAGCGCCACCGGGCCGCGGTCGATCCAGGTGAGCACCTCGGCGACGTCGGCGACGAAACGCTCGGTCGACATCTCCTCGGCCGTCGGCGTGCCGACGCGGTCGGCGCCCTGATGGAAGGCGGCGTCGTAGGTGAAGACCCGGCCGTACCGGCGCAGCCAGGGAATCTGTCGACGCCAGGTGGCGCCCCGACCCATCAGCCCGTGCAGCAGCACGATGGCGCCGAAGCCCTGCTCGAAACCGGCCCGCTCGTCGCCGCCGTGGTCGAGCAGACCGCGTAAGTCGTACTGGCCGCCATGACCCGGCAGACCGGGAGTCTCATCCACGGGATGACACCTTAGTCGCCGCGCGGCCCCGGACGCCGGTAGTCGCGCCGCGTACCCTGCAGTCATGGCAATTGTGAAAATCAACGCGATCAGTGTCCCCGCCGAGCACGGCGCCGAGCTCGAGAAGCGCTTCGCCGGGCGCGCGGGCGTCGTCGAGCAGGCACCCGGCTTCCTCGGCTTCCAGCTGCTGCGCCCCACCAAGGGCGACGACCGGTATTTCGTGGTGACCCAGTGGGCCGACGAGGAGAGCTTCCAGGCGTGGGCCGGCGGCGACGCCCGCGCCGCGCACTCCGGCGATCGCAAGCCGGTGGCCACCGGTGCTGACCTGCTGGAGTTCGATGTGGTGCTCGACGTGAGCCCCAAGTCCTGACCCTGCACTAGAACGTGTTCTAGTATCGGGGGAGACATCCCCCGATACCAGGAGCACGCATGTCCGTCATCACCCCCATCAAGACCGATCAGCTGTATCTCGGCGGTCGCTGGGTGGCACCGCATTCCGCTGAGCGCCTCGAAGTCTTCTCCCCCGCCACCGGTGAGCTCATCGGCAGCGTTCCCAGCGCCGATGCCACGGACGTGGACACCGCCGTGCGCGCGGCCCGCGAGGCCTTCGACTCCGGCGTCTGGCGCAACACCCCGCCGGCCGAGCGCGCCGCCGTGATCCGCCGCGCCGCCGACCTGATCAACGAGCGTTCGGCAGAAATCTGCGCGCTGATCTCCGCCGAGATGGGTGCCACCCCCGGCGACGTCGCCACCCTGCAGCAGCTGGCCGGCACCGGTGTCCTCGCCGGATACGCCGACGCCGCCGAGGCCTACGAGTGGGAAGAGAAGCGCACCGGCCTGTTCGGCGAGACCCTGGTGGTCCGCGAGCCGGTCGGCGTGGTCGGCGCGATCATCGCGTGGAACGTGCCGCTGTTCCTGCTGTGCAACAAGTTCGGTCCGGCCCTGGCCGCCGGCTGCTCGGTGGTCCTCAAGCCCGCACCCGAGACCCCGATCAACGCCAACGTCCTCGCCGAGCTGTTCACCGAGGCCGGCGTGCCCGAGGGTGTCATCTCCGTGGTGCCCGGCGGTGTCGCGACCGGCCAGGCCCTCGTCGAGCACCCCGAGGTCGACAAGATCACCTTTACCGGCTCCACCGCCGCCGGTCGCGCCATCGCCGCGCGCTGCGGCGAGAACCTGAAGCGCTGCTCGCTGGAGCTGGGCGGCAAGTCCGCGGCCATCGTCCTCGACGACGTCGACATCGCCGCTGCCGCTCCCATGCTGGTCTTCTCCGGCATCCTGAACTCCGGCCAGGCGTGCGTCGCGCAGACCCGCGTCCTGGTGCCCCGTTCGCGCCACGACGAGATCGTCGCCGCCATGGTCGACGTCGCCGCCACCTTCACCCCGGGCCTGCCCGAGGACTCGGAGACCAAGATCGGTCCGCTGATCAACGACCGTCAGCACCAGAAGGTCACCGACTACATCGCCAAGGGCAAGGCCGAGGGCGCCACCGCCGTCCTCGAGGTGGCCGCACCGGCCATCGGCACCGAGAACTGGGTGGGCCCGACCATCTTCACCGGCGTCACCAACGACATGACGATCGCCCGCGAGGAGATCTTCGGCCCGGTCATCAGCGTCATCGCCTACGACGACGTCGACGAGGCCATCGCCATCGCCAACGACTCCGACTACGGTCTGGCCGGTTCGGTGTGGAGCGCCGACGTGCCGGGTGCCATCGAGATCGCCAAACAGGTCCGCACCGGCACCATGGGCATCAACTGGTACGCCATCGACCCGTCGTCGCCGTTCGGTGGCTACAAGGCCTCGGGCATCGGTCGCGAGAACGGTCGCGAGGGCCTGGAGTCGTACCTGGAGCACAAGTCGATCCTGATGCCGATGGGCTACACGTCCTAAGCGGTCTCACCGACACCGAAGGGGGTCGACGGCGTCAGACGCCGTCGACCCCCTTCGTGTTTCCCGTCGATTTCGACCCGTGCCGGCACGCACGGGACACTCCGCAAAGTTCTATGTCCGCGGAGGCACCTCTGAGGTACCTACGGGGACATAAAACTTTCGATCGGGCAGTGTTCTGCCGGAAACCGCTAGCCGGTCGGCACTGGCTCCGGTGCCGGGGTGTTCTCCGGAGCCTGGCTCTCCGCGGTCGACGGCACGGGTGCCGGAATCAACCCCTCCGAGGGCACCGGCTTGCCGTCGCGCTCGGCCACCACGTCCATCAGCGTCTGGTCGTCGATCAGCTGGCTGTCGTTGATCAGCCAGGTCCCGTCCCGACGTTCCATCGTGTACTGGATACGGCTCGGATTGGTCTGGATCTCCGACGACGTGGCGCTGGAGGCCGACTGGTTGATGAACAGCAGCACGGTCGCGGTGTCGGACGTGTTCGTCACGACGCCGGCCCCCTGCTCGGTGACCTTGGCGACCGACTTCTGTTCCTTCACCAGCTCCGCGATGCGCTCGCCGATCACGTAGCGCTCGTACTGTTCCTTCGCCGTGCCGGTCATGTGCGCCATCATGAAGTTGATGTTGTCCGAGATGGTCTTCTCGTTCCAGGCGAACATCTTCTGGACGTACAACTGGGCCGCGGCCAGGGCGCTGTCGCGGGCCTCCTCCTCGGTGTTCGCGCGGTAGTACATCGTGCCCAGCACCGCGGCGGCGACGAGGGATGCGACGACGAGCGCGGTGAACACGGCTACTGCCACTCTGCGTACGGTCACCAGACAAACTCCAGATCGGTGACCTTCACGTCACCGTTGATGCGCGTCAGACCCACCTTGTAGCGGAACGTCTGGTACAGCGGCTCTTGTTTTCCGTCCTTGGAGCGCGACTCCCAGCCGACCACCATCAGGACCGTGCCCTCGTCTTCGGTCGCCTTGCTGACCGCGTCGGTCAGCACCGTGGTGTTCGTGACCGCGTCGCCCTCGCGAATCAGGTCAGTGACCTGCTTCATGTTGTCGCGGAAGACCTGCTGCGCACGGCCACTGGTCTTCTCCAGCGCCAACTTGTACATGGCGTCGGCGTTCTCCGAGTTCAGCGTGGTCATCTGCACCACCACCTGCCGCGCAAACGTCGCGTACTCGGCGCGCAACTCGCGGTCTCGGTCGATGCGCTGATAACCGACTGCGAACAGCGCCGACAGCACGATTCCCGCGACCAGCAGCACCACGCCGGAGATCAGCGCCACCGTCTTCAGCGGACGCGTACCCGCGGACCCGGCCCCGATGGCCGCGGTCAAAGCCACCGGCTTCTTCTTGGCGGCCTTGGCCGCGTCCGCCGCTTCGCGCGCCGTACGACGACGCTGCGCGTCCACGCGCTTGTCACGGTAAGAACCGGTGCCGCTCTCGTCGACGGCTGCGGCCTCGGCCGAGTCGTCCCCGGCGGAGTCGTCGTCAGCGGCCGCACTCGCGGCGGAAGCGTCCTCGACGAGAGCCTCCGCGGCCAGTGCCTCCGCAGCGGACGTGTCCTCGGCTGCCGGCGCCTTTTCCGATGCACTCACCCCAGACGCCTTGGCAACCGCAGGCTTGGCCTTGCGGCCGAGCGGACTGCTCTTGCGCACCACCGGCTTCGCCGCGGGCTTGGACGCAGCCACCTCGGCCGCGTCGCTGTCCGTTACTTCTGCGGTGCCCTCGTCGCCCTGCTTCGGCTCCTCCGGATTCAGGATTGCACCGTCTTCGTGATCAGCTCGTACCATTCGGTCTTCTTAGAACCTGCCTGCTCGCCCAGTCCGGCGTTGTAGATCTTGCCGTCCGGACCGATGAATTCCCCTGTCACAGGATCGTACGTGGTCGCATAGGTCGCGGGCGTCGGGTCATGGGAGGTCGGGCTGCCCGGAACCACGTGACCTGCGGGTTGCCTCGGCAATCCGGTACCCGGCAGACCGTTCGGGAAGGCCACGTTGTCCTCCGGCGATGCCTTGAAGCCGGTGCGGCACTCGGCCGGCGTCGGCGCACGACGTCCCGGGTACTCCACGCACGGGAAGTTTCGAGCACCGCGGACGGTGGACTGCGCGTCCTGCGGGAGTCGGCACAGCAGCCCCGGCGGCAGATCCTGCGGAGTCTGTTCGCTCGGGAAGCGCCACTGATCACGCGGCACGAAGCCGACGGTACAGGTGGGCGGATCCTGGAAGCCGAGCGTGAAGTTCACGTTCGGACCGTAGGCGCTCGAGCCGTTGTTGATGGCCGTGATGAGCGCCGCCAGCACGCGGGGGTAGAGCACCACCGTCTGCTGCAGATTCGGCAGATAGACGGCCATCGTGCGCGCGTCCACGCTCAAGTTCGACACGGCCGTCGGGAACGACTGGCTCATGTCGCCGAACAGCTTGCCCGCTGCGGTGGCCGTGCCCGGTCCCTTCTGCAGGATGCCGGTCACGTTGGCCTTGTGCGCCCGGATCTGGTCGGTGACCGTGGTCAAGTTGCTGGTCCAGGCCCGGATCTCGTCGGCGGTGCGATTCTGCGTCGCCAGGATCGGTCCGGCTTCGTCGATGAGCGACGTGAACTCGTCGATGTTCTCGTCCGCCGAGTCGGCGAGCAGGATCATCGAGTCCAGCAGCCGCTGCAGCGACTCACCGGTGCCGTTGAAGGCCAGGAAGGCCTCGTCCATCACCGCGCGCAGCTTCGTGTCGTTGACCGTGTTCAGGAGCGCGTCGGCCTGATCGAGCATGGAAGAGATCTCCACCGGCATGTCTTCGACCTCGACGGTCGAACCGTTGTGCAGGTACTCCCCGTCGGTGTCCTGGGGCGGACGGAAGTCGACGAACTGCTCGCCCACCGCCGACATACTGCGGACCACAGCCTCGGAATCGGCCGGAATGTCGGTGCCCGAATTGATGGTCAGCTCGGCGCGCACACCGTCGGAGGTGAGCCACATACCGGTCACCTTGCCGACGTCGACGCCGCGGAAACTCACGTTCGCGTTCTGGTACAGCCCGCCGGAGGACGGCATCTGCAGGTTCACGCGGTAACTGCCGACGCCGAACATCTGCGGGATACGGATGTAGAAGACCGCCATCGCGACGATCGACACCACGGTGACCACCGCGAAGATGTACAGCTGAGCTCGGACGAAGCCGGTGATCTTCATCAGTTGCCTCCGCTCTTACTGGTAGTCGGGCTCTTCGAGCTCGGGGTCTTCGAGCTCGGGGTCTTCGAGCTCGGGGTCTTGCTGGGCGTCTTCTTGCTCGGCTTCTTCTGGTCCATGCCGAACGGCGCCGTCAGCGGATTGGCCGACTGTCGGGCGCTGCCCGCCGAGGAGCCCAGCAGGCCCTCCGGGCCGGTCAGGCCCATCGAGACCATCATGGTCTTGTCCACACGATCGAAGGTCAGGTCCAACACCAGGTCGGAGTTGACGTAATCGCCCTTCACCACGTCCTCGATGCTCTCCTGCAGGAACGGGAAGGTGAGCAGGATGCGCAGCGAGTTGGTCAGTGCCGGACCCGTGCTGGCGAGCTGATCGAGCAGCTCGCGCATGTTCGGCGTGATGACCTTCAGGTCGTCGCTGTTGGCCTCGAGGATCTCGTTGGCGGTCTTGGACAGGTTGCCCACCGACTCCAGCGAGGTCACCAGGTTCTTCCGCTGATCCACCAGCAGCTGCAGGATCTGCGGGCCGGACGCCAGTGCGCGCTGCACCGTCTGCTCCTGCGCATTGATCTGCGCGCTCAGCCGATCGAGACCTTCGGTGGCCTTGATGATGTTGTCGGCCTGCTTGTCCAGGTCGGTCACCAGCGTGGTCATCCGCGGAATCAGCCGGTCGAGGTCGTCGCCGCCGCCGGCGAAGGCCGCGCTGAGTTCGCTGACGATCTCACCGGCCTGCGACAGACCGCCGCCGTTGAGCACCACCGACAGCGAGCTGAGGACCTGCTCGGTGGTCGGATAGCGGCACGCCTGCACTTCCTGCGCGGAGTTGATGTCCGGCACGGCCTTCCCGGCCGGCGCCGCGATGTTGTTCTGCACCGGGCAGTTGGGCGCGTCCAGAGACTGACCCGGCTTCAGGTACTTGCCGTCGGTCTTCTCCGGCTGCAGGATCTCCAGGTGCGAGGAACCGAGCACACTGGTCATGCCGATCATCGCGAAGGAACCCTCGGGGATCTTCACGTCGCGGTTGAGGCGAATGGTGATCTTGGCCTGCCAGTCGGCGACCTGAATGTCGCCGACGCTGCCGATCGTCGCGTCCGCCATCTGCACGGGTGCGTTCTGGACCAGGCCCGCGGCCGACGGAATGCGCGCGGTGATCTCGTACGCGCCGTCGCCGGTGCCTTCCGCACCGATCGCCGACGCACTCGACACCAGGCTCCCGCTACCGCAGGCCGACAGCGGCGCGATCAACGCGAGCGCCGCCACGGCCGCCACCAGTTTCTGTCCGGTCTTCATCAGTTGCCCCCGAACGGCATGAGCAGCTTCAGCATCGGGTCGGCGGGGAACGGCTTCGCGTTATCGATGTCGCGGCCGCGGACGCCGGCCTGGGCGCGCTGCTTCACACTCTGATTCTGGTAGGTGATCTGGTCCTGCGTCGCGGTGCGGCCGATCAGCGGGTTGGCCATGAAGGGCGGGAAGTTCACCGCGAGGTCGCCGATGATCGGCGCCAGCAGATCCACGCACTTCTCGATGTCCGCGTCGGTGTCCATCGGGCGCTCGGTGGAGGCCATCGAACCGCAGATCAGGGTGATCAGGTTGTTGCCCATACCGAGGCCGAAGACGCCGTCGAGCGATCCGGTCAGCGGGTTGTAGATGTTGAAGAAGTTGGCGAGCTGATTCGGTGCCGAATGCAGCAGGCCGCGCAGGCCTTCGTCGTTGCGCTTGAGGGTGGCCGTGAACGGCACCATCTTGTCCATCACCGACGTCATGGCCGCGGTGTTGTTGTCGAGGAAGGTCTTCAGTTCGCCCATGGCCTCGTCGAGGTTGTCCATGGCGTCGCCGAGTTCCTGCTCGCTTTCCGCGAGGACGCTGCTCACCGACGCCATCCGGCCGTTGAACTGGACCAGCTGGTCCTGGTTCTGCGACAGCAGCTCGGTCAGCTTCTGCAGGTTCTTCACCGTGCCGAACAGGTCGTCCCGGTTCTCCGCGATCGTGCCGGCCACCGTGGACATCTCCTGGAGGGCGGTGGCCATGGCCTTTCCGTTGCCGTCGAGGTTGTCGGCGGCCACGTCGATCAGCTTGGCGGCGGTACCCGGGTCCACCGGGCCGTCCTTGCCGTCCTGCTGCGGACCGAGTGCCTGGCTGAGCTCGTCGAGCTGGGCCTTGACGTCGTCCCATTCCATCGGGACAGCGGTGTGTTCCATCGGAATGTCGAAGTCGCCGGTGCCCATGTCCGGCCCCGAGACGTACCCCGGGGTGAGCTGGACGAAGCGGCCGGAGACCAGTGACTGGGCGACGACCACGGCGCGCACGTCCTTGGGCAGCGGCACGTCGTTGTCCACGCGCATCTCGACGCGGACCTGGCGGTTCTGCGGCTCGATACTTGTGATCGAGCCGACACGCACGCCCACCACCTTCACCGCGTCGCCGGTGTAGACACCCGTGACCGACGGGAAGTAGGCGGTGATGGTGCGCGTGGTGGCCTTCTGCACGCCGAACCACACGAGACCGGCGATGAGAGCCACGACCACCACGGCGGCGATACCGGCGATGACGCGCTGGACGGTGGAGAGTCGCTGCAATCCTGCGGTGACTGCCATGTCAGCGACCTCCTGTCTGTGCGGTCGTCCGGGGGCCGGAAGACTTCGGAGTGGTCGTCTTGGGCGGGCCGTTGGGCTGCGGCGGTGCGTTCGACGGCGTCGGACGCTTGGGCAGGTCGGGCGATCCGCGGTCGGGCGCCTGACCCCAGTTGCCGGGCCAGCCCGGGAAGCCGGAGTACTTGGTGAAGTACTCGAAGGCCTCCGGGTACTTGCCTTCCAGCACGCGCAGGAAGCTGCCCATGTAATCGCCCCAGGTCGGCAGACCCACGAGCGACGAGAAGTACGGACCCGAGCTCACGGCCTCGCCGAGGATGTTGGCGTAGGGACCCAGGTTGTCGATCGCGGCCGAGAAGTTGTCGGCGTTGTCGTTCAGGATGTCGAGGACCCGGCCGAACTTGTTCAGCACCGGGGTCAGCTGCGCCTCGTTGTCCTGCACGAAACCGGTCAACTCGGCAGCCAGTGCCTCGGCACCGCTGATCACCTGGCGGATCGCGTCGCGCCGCATCTGCAGTTCACCGAGCAGTGCGTTGGCGTCGAGCAGCATCGTCTGCAGCTGTTCGCTGCGCTTGCCGACGATGCCGCTGACCGAGCCGGCCCGATCGAGGAGTTCGTTGAGCGAGTTGTCGCGGTCGGCGATGGCCGCCGACAGCTTGCCGACGCCCTCGAGGGCGCCCTGCATCTCAGCGGGCGTCTCGGAGAACGCCGCCGTCATGGTCTGCAGCGCTTCGTTGAGCTGATCGGTGTCGGTGTCGTTCAGCGTGGAGAC
Source organism: Gordonia alkaliphila (assembly GCF_039542465.1). Lineage (NCBI taxonomy): Bacteria > Bacillati > Actinomycetota > Actinomycetes > Mycobacteriales > Gordoniaceae > Gordonia > Gordonia alkaliphila. The sequence continues at coordinate 130,527 of NZ_BAABIE010000001.1, read as the reverse complement.
GGAGTCCTCCAGCGCATCGGTCAGCGAGTACGGCGCCACGGTCTGGTCGATGGGGATGGTGCTCCCCGGCTCCAGCCGCTTGTCTCCCAGTGGAGTGAGCGTCAGGTTGCGTCGACCCAGGACGGTCTCGGTCTTGATGGACCCGCGCGTCCGGTCGCCGATCACCACGGTGTCGTTGAGCAGGAAGGAGACCTTCGCGCGCATGCCTTCCGAGGTCTGCTTCAGGGCGATGTCGGTGATCGAACCGACCTTGACGCCGGCCACGGTCACGATGTCGCCGGAGTTCAGGCCGCCCGCGTCCTCGAACACCGCGTCGTAGGTGGTCACCTGGCTGAGGAACGGCAGCCGATCCATCTGCAGGGCGCTGATCACCAGCGCCGCGGTGAGCGCGACGCCGATGATGCCCATCGAGACGCGCGAGCGTGGGCCCTCGCGGCGGAGCCGCTTCGGTGCCGGTGCACCCATATCGCCGGGCACTTCGTCGTTCGTCCCGTCGTTGTTCACAGGTTGATCGGTCACGTCGCGCACCTCCCGCCTGCCTTGGTCTTGTCACCCATCGCATCGATGGAGGTGAAGAAGTACTGGCTGTTCCCCGGTCCCGGCAGGAGCAGGCGGATGCGGCAGAAGTAGATCTGCAGCCAGGCCCCGTAGCTACCGAGATTGGACAGCGTCTTGAAGTTGCCGGGCAGTTCGCCCAGCATCTCGCGGATGTACGGTTCCGCCTTCAACGCTTCGTTGGAGGTCTCCCCGAGTCCGGCGAGGGCGCCCTTGATGTCCGGGCGCGTGGTCTGCAGCAGGTCGGCCATGCCGGTGGTGGCGTCCGCGGCGCGCGTGATGAACTGGCCGATCACGTCGCGGTCGCCGGACAGGCCGGAGATGAGCTGCTGGAGGCGGTCGACGCTCTGGTCCAGACCGGTGTAGTCGGCCTGCAACAGGCCGAGCGTGGTGTTCAGATTGTCGATCACCGACCCGATGAGCGCATCGCGCTCGGCGAGGGTGTTGGTGAACGAGTCGGTCGCCGACAGCAGCTGCTGCAGCGCCGGGCCCTGTCCCTGGAAGACCGAGATCAGCGCCGTCGACAGTTCGTTGACCTGTTCGCCGCTCATGGTGCGGAACAGCGGCTTGAAGCCGCCAAGCAGGTTGTCCAGGTCGAGCGCGGGTTCGGTCTGCTCGATCGGAATCTGCGCGCCGGCCGACAGGTACTCGCCGGGTGCCCCGTTGCCGGGCTGCAGTTCCAGGTATCGATCGCCGGTGAGGTTCTGGTAGCGGACCAGGGCGCGCACCGACGTGGGCAGCCGGTAGTCGTCGTTCACGGTGAACTTGACCTCGGCGACGTTGTCGCGGTTGAGCGAGATCTTGTCGACCATGCCGACGTCGACGCCGGCAATCTGCACGTCACTGCCCGGCTTCATGGCCGAGGCGCTGGTGAAGATCGCGGTGTAGTTGTCCGAGCTGCCGGACTGGTAGCGGCTGAAGACGATCACCAGACCGGCCATCACCAGCACCATCACCACGACGAAGCTGAACAGCTTGACCACGGTGGCCCGGAAGGCCCGGGCCCGCTTGTCGACGAAGTCCGGAGTCCCCGAAGTCGATTTAGCCACGCTGCGGCCCCCCGAACAGCAGATTGAAGAGTCGGAACGGCTGCACCTTCGCGGTGGTCCGCGGCTGGTAGGGCTGCGGGGCGTTGTCGATCACGTAGAAGTCGACCTTTTCCTTCGAGGTCACGTCGCTCAGACCGGCCTCGCACGTGGGCGGTCCGTCGCCGCGCACCTCGGGCAGGTCCTCCGGCCAGCGGTACGGATTCTGGCCCGGGATCAGACCGGAGTCGAGCAGCAGCATGCCGTTGCGCCCGCCGAGCAGCGGGGTGGCCAGGTCGGCGGCGCCCGACGACGCGGTGATGAAGCAGCGCAGGCCGGGTGCCTGACGGCCGAGCAGCTGGGTCACCGGGTTCAGGTCGGTGAGCGTGGCCATCAGGTCCTTCTTGGACCGGCCGAGCACGTCGTTGGCGGTGTCGGCCATGCCGGTCACGTTGATCAGCAGCGCGTCCAAGTTGGCGGTGTTCTCCACCAGGAGATCGCCGATCACGGTCGCGTTGTCGATGGTCCGCATCAGGTCGGGCATGGCGTCGGCGTACACGTTGGTCGCGGTCGCGGCCTGCGTGAGCAGACGATTCAGCTGCGGCAGGTGCTTGTTGGTCTCGCCCAGGACGTGGTTCAGCTCCTGCAGGGCCGTACCCAGTCGTTCACCGTTGCCCGACAGCGCGCCGGCGACGGCGCCCATGGTCACGTTGACCTTGTCCGGCTCCAGTTCGGCGAGCACGTTGACCAGCTGCTGGTACACGGTGTTCAGCTCGACCACCACGTGGTCGGCGGTGATGGTGTCGCCGCCGCGCAGCTGCCCTTCGGCACCCTCGTCGGGAATCACCAGGTTCACGTTCTTGGCGCCGAAGATGGTGTTCGACGAGATGTCGGCGCGCACATTGGCCGGCACGTACTTGAGGTCGCTGGTGGCCATGTCCAGTTCGAGGACGGCGCGGTCGCCGTCGTTGGTGACCGTCGCGACGCGACCCACCTCGACGCCCCGCAGCTTCACCTTGGCCGCCGGACTCATGACGAGACCGGCGCGCGGTGCGTACAGCGTGACCTTCTGGGTGTCGGCGAACCACCCGAGGAACTGCCCCGAGGCGGCGACGATGATGCCGATGAGCAGGCCGACCATGACGACGGCGGCGAGCTTCCGGACTCCGTGAGAACGACTGTTCAATGCGATCAGCCTGCCAGGTTGAAGTTGCCGTCGGCGCCGTAGATCGCCAGCGAGGTGAGCAGGGTGATGACCACGACCACGACCAGCGAGGCGCGCACCGCGTTACCGACCGCGACGCCCACGCCGACCGGGCCGCCGGAGGCGTTGAACCCGTAGTAGGTGTGGATCAACATCACGGCGATGGCCATGCAGATGGCCTGCACGAACGACCAGAGGATGTCCGACGGGATGAGGAAGGTGGAGAAGTAGTGGTCGTAGACGCCCGAAGACTGCCCGTAGAGGACCACGGTGGCGAACCGGCTCGCGAGGAACGACGCGAGGGCCGCCAGCGAGTACAGCGGAATGATCGCGAGCATGCCCGCGACGATCCGGGTGCTCACCAGGTAGGGAATGGAGGAGATTGCCATGACCTCGAGGGCGTCGATCTCCTCGCTGACGCGCATTGCGCCCAACTGTGCCGTCGCACCGGCGCCGATGGTCGCCGCTAAGGCGATTCCGGCGATCACGGGGACCGCGATGCGGACGTTGATGAACGCGGAGAAGAAGCCGGTGAGCGCCTCGACGCCGATGTCGGCGAGCGAGTTGAAGCCCTGCACGGCGATGGTGCCACCGGTGAACAGCGTCAGGAAGCCGACGACCACCACGGTGCCGCCGATCATGGCGAGCGCACCCGTGCCCATCGAGATCTCCGCGATCAGGCGGAGGGTCTCCTTCTTATACAGACGCAGCGCTCGCGGGATCGACGCGATCGAATCCCAGTAGAAGAGGGCTTGATCGCCGATCTTGTTCCAGTCGTCGCCGGCGCGCTTGAGCGCGACGCGCGCAGTCAGAAACCTTGTAGTACCCGGTAACACCATGGTTCAGCCCATCGTCACTTTCAGACCGACCGCGGTCACCACGACATTGACCACGAACAGCGCCATGAAGGAGTAGACGACGGTCTCGTTCACCGCGTCGCCGACGCCCTTCGCGCCACCCTTGACGTTCAACCCGCGGTAGCAGGCCACGAGGCCTGCGAACAGACCGAAGAGTGCGGCCTTGACCATCGAGATGATGAGCTCGCCGAGCCCGGTCAGCAGGGTCAGGTTCGCGATGAACGCACCCGGGTTCACATCTTGCAGGTAGACCGAGAAGACGAAGCCGCCCGCGATACCGATGGTGCAGACCAGGCTGTTGAGCAGCAGGGCGACACCGGTCGAGGCGATCACGCGGGGCACCACCAGGCGGTGGATCGGGTTGATACCCAGCACGCGCATGGCGTCGATCTCTTCGCGAATGGTGCGGGCACCGAGGTCGGCGCAGATCGCCGTGGCGCCCGCGCCCGCCACGATCAGCACCGTTACGATCGGTCCGATCTGCGTGATGGTGCCGAGCGCGGCGCCGGCGCCGGACAGGTCCTGGGCACCGATCTCGCGAAGCAGGATGTTCAGCGTGAAGCTGACCAGCACCGTGAACGGGATCGCGACCAACAGGGTCGGCACCAGCGAAACGCGTGCGATAGCCCACGCCTGCTCGATGGTTTCGCGCGCCTGGAAGGGGCGACGAAAGAGCTCGCGGGCTGATTCGACGGAGAGGGCGACGAAGTCGCCCACGCCGCCCATTGGGACGGCAAGTCGATTCAGCAAGTCCCCTCCTTGGCATGCGTGCAGGTCAACCTACCACGCACGTTGATGCTGGCCGGTCCGGTCGATTGGTGTGAATTACATGAGATCTTGCGCGGAGAAAGTCTGCTTGTCAGCGCTTTCAAAGAACGATGCGAGCTCGCCGCCGAGGGCTGCCGGCTCCCACTGGTCGCCGTCGGCGGTGAATACCTCGCGCACCGTGGGTGCCGCCATCAACATCACCTTGGGACCATAAACGACGAATACCTGCCCGCTGACATCGGCGGCTTCCGGGCTGGCCAGGTAGCGCACCAGCGTCACCACATGCTCGGGCGAAAGCGGGTCGACCCGACCTTCCGGCGCGTCGCCGAAGACCTGTGCGGTCATCGCGGTGCGCGCGCGCGGGCAGATCGCGTTGGCGGTGACGCCGAAGCGTTCCAGCGCGCGCGAAGCGGTCAGGGTCAGCGCGGTGATGCCGGCCTTGGCTGCGCCGTAGTTGGCCTGGCCCGCGGGGCCGAGCAGCCCGGCTTCGGACGAGGTGTTGATCAGACGGCCGTAAACCGGCGCGCCGGTCTCCTTCGACAGGTTCCGCCAGTAGGCGGCGGCGTTCCGGTTCAGCAGGAAGTGGCCGCGCAGGTGAACGCGGATCACCGCGTCCCACTGCTCGTCGGTCATGTTGAACAGCATCGCGTCGCGGGTGATCCCGGCGTTGTTGACGACGATGTGCAGGCCGCCGAGCTGCTCGGTGGCGACTTTCAGGATCTCGTCGGCGGTCGACGCTTCGGCGATGTCGCCGGCCACCGGGACCGCGGTCCCGCCGGCTGCGGCGATCACATCGACCACGTCGCTGGCCTCCAGCGCGGAGGCCAGATCGTTGACGATCACGGTGGCTCCGTCGGCCGCGAGGCCGATGGCTTCGGCTCGGCCCAGTCCGGCACCAGCACCGGTGACGACGGCAACCCGTCCCGACAACGACTCAGTCATGTGGATCCTTTCAACGCTCCCTCAGAAGTAGAACATGTTCTAACACATTTCTCACCTCTGCCCCTACCGAACGGTAAGGAGAGCGTCGTCGATCAGTCCAGCGACAGCGCCGACCGCGGGCAGCTCGCGACCACCTGACGCATCTCCTCTTCGCGCTCGGCGGGCACCTCCTCCTGCAAAATCACCAGGTAGTCATTGTCGTCGAGCTCGAAGACGTCGGGCGCCATGCCGACGCAGACCGCATTGGACTCGCACAGGTCGAAATCGCACTTGACTCGCATTGGTTTCCTCTCCTCGCCCGCCAACCCGGTTGACGGATCCCGTGATTACACGTTAGAACGTGTTTCAGAACTAGCCAAGCAGGAGATGCTGAATGCGTATCGCTTACACGCCCGAGCAAGAGGATCTGCGTCGCGAGTTGCGCGCATATTTCACCGGTCTGATGACCCCGGAGCGCCGCGCCGCACTGACCGGCGGTGAGGGTGAGCTCGGTGAGGGCGATGCCTACCGTGACGTGGTGAAACAGATGGGCACCGACGGATGGCTGGCCCTCGGGTGGCCCACCGAATACGGCGGCGCCAACCGGTCCATGATGGACCAGCTGATCTTCACCGACGAGGCCGCCATCGCCGGCGCGCCGGTGCCGTTCCTGACGATCAACTCGGTTGCGCCGACCATCATGGCGTACGGCACCGACGAGCAGAAGGAGTTCTTCCTTCCGAAGATCGCGGCCGGCGACCTGCACTTCTCGATCGGCTACTCCGAGCCCGGCGCGGGCACCGACCTGGCCGCACTGCGTACCTCGGCGGTGCGCGAAGGCGACGAGTACGTGATCAACGGTCAGAAGATGTGGACCAGCCTGATTCCGTACGCCGACTACGTCTGGCTGGCCTGTCGCACCGACCCGGAGGCCTCCAAGCACAAGGGTCTGTCGATGCTGATCGTGCCGACCGACGCCGAAGGCTTCTCGTACACCCCGGTGCACACCATGTCCGGCGTCGACACCTCGGCCACCTACTACCAGGACGTGCGCGTCCCGGTCTCCGCGCGCGTCAGCGAGGAGGGCGGCGGCTGGCCGCTGGTGACCAATCAGCTCAATCACGAGCGGGTCGCGCTGTGCAGTGCCGCCCCAATCCAGACGGCGCTGCGCGAGACCATCGACTTCGCCCGCAAGACCACGGCCGCCAACGGCCAGGCGCTGATCGACACCCCGTGGGTGCGCAGCAACCTCGCGCGCGTGCACGCCAAGGTGGAGTACTTGAAGCTGATCAACTGGAAGATCGCTTCGATCGCCGCGCAGGGCGGCTCGCCGTCGCCGGCTGATGCTTCGGCCACCAAGGTCTTCGGCACCGAGTTCGCCACCGAGGCCTACCGACTCCTGATGGAGGTGGTCGGCCCCGCCGCCACGCTCCGTGCCGGCAGCCCCGGCGTGCACGTCGCCGGTCGCCTCGAGCGCTTCCAGCGCACCTCGCTGATCCTGACCTTCGGCGGCGGCACCAACGAGGTCCAGCGCGACATCATCGGCATGCTGGCCCTGAAGCTGCCCCCGGCCCGACGCTGACCACCTACCAGGCGAAGAGAGACATCATGGACTTCAATCCTTCCGAAGCCGCCGGCGAGGTGGGCCCCCTGGCCGCCGACATCGCCGCCGCGGTCAGCACCGCCGAACGCGTCGCCGAACTGGAAGCCGCCAGGGCGCCGATCGACGAGCAGCTGTGGCGTGAACTGGGCTCCGCGGGCCTGCTCGGCCTGGCCGCCGCCCCCGAGGTGAGCGGCGACGACGCCCTCGGCGCCGAGGAGACCGTCGCGGTGGCCACCGCGCTCGGCCGGCACCTGGCTCGCGTCCCCTACGGCCCGCACGCGGTCGCCGCCGTGCCCGCGACCAGCCGCTTCGGTTCGGCCGCCCTCATCGACGAACTGGTGCGCCCGGCGTGCACCGGCGAGGTGATCCTCAGCGCCGCGTTCGAGGAAGACCTCGGCGTGTCCGCGCTGGAGCCGTCGACGACGATCACCGGCGGCGTGCTCTCCGGCGTGAAGGTCAACGTGCCCTACGCCGAAGCCGCGACCGCACTGCTGGTCAACGCCATGGGACCGGACGGCCCCGTGGTCGCCGTGGTCCGTACCGCCGCGACCGGCGTCAACCTCGTCGCCACCCCGAGCACCGGCCTGCTGCCGACCTTCACGGTGGAGTTCGACGGCGTCGTGGTGTCCGACGACGATGTGCTGTCCGGCGGCAGCGCCACCGTGACCCACGTGGCCGATCTGCTGCGCCTCGGCGTGGCCGCCGATCAGTCCGGCGCGGTCTCCGCCGCGCTGGAGGCCACCGCCGTCTACGCCCGCGAACGCGAACAGTTCGGTCGGCCGATCGGCTCGTTCCAGGCCGTCGCGCAGCGTCTGGCCGACGGCTACATCGACGCCCAGGGACTCGCGCTGAGCACCGCGCAGGCAGCGTGGCTGATGTCCGGGCAGGCCGAGTGCACCGCGGACGAGATCACCGGTGCCGTCGCGACGGCCAAATTCTGGGCCGACGACGCCGGCCACCGGGTGGCCCACACCGCCGTACACGTGCACGGCGGGGTCGGCCTGGACACCTCGCACCCGGCGCACCGGTACTTCCTGCGCGCCAAGGCGAACGAGTTCACCTACGGCTCGGCCCCGGTGGTCCTGGACCAGTTGGGCGACCTGATCGCGGCCGGCGCCCTCGGGTGAACGAGCCCGCGGTCACCGACCGCCGCACGCTGACCGAACTGCTGGCCCCGCTCGTCGGGGTCACCGATCGCGGCGTGCACGCCGGCGACGAGTTCGTCTCGTGGCGCGACCATCTGGCAGCCAGTGCGCTGCGGGTGGTCGCGCTGCGGGCGCTGCTCCACCCGGCTCGGCCCCCGCACGTGGGGGTCCTCCTTCCGAACACCCCGGAGTTCAGTTACCTGTTCGGCGCGGCCGCGTTCGGCGGCTGCGTGCTGGTGGGCCTGAATCCCACCCGCCGCGGGGCGGCGTTGATCGCCGACGTCAAGCGGTCGGATTGCCAGGCGGTGCTGGTGGATGCGTCCACCCGCGACCTGCTCGGCGACGACCTGGCCGCCTCCGGAGTGCCGGTGATCGACGTCGACGGCCCCGTCTGGCAGGACCTGCTGGCGACGGCCGCCGCTGACGTTCCGCCGGGTCCGCCCGCGGTGCCGCAGGCCGATCCGGACGACCTGGTGATGCTGATCTTCACCTCCGGCACCACCGGGGACCCGAAGGCCGTGCGCTGCAGTCAGCGCAAGTTCGCCGCCGCCGGGAAGATGCTCGCCCACCGCTTCGGCATCGGCGCCGACGACGTGGTGCACCTGGCCATGCCGATGTTCCACTCCAACGCCCTGATCGCGGGCTGGTCGGTGGCCGCGGCAGGCGCGGCGTCGATCGTTCTGCGAAAGCGCTTCTCCGCCAGTGGTTTCGGCGCCGATCTCCGGCGCTACGGCGTGACGTACGCGAACTACGTCGGCAAGCCGCTGCACTACATCCTGGCCACGCCCGAACAGCCCGACGACGCGCAGACGTCGTTGCGCATCATGTACGGCAACGAGGCCACCGCCGCCGATCGCGCCGAGTTCGCCCGTCGCTTCGGCGCCCGGGTGATCGACGGTTTCGGCTCCACCGAGGGCGGCGTGGCGATCACGCGGACCCCGGAGACGCCCGACGATGCGCTCGGTCCGCTGCGCGAGCCGGTGGCCGTCGTGGATCCGGCGACCGGCCGACCGGTCGCGGTGGGCGAGGTCGGCGAGATCGTCAACAGCTCCGGACCGGGCCTGTTCGACGGCTACTACCGCGACGACGCGGCCACCGAGGACCGCCTCCGCGGCGGCATGTACCGCACCGGCGATCTCGGCTGGGTGGACGACGGCGGCTTCGTGCACTTCGCCGGCCGCCTCGGCGACTGGCTGCGCGTGGACGGGGAGAATCTCGGCACCGCGCCCATCGAGCGGGTTCTGCAGCGCCATCCGGCGGTGCAACACGCGCTGGTCTTCGGCGTCGCCGCCGAGATCGGCGACGAGGTGGGCGCACTGCTCGTCGCGCCCGGCCTGGACCGCGTCGACTTCCTGGATTTCCTTGCGGCACAGGATGATCTGGGGCCCAAGCAGCACCCGACGCAGGTGTGGCTGGTGGACGAACTCCGCGAGACCGCGACGTTCAAGACCTCCCGCGCCGGCCTCACCGCCACCCTCGGCGAACCCGACTGGTGGCTCTGACCGCGCCCGCTCCCTGAGCCACATCGTCGCTCCCTGAGCCCATCGAAGGGTCCGCTCCCGCGAGACGTCTCCGTTGCCGCGAAAGCATTCCGCTCCCGCGGGCCTTCTCCAGGCCCGCGGGAGCGGAATCGTCTCGCGGGAACGACGGTCCCGCCACCGGTGTCAGCCCAGCGACTTGTCCATCCGGGCCACGGCCTCGGTGTACTCGGCGACCATGTCGGCGATCATGTCCGCCACCGGCACGATGTCGTTGCAGCGGCCCACGATCTGACCGGCCGGCATGGCGACCACCTCGGGGTCGTCGCTCACCGAGATGCGCGCGTGCGCCTCGCCGACGAGCAGGTTCTGCAGCGGCATCGGCAGTGCGTCGGGCGCACCCTCGGCCTCCCAGGCCTGCGTCCACTTGGTCTTGAGCAGACGCGCGGGCTTGCCCGAGTAGATCCGGCTGCGCACGGTGTCGCGCGAGGTGGCCTTCAGGAGCGCCTTCTGGACGGTCGACGGTCCGTCGCCGGATGCGCCCAGCTTGTACTCGGCGGCGGTGAGCCAGTAGGTGCCCATCCACACGCCCTGCGCGCCCAGCGCCAGCGCCGCGGCCATCTGGCGGCCGCTGCCCACGCCGCCGGCAGCGAGCACCGGGGCCGAGCCCACGGCGTCGACCACCTCGGGCCACAGCACCATCGAGGTGACCTCACCGGTGTGGCCGCCGCCCTCGTAGCCCTGAGCGATGACGATGTCGACGCCCGCGCTCACGTGGTTCAGCGCGTGGTGGGTGGAGCCGGCCAGCGCGGCGACGGCGACGCCGTTCTCATGCGAGAGCGCGATGACGTCGTCGGGCGGCGAGCCCAGCGCGTTGGCGATCAGCTTGATCTGGCCGTACTTGCGGGCGTGCTCCATGGAGACGTCGACGTGCGAGCGGGCCACCGAGTGCAGCCAGCCGAGGACGCCGGTGTTGATGCGGTCCTCGCCCTCCGGCAGCGGCGGGACGCCGAGGTCGTCGAGCGTGCGCTCCACGAAGGCCCGGTGCTCAGGCGGGATCATCGAGTCCAGGTCCACCTTGGAGCCCTCGGTGGGGATCTTGGCGGGCATCACGACGTCGACGCCGAAGGGCTTGCCGTCGGTGTTCTCGTGCATCCACTCGAGGACCTCGTCGAGCTCGCCCGGGTCGTTGAAGCGGACACAGCCGAGGACGCCCAGGCCGCCGGCGCGGCTGATGGCCGCGGCGACGTCCTGGCTCGGCGTGAAGCCGAAGATGGGGTAGTCGATGCCGAACTTCTCGGTGAGTGCGGTACGGATCTTGGGTGCGGTCATTTCACACTTTCGTTGCGGTATTGCCGGGGGTGGAGCTGTCATCGGGGTCGCGGGAGGCGGCGATCTCCGCCGCCCAGCGATAGTCGGGTTTGCCTGCGGGAGAGCGCTTCACGACCTCGACGAACCAGACGCTGCGCGGGCACTTGTAGCCGGCGAGCTCGGTGCGAACGGTCGCGTTCAGGTCGTTCAGGGACGGGCGGGCGCCGTCGCGGGTGGCGATCACGGCGGCCACGCGCTGGCCGAAGCGGTCGTCGGGCACGCCGACCACCACGGTGTCGAGCACGGCGGGATGGCCCTTGAGCGCGGCCTCGACTTCCTCCGGGAAGACCTTCTCGCCGCCGGTGTTGATCGAGCCCGAGCCGCGGCCCAGCATGGTGATGGTGCCGTCGGCTTCGAGGACGGCGTGGTCGCCGGGCAGCGAGTACCGCACGCCGTCGTAGACCACGAAGGTCTTCGCGGACTTGACCGGATCGCCGTGGTAGCGCAGCGGGATGTGGCCGGAGCGGGCCAGCACGCCGACTTCCCCGCTGCCGGGGGTCACCGGGGTGCCGTCCTCGCGGAGAACGTGGGTCTCCGGGTCGGCCTTGACCGTCGGCGCGCCGACGCGGCTCTTGCCCTTGACCGCCATGCCCATGCCGCCGAAACCGGTCTCCGAGGAGCCGATGGCGTCGACGATCACCGCGTTCGGGAAGCGTTCGAGGTAGCGGTCCTTGACCGCGGGTGAGAAGAGCGCGGCCGACGAGGCCACCGAGACCACGGTGGAGGTGTCGTAGTCGCGCTCGTCCAGGGCGTCGATCATCGGGCGAGCCATGGCGTCGCCGGTGATGAAGACGACGTTGACCCCGTGGTCGGCAACGGCCTGCCAGATGGCGTGCGGCTCGAACTCCGGGTAGACCACCGCTTTGCCGCCAGCGAACAGCGACTGGAAGATGGCCCACTGGCTGCCGCCGTGGATGAACGGCGGTATCGCGAACCGCACCAGCTGCCCGGAGTCGGCGCCGGTGCGCGCGTGCTCCCACTCGTCCTCGATGGGGCGGCCGCTGTACCAGTCGATGCCGCCGCCGAGGACGCGCCAGACGTCCTCCTGCCGCCAGACGACGCCCTTGGGCTTACCCGTGGTGCCGCCGGTGTAGAGCATGTACAGGTCGTCGTTGGTGCGCTCTTCGAAATCCCGGTCCGTGCGGCCGCGCGCGAGAACGTCCTCGTAGCGGTGTCCGTCGTCGTCGATCGCCGGGGTCTCGTCGTCGATCACGATGCGCGCGGTGATCGCGGTGGGCGTTTTCGATAACACGTTCAGCACGCGGTCGGTGTACTGCTGCTCGTGGATGAGCACCTTCATCCCGGAGTCGGTGAACAGGTGCTCCAGCTCGTGCTCCACGTACCGGTAGTTGACGTTCGCCATCACCGCGCGGGCCTTGAAGATGGCCAGCATCGCCTCGACGGCTTCGATGGTGTTTCTGCTGTACAGGCCCACCGCATCGCCGGGCTGGACCCCCAGCTCACGCAGGGTGTGCGCCAGCGCGTTACTGCGCTCCTCCAACTCCGCGTAGGTGCGCTTGCGGTCGCCCGATTCCAGCGCGATGCGCTCGGGCATCAGGTCGACGGCGTGCTCGAAGAGGTCCCCAATGGTGTAGGCCATGCACTAAAACTAGAACGTGTTACTGTGCGCGGCAAGTGATTGACCAAGGAGGTCTCCATGTCCGATACTGCCCCCGAGTGCCTCGTCGAGAAGCGCGGGCACGTTCTCATCATCACGATGAACCGCCCCGAGGCGCGCAACGCGCTCTCCAGCGAGATGATGCGCATCATGGAAGCGGCCTGGGACCAGGTCGACGCCGATCCCGACATCCGCGTCGCGATCCTGACCGGAGCCGGCGGCTACTTCTGCGCCGGCGCCGACCTCAAGGCGATGAACCGTTCCGCGCCCGGCGACTCGTTCGCCAAGGGCGGCTGGGATCTGACCAAGCTCCCCGCTCTCCTCAAGGGACGACGTCTCACCAAGCCGCTGATCGCCGCGGTGGAGGGCCCGGCCATCGCCGGCGGCACCGAGATCCTGCAGGGCACCGACATCCGCGTCGCCGCCGAGAGCGCCAAGTTCGGTGTCTCCGAAGCCAAGTGGGGCCTGTTCCCGCTGGGCGGCAGCGCCGTGCGCCTGGTTCGCCAGATTCCGTACACCATCGCCTGCGACATCCTGCTGACCGGCCGGCACATCACCGCCGCCGAGGCCAAGGAGTACGGTCTGGTCGGTTACGTCGTACCCGACGGCACCGCGCTGGACAAGGCCCTGGAGATCGCCGACCAGATCGCCGCCAACGGCCCCCTCGCCGTGCAGGCCATCCTCAAGACCATCCGCGACAGCGAAGGCCTGCACGAGGAAGAGGCCTTCAAGATCGACGCCGAGCTGGGCGCGAAGGTCTTCCAGTCGGCCGACGCCAAGATCGGCCCCCGCTCCTTCGCCAACAAGGAGAAGCCGGTCTTCACGGGCCAGTAGTCGCCCGCCCTGCCGGCTGAGCTTGACCCCGCCGGTCGAGCTTGCGGTCCCTGAGCTTGTCGAAGGGCCGAAGCGCCGCCGGTTTCGGCTCGCGCCGCTGCTATCCGTTCGCCCCGCCGGTCTAGACCGGCGGGGCGAACCCATTCCGACAGCTCGACCGCTCCGCGCTCCACTGATGACGAGACGAGACGACCCTTCGACAAGCTCAGGGAGCGGGCGCGAGTGACGCTCAGGGAGCGGGGGTGTCGACCAGGGTGCCGAGGGCCTCGATGGTGGGGATGTCGCGGGCGGTGACCATCAGGGTGGTGACGCCGGAGGCCTCCCAGTCGCCGATCTGCGCGCGCACTTCGTCGGCGGTGCCGAGCAGCATGGTCTCGCGGACCATCTCGTCGGGCACCGCGGCGACCGCCTCGACCTTACGGCCGGCTTGGAACAGACGGCCGATGTCGGCGACGGCCTCGCCGTAGCCCATCCGCGTGTACAGCTCGGCGTGGAAGTTGCGCTCCTTGGCGCCCATGCCGCCGACGTACAGGGCGGTCGACGGCCGGTAGCGATCCAGCGCGGCGGCGACGTCGTCGGTGATGACGCACTGCACGGTGGCGGCCACCTCGAAGTCCTCGCGGGAACGACGCGCACCGGGGCGCGCGAAGCCCTCGTCGAGCCACTCGTTGTACTGGCCGGCCATGCGCGGGGAGAAGAAAATGACGAGCCAGCCGTCGGCGATCTCCGCGGTCTGCGCCACGTTCTTCGGCCCCTCCGCGCCGAGCCAGATCGGGATGTCCGCGCGCAGCGGGTGGGTGATCGGCTTGAGCGGCTTGCCCAGTCCGGCGGCGCCGGCGGCGTCGGCGGGCAGCGGCAGCGGGTAGTGCGGTCCGGCGCTGGTCACCGGGGCCTCGCGGGCCAGGACGTCGCGCACGATCCGCACGTACTCGCGGGTGCGGGCCAGCGGCTTCTCGAAGGGCTGGCCGTACCAGCCCTCCACCACCTGCGGACCGGAGACGCCGAGCCCGATGATGTGCCGACCGCCGGAGAGATGGTCCAGCGTCAGCGCGGCCATCGCCAACGAGGTCGGCGGTCGCGCGGACAGCTGTGCCACCGCGGTGCCGAGGCGCACCCGCGAGGTGGCGGCGCCCCACCACGCCAGCGGGGTGTACGCGTCCGAGCCCCACGACTCCGCGGTGAACACCGAATCGAAGCCGACGTCCTCGGCCGCGCGGATCAGCGCGGCGGCCTCCGTCATCGGGCCCGCGCCCCAATAGCCCAGTTGCAGACCAAGTTTCATTCTCATCCTCCGGTGATGTGCTTGCACGCCATACTAGAACCTGTTCTAATTCGAAAAGTGACCACCAGCGCATCGACACCACACGTGCCATCGAGCCCGCAGGTCGAGGTCCCCCTTCCCACCACGAAGATCCTCGAATCCGAGCTCGCCATCTCCTTCGACTACACCCGCTCCCTCGGACCGGTGCTCTCGCCGTTCGCCCTCGCCCTGCGCGACGGCCGCATCCTCGGCGGACGCACCTCCGACGGCCGAACCCTGGTCCCGCCGGTCGAGTTCGACCCGGCCACCGGCCAGCCCACCACTGAACTGGTCGAGGTGGGCAACAGCGGCACCGTCGTCAGCTGGTCCTGGCAGCCGGAACCGATTGTCGGACAGGCGCTTTCGAAGCCGTTCGCCTTCGCACTGATCAAGCTCGACGGCGCCGACGGCGCTCTCCTGCACGTGGTCGACGTCGACGGCCCCGAGCAGATGTCCACCGGCATGCGCGTGCACGCCACGTGGCGCCCGGTCCGCACCGGCCGCATCGACGACATCGCCGCCTTCGTGCCCGGCGACGCACCGTCGGACGCGGTGAACAGCCCCGACGCCGAGCCGATCGCCGACGCCGACGGCAACGTCGTCATCACCACCCCGATCGCGCTGTCGGTGATGCACGCGGCCACCGAGGTGGAGTCCTGGTACCTCGAGGGCCTCAAGAACGGCAAGCTGCTCGGCGGCCGCGTCGCGACCGGCGAGGTGTACTTCCCGCCGCGCGTGGCCAGCCCGGCCGACGGCTCGCACACCACCGGACAGGTGGAGCTCACCGACACCGGCACCATCACCACCTTCTGCATCGTCAACGTCCCGTTCCTGGGCCAGCAGATCAAGCCGCCGTACGTGGCCGCCTACGTGCTGCTCGACGGCGCCGACATCCCGTTCCTGCACCTGATCCTGGACACCCCCGCCGAGGACGTCCGCATGGGCATGCGCGTCAAGGCCGTGTGGCGTCCGGAGTCCGAGTGGGACCACACGCTGCGCAATGTCAGTCACTTCGCACCGAGCGGCGAGCCTGACGCGCCGTTCGAGTCGTACCGGAACCACCTGTAGAGGAGGCGTACCCATATGAGTCAGTCAGAACTGCCGAAGATCGCCGTCGTGGGGTTTGCGCACAGCCGCAAGGTGCCCTCCACCACCGGCACCACCAACGGTGTCGAAATGCTGATGCCCTGCTTCAACCACCTCTACTCCGAGCTCGGCCTCACCCGGTCGGACATCGACTTCTGGTGCAGCGGATCGTCGGATTACCTTGCGGGACGGGCGTTCTCGTTCATCTCCGCGATCGACGCCATCGGCGCCGTGCCGCCGATCAACGAGTCGCACGTCGAGATGGACGGCGCCTGGGCGCTGTACGAGGCGTGGATCAAGATCCTGACCGGCGAGGTCGACATCGCCCTGGCCTACGGCTTCGGCAAGGCCTCCGCGGGCAACTCGGACAAGACCCTCGCCCTGCAGACCGATCCGTACACGGTCGCTCCCCTACTGCCCGACGCCCGGTCGATGGCCGGCCTGCAGGCACGCGCCGGACTGGACGCCGGTACCTGGACCGAGCGGGACATGGCCGAGGTGGCCGCCCGCACCCACGGCGGCGACGCCGACGAACTGCTGGCCACGGACTACGTGGCCGCTCCGCTGCGTGCGCACGACATCGCGCCGTACGCGGATGCCGCCGCAGCGGTCATCATCGCCACCGAGGAGAAGGCCCGCGACCTGGTCGCCAACCCGGCGTTCATCACCGGCTGGGACCACCGGATCGACAGCCCCACCTTCGGCGCCCGCGACCTCACCGTGTCGCCGTCGACGGCCCTGGCCGGCGACAATGCCTTCGGCGATCGCAGCCGCGCGGTGGACGTCGCCGAAATCGACGCCGCCTACACCCACCAGGAACTGATCGTGCGCAACGCGCTGCGACTCCCGGACTCGGTGCGCATCAACCCCTCGGGCGGGGCCCTCACCGGCAACTCGCTCTTCTCCAACGGTCTGCAGCGGATCGGCTATGCCGCGCAGGCCATCCTCACCGGTGAGGCGACGACCGCGCTGGCGCACGCCAGCAGCGGGCCGATGCTTCAGCAGAACATGGTCGTGACACTCGCAGGAGGCGAGAACTGATGGGACGCAATCGTTCTGCGGTGCTGGGCACCGGGCAGACCAAGTACGTGGCCAAGCGCACCGACGTCACCATGGCGGGCATGATCCGCGAGGCGATCGACCGCGCGCTGGTCGACGCGCAGGTGACGATGGACGAGATCGACGCCATCGTCATCGGCAAGGCGCCGGACCTCTTCGAGGGCTCGATGATGCCCGAGCTGGCGATGGCCGAGGCCATCGGCGCCGTGGGCAAGCAGATGATCCGCGTGCACACCGCGGGTTCGGTCGGCGGTTCCACCGCCATCGTCGGCTCGTCGATGGTCTCCTCCGGCGTGCACCGCCGCGTGCTGGCCGTGTCGTGGGAGAAGCAGTCCGAATCCAACGCGATGTGGGCGCTCTCCATCGCCGTGCCGTTCACCATGCCGGTCGGCGCGGGCGCGGGCGGCTTCTTCGCCCCGCACGTGCGCGCCTACATCAACAACTCGGGCGCACCCGGGCACATCGGCGCGATGGTGGCAGCCAAGGACCGGCGCAACGGCGCCAAGAACCCCCTGGCCCACCTGCACCAGCCCGACATCACCGTCGACAAGGTGATGGCCTCGCAGATGCTGTGGGATCCGATCCGCTACGACGAGACCTGCCCGTCGTCCGACGGCGCCTGCGCCGTGGTGATCGGCGACGAAGCGGCCGCCGACGCCGCGATCGCCGATGGCCGATCGGTCGCGTGGGTGCATGCCACCGCCATGCGCACCGAGCCGCTGAGCTACAGCCACCGCAACGTGGTGAGCCCGCAGGCCGGCCGGGATGCGGCTGCCGCGTTGTGGCGCGACGCCGGGATCACCAACCCGCTCGAGGAGATCGACGCGGCCGAGATCTACGTGCCGTTCTCCTGGTTCGAGCCGATGTGGCTGGAGAACCTCGGCTTCATGCCGGAGAACGAGGGTTGGAAGCTCACCGAGGCCGGCGAGACCGAGATCGGCGGCAAGCTGCCGGTCAACGCCTCCGGCGGCGTGCTCAGCTCCAACCCGATCGGCGCCTCCGGCATGATCCGGTGCGCCGAGGCCGCCATCCAGGTGATGGGTAAGGCCGGCGACCACCAGGTCGAAGGCGCCCGCAAGGCCTTCGGCCACGCCTACGGCGGCGGCTCGCAGTACTTCTCCATGTGGGTGGTCGGGGCCGACAAGCCGTAACCCTCCCGAGCTCCCAGCGGGCTCAGCGCGGAACAACCAGCGAGGCGGCATCCACTCCGATGCCGTCTCGCTGCTTTGGTCAATCCCCCTCGGCCGCAGCCGAAGTCGAATCCGGCCGACAGATTCTCAGCCCCCGCTCAACATACGGACCCCGGTCCGGTTTACGCTTGTGACTCCATTCCCACAATCAAGGAGTTCGCCCGTGCCGACATCAGTGCAGACACAGTCCATCGCCACCACGATCGCGCGCATCATTCTGGGCGTCATCTTCTTCGCCCACGGCTGGCAGAAGTTCTTCCAGACCGGCATCGGCAATGTCGCCACGGGCTTCGAGGCCATGGGCGTCCCGGCACCCACCTTCTCGGCCTGGTTCGCCGGCATCGTCGAGTTGGTCGGCGGCGCGGCGCTCATCATCGGCCTGGCCGTCCCGGTGGCGGCGATCCTGCTGATCATCGACATGGCCGGCGCCATCATCACCACCCACCTGGACCAGGGCTTCTGGAACGGCGACGGCGGCTACGAGTTCAACCTGGCCCTCATCGCCGGTCTGATCGCCGTCGGCTTCGTCGCGCAGGGCCCGCTGTCGGTCGACGGCAACGTGCTCGGCAAGCGCACCGACAACTAGCCCCCCCCCCCCCCCCCCCCGGACTCGCCGACGCGAGAAAGGCCCCCGCCCACCTTCCGGTGAGCGGGGGCCTTTCGCGTAGTTGCGTCGACCGACTAGGCCGGGCGCAGCGACTCCATGGTCTTCTGCACTTCCCAGAAGGCCCGCAGGGCCACCAGGTTGCCGTCGGCGTCCGCCTTGTAGGTGAAGACGCCTTCGGCCTCGGTGATGTGGCCGGCGATATGGGTGACGATCTTGCCGATGTAGGCAACCTCGTCGCCGCAGATGATCTCCTTGTCGAAGACGAAGTCGATCTTCTCGGTGGTACCGATGGTCTTGTCCCAGAACTCGGAGAGCGCCTGGGCGCCACGGTGACCGACGCCCGCCTCGTCGAACATCGACGGTCCGACGGGATCCTCGACGATCCCGTCGGCCGCGAAGTTCGCCAGCCATGCGTCCTTGTCCCGCGCGGCCACGGCCTCGCGGGAGCGACGGCCGGCCACGACGGCCGGGTTGTTCTCCCGATCGATGTTCAGGTAGGGCGGCAGCTGCGCCGCCACACCGTCACTTGACGCCATAGTCGACCTGGAGTTCCTTGATGCCGTTGATCCAGCCGTGGCGCAGACGACGCGGCTGCTCGAGCTTGGTGATGTCGGGCACCAGATCGGCCAGCGCGTTGAACATCAGGCTGATCTCCATGCGGGCCAGGTTGGCGCCCACGCAGAAGTGGGTGCCGTTGCCGCCGAAGCCCAGGTGCGGGTTGGGGTCGCGCATGATGTTGAAGGTGTACGGATCGTCGAAGACGTCTTCGTCGAAGTTGGCCGAGCCGTAGAACAGGCCGACGCGCTGGCCCTTCTTGATCAGCTGACCGTCGATCTCGACGTCGTTCTTGGCGGTGCGCTGGAAGACGTTCACCGGGGTGGCCCAGCGGACGATCTCGTCGATCGCGGTGGCCGGGCGCTCCTTCTTGAACAGCTCCCACTGATCGGGGTTGTCCAGGAAGGCGTTCATGCCGTGCGTGATCGCGTTACGCGTGGTCTCGTTGCCGGCCACGGTCAGCAGGATGAAGAAGAAGCCAAACTCGGCCTCGTCCAACGCGTGACCGTCGACGTCGGCGTTGACCAGGGTGGTCACGATGTCGTCGGCCGGGCACTTGCGACGCGCTTCGGCCATGTTGTAGCCGTAGCCGAGGATCTCCGCCGACGCGGTCATCGGGTCGGTGGTGAACTCCGGGTCGTCGGCGTTCATCATCGAGTTGGACCAGTCGAACAGCTTGACGCGGTCGGCCTCGGGCACACCGAGCAGGTCGGCGATGGCTTCGAGCGGCAGGTCGACGGCGACCTGGTGCACGAAGTCACCCTTGCCGGACTCGGCGGCGGCCTTCACGATGCGGCGCGCCGAAGCGTCGAGCTTCTCCTCCAGCGCACCGACGGCCTTCGGGGTGAAGGCACGCGAAACGATCTTGCGCTTCTGGGTGTGCTCCGGCGGATCCTGGTTGATCAGGATCGCCTTGGTGACGTCGATCTGGTCCTGGGACATGTCGTCCTCGAAGCGGATGATCGCGCCGTTCTCGGCGGTCGACCAGTCGGCCGCGTTCTTCGAGATGTCGCGAATGTCCTTGTGTCGCGAGATCACCCAGTAGCCGCCGTCATGGAAGCCGCCACCCTTGCCGGGCGCCTGCTCGTTCCACCAGACCGGCGCGGTCTTACGCAGCTCGGCGAACTCCGCGATCGGAATGCCCTGTTCGAGCAGGTCCGGATTGGTGAAGTCCCAACCTTCCTGCTCCATGAACGGGCACTTTCCCTGCGAATCGGACGCCGCGGCACCATTCATCATCTGGGTCACGCCTCCACCTCTATCCACATCCGGCAGTTCTCCGAATGAGAACTGGTTACAGTTTTGGTACTGACGACTGTGCCACACTGCTTGAAAGGTGACAAGAACCTGTTCTAGTTTTGTGGATATTCTCAGTTTCCACCCTTCAGGAAGGCACATCATGGGCGACCCGGTAATCGTCGAAGCGGCACGGACCCCGATCGGCAAGCGCAACGGCTGGCTCTCCGGCCTGCATGCCGCGGAGATCCTCGGCGCAGCTCAGACCGGTGTGATCGAACGCGCTGGCATCGATCCGCTCCTGGTGGAGCAGGTGATCGGCGGCGCCGTGATGCAGGTCGGCGAACAGGGCAACAACGTCACCCGCACCGCATGGCTGCACGCCGGCCTGCCCTGGCAGACCGGTGCCACCACCGTCGACTGCCAGTGCGGCTCGGCCCAGCAGGCCACCCACCTGATCGCCGGCCTGATCTCCACCGGCGCCATCGACGTCGGCATGAGCTGCGGCGTCGAGTGCATGTCGCACGTGCCCCTCGGCGCCAACGTCGGTACCCACGCGGGCCCGCGTCGCCCGGAGTCGTGGAGCATCGACATGCCCGACCAGTTCGCCGCCGCCGAGCGCATCGCGGAACGACGGGGCATCACCCGCGCCGAGGTCGACGCCCTGGGCGTGCGCAGCCAGCAGAACGCCAAGCGCGCCTGGCAGGAGGGCCGGTTCGACCGCGAGGTGCTGACCATGACCGCACCCGAGCGCACCCGCGAGGGCGAGCTCACCGGCGAGACGCTCACCGTGAACCGCGACCAGGGCCTGCGCGAGACCACCCTGGAGACCCTCAGCGCGCTCAAGTCGGTCGTCGAAGGCGGCATCCACACCGCCGGCACGTCGTCGCAGATCTCCGACGGCGCCGCCGCCGTGCTGATCATGGATTCCGACCGCGCCCGCGAGCTGGGGCTCACCCCGCGCGCACGTATCAAGTCGCAGGCCCTCGTCGGCGCCGAGCCATACTACCACCTCGACGGCCCGGTGCAGGCCACCGAGCGCGTGCTCGCCAAGTCCGGCATGAGCATGTCCGACATCGACCTCGTCGAGATCAACGAGGCCTTCGCCTCGGTGGTCCTGTCGTGGGCGCGCGTGCACAACCCGGACATGGACAAGGTGAACGTCAACGGCGGCGCGATCGCCCTCGGCCACCCGGTCGGCAGCACCGGCGCCCGCTTGATCACCACCGCTCTGCACGAGCTCGAGCGCAGCGATCAGCAGACCGCGCTGGTCACCATGTGTGCCGGCGGCGCCCTGTCGACCGCCACGATTCTGGAGCGCATCTAACCGCCATGGACCCGCAGAACCGACCCGCCCAACTGGACTCCCCGATCGTCGCGACCCTCATCAAGGTCGGCTCCCGCCTGAACACCGGCATGTACCGGCTGTCCGGCGGACGACTCGGCAACCGGTGGCGGGTCGGTGCGGGCCTGCGCAAACCCGCGCCGGTCTGCCTGCTGACCACCACGGGCCGCAAGAGCGGACAGCCGCGGACCGCGCCGCTGATCTACCTGCGCGAGGGCGACGCCTTCGTCGTCGTCGCGTCGCAGGGCGGACTGGCGAACCACCCGGCCTGGTATCTGAACCTCGTCGCGAACCCGGACGTGGAGATCCAGCTCGGCCGCGACAAGTATCCCCTCCGTGCCCGCACCGCCACCGGCGCGGAGCGAGAAGCGTTGTGGGCCAAGCTCGTCGACGTCTACGCCGACTACGACACCTATGACGCATGGACCGAGCGAGACATCCCGGTGGTGGTCTGCGAACCACGGCCTTAACGCCCATGCCTCGGCCCGACGCGCACGCGTAGGGTCGAGGCATGAGCAGGTCCGACCCCCGCGACCTCGCCGACCGCGCCGAGGTCGTCGAGCTGCTCGGCGATTTCTATCACCGGGCCTTCGCCGACGACTTGCTCGGCCCGGTTTTCGTCGACATCGCGCAGATGGACCTGTCCAAGCATCTGCCCGCCATCACCGATTTCTGGTGCAAGGCGATCCTCAAAGAGGGCGAGTACCGCAACAACGTCTTCGAGCCGCACCGCGAGCTGCACCAGCTCGCGCACTTGGAGCCTCGTCATTTCGAACGCTGGCTGACGTTGTGGCACACCACGATCGACGATCGGCACGCCGGCCCCAAGGCTGATCTCGCCAAACTCCAGGGCGCCCGCATCGCCTACTCGATGTGCCGGATGCTGACCGGTGAACTCGCCACGCCCATCGCCGACTGGCTCGAGGCCACCGGCCATCAGCTCGGCGTACACAGCCCGCACCGCCAGGCGGTGCGGACCGGGCCGCCCCGGCGCACCGCACGCCCCAGAAGCTGACGTGCGGCGCCGCGAGTCAGGCGAACTCGTAGGTCAGGCGAACTGTACCCGCAACGCCTTCTTGTCCGGCTTGCCCAGCCCGGTCAGCGGCAGCGCGTCGATGTAGACGACGGTCTTGGGCGACTGCACGGCGCCCTTGCGGTCCTTGACCGCCGACTGGATCGCCGCGGTCACCGCGGCGCGGCCGGCGTCGTCGGCCTCCTCGCGGAGCACCACCACCGCGGTCACCGCCTCGCCCCACTTCTCGTCGGGCACACCGATCACGCCGACCTGCGCGACGGCCGGATGCTCGGCGATCACGTCTTCCACTTCGCGCGGGAAGACGTTGAAGCCGCCGGTGACGATCATGTCCTTGGTGCGGTCGACGATGTACCAGAAGCCGTCGGCATCTTCGCGCGCGACGTCGCCGGTGCGCAGCCAGCCGTCGCGGAAGGCCTCGGCGGTCTGCTCCGGCAGCCCCAGGTAGCCGCCGGCCAGCAGCGGACCGGACACGCAGATCTCGCCCGGCTCGCCCTGCGGGACCCGATTGCCCTCGTCGTCGAGCAGCGCGGTGCGCAGGAAGGCCGACGGCCGACCGCAGCTGGCCAGCCGTTCCGGGGTGTGCTCGTCCTTGCGGAGGTAGCTGATCACCATGGGCGCCTCGGACTGTCCGAAGTACTGCGCGAAGATCGGCCCGAAGCGTTCGATGGCCTCGCCCAGCCGCACCGGGTTGATCGCGGAGGCGCCGTAGTAGACAGTCTGCAGCGAGCTCAGGTCGCGGGTCTTCGAGTCCGGGTGGTCCATCAGCGCGTAGAGCATGGACGGCACCAGCATGGTGGCGGTGATCTTCTCCCGCTCGATGGTCGCCAGCACCTCGGCCGGATCGAACTTGCTCAGCACCACCATGCTGCCGCCCTTCATCAGGGTCGGCACGAAGAAGGCGGCGCCCGCGTGCGAGAGCGGCGTGCACATCAGGAAACGGGGGCGGTCGGGCCACTCCCACTCGGCGAGCTGGATCGACGTCATGGTGGCCATCGCCTGCGCGGTGCCGACAACGCCCTTGGGCTTGCCGGTGGTGCCGCCGGTGTAGGTGATGGAGACGACGTGCTCGGGGTCGAGGATCTTGGCGGTCAGCGGCTGCGCCGCGTACTTGTCCGCCTCGGCGATGATGTCGACGCCGACCTCGGCCAGTTCCGCCGGCACCGGGCCGAGCGTCAGGATCCGCTCCAGGCCGGGCACCTTCTCCAGCAGGCCGACGGCCCGCTCCACGAAGCTGGGCACCGGGTCGATCACCAGCGTGGCGACCCCGGCGTCGTTGAGCACGTACGCGTGGTCGTCGAGCGAGCCGAGCGGGTGCAGCGCGGTACGTCGCCAGCCCTGCGTCTGCCCGGCACCGATGACCAGCAGCACCTCGGGGCGGTTCAACGCGAGCAGCCCCACCGCGGTGCCGGTGCCGGCACCGACCGATTCGAAGGCCTGCACATACCGGCTGATCGCGTCGGCCATCTCGCGACCGGTGAGATCTTGGTCACCGATGCTCAGCACCTGCGCATCCGCATGTCGCTTCAGCGCCGACACCATCAGGTCGCCCAGGTGCACGCCCGTTCGCAGGTACTCGTCAGTCAACTCGTGAGTCACATTCTCAGCCATGCATTCACACTAGAACGTGTTTCAGTTTGACGATAGGGCGGTACGTAAACATCTCGCTACAAGCCCACCGCGCCAGCCGATTTCGGCCTACGATCGAAAGCATGATTGATGTGGACAAGGCGACCGCCCGACGTGAAATGACCGAAGCTCTGCTCACCGCACTGGAGCGTCGACACGAGGTTCTCGACGTCGTGGTCGATTCCGACGACCGCGCCGCCGCCGTGTCCGCGATCGCCGAACTCCTCGGCACCTCGCCGCTCGGCGTCGAAGCCGTGCTGAACATGAGCTTCCACCAGCTCACGAAGGATCAGCGCCGTAAGAACCAGGCCGAGCTCGACGATCTCAACGCCGCGATCACCTTCACCGCCGCCGACCGTCCGGCCGCCGCCGGCGAAACCCTGGATCTCCGCCCGTTCTCCGCCGACGCCGACGAGGACATCCTGTCCGAGCGGACCGAGGAGTTGGGCCTGGCAGCCGACGGCTCCGGTGCCCCCTCCGGCGCACTGTCCGACGAGATCGCCAAGGGCGTGGCGCGCGTGGAAAACGAGGACGCCGTCTGGCTCGTGGCCCTCGAAGGCGACGCCAAGGTCGGCCTGGTATTCGGCGAACTGTCCGACGGCGAGGTGGACGTCCGCATCTGGATCCGTCCGGGCCAGCGCAAGCACGGCTTCGGCACCGCAGCGCTCCGCAAGTCGCGCTCGGAGATGGCGATGTACTTCCCGGGCGTCCCCATGGTGGTGCGCGCCCCCGGCGCCTGAGCCCACGAACAACGACAGCGGCGCCGGAACCCCGATCGGGGTTCCGGCGCCGCTGTCGTCGGTCGCTCAGCCGCGAACGGGCGCGGAGAAGGTGGCGATGATCTTCGTGATGCGCCCGACCTCGTCGAGGTCGAAGCTCTCGGTGACCCGCGAGGACAACCGCAGGAACTTCGGCTGCACGTGCACCAGGTAACTGGTGTCGACTCGATCGCCGTCGACGGTCGCGGAGAAGTCGCTGACCTGATGGATGAGCCGGAACTGCGGCCCGAACGTCAGACTGCGGGCGATGTGCCCGCCGCTGCGTCCGGTCTTGATCCCCAGTTCGGTGCGCGTGCAGTCCGGGTGCAGTCGCACGTGGGTCGCATCGTGGCTCACCAGCGCATCGACGTACGCCTTGGCCGCGGCGACCTTGTCGTCGTCAGCGAGCGCCATAGGGCTTGACCTGTGTCGGGGACTTCTCGATCAGGTCGGCGACCGCCGCACCGAGCTCGTCCTGCTCCCAGCGGGCACCCTTGTCGATCGACGCGGCGCGCTGCCAGCCGTCGAGCACCGTGATGACGCCGCCCTCCACCTCGAACAGTCGGCCGGTCACGTCGGCGGAGCCGGGCGAGCCCAGCCAGACCACCAGCGGGGAGATGTTGGCCGGGTCCATGGAGTCGAACGAGCCGTCGGCGGGCGCGGCCATCTGCGCGGCCATCGCGTCGCCGGCGCCCATCGTCATCTGCGTGCGCGCGGCCGGGGCGATGCCGTTGACCGTCACGCCGTAGCCGCCGAGTTCGGCGGCGGCCTGAATGGTCAGCTCGGCGATGGC
The DNA here is from genome assembly GCF_039542465.1 of Gordonia alkaliphila. Classification (NCBI taxonomy): domain Bacteria; kingdom Bacillati; phylum Actinomycetota; class Actinomycetes; order Mycobacteriales; family Gordoniaceae; genus Gordonia; species Gordonia alkaliphila. Next base: position 104,557 of record NZ_BAABIE010000001.1, on the reverse strand, counting down.
GGCCTTGGCGGCCGCGTAGTTGCCCTGCCCCACCGAGCCGAAGATGCCCGCACCGGACGAGGTGTTGATGACCCGAGCCTGGCGCGCGTTGCCCGCCTTGGCCTCGCTCCGCCAGTACGCACCGGCGTGCCGCAGCAGGACGAAGTGCCCCTTGAGGTGCACCCGCACCACCGAATCCCACTCGTCCTCGGACAGCGAGATCAGCATGCGGTCGCGGACGAAGCCGGCGTTGTTCACCAGCACGTCGAGGCCGCCGAACTCGGCGATCGCCGTGGCGACGATGCGCTCGCCGTCGGCCCAGTCGGCCACGTCGCCGGGCGCGGCCACCGCGCGGCCGCCTGCGGCCACGATCTCCGCGGCCACCGCGGTCGCGGCGTCGGCGGCGTAGTCGTTGACCACCACGGCCGCGCCGTCGGCGGCGAAGGCGAGCGCATGCTCGCGTCCGATGCCCTGGCCGGCGCCGGTGACGATGACGACCCGACCTTCATTTCCCTTGTTACTCAAAGTTTTCCACTCTCTCTTACGGAACTTGTCAGACGTCGTTGCCGGCGTTCGCGGCATCCAGGAAGGCGGGCTTCTCGCCGCCGCCGTGCACGGTCAGCGTGGAGCCGGTGATGAACTCCGCCATCGGCGAGAGCAGGAAGGCCACCGCGTTGCCGATGTCGACCGGCTGCGCCAGGCGGCCCATCGGAATGGTGCGGCCGACGGCGGCGATGCCGTCGTCGTCGCCGTAGTGCAGGTGGGACGCCTCGGTCTGCACCGGACCGGCCACCACCGAGTTGATGCGGACGGCGGGCGCCCACTCGACGGCGAGCGAGGTGGTCAGGTTGTCGAGCCCGGCCTTGGCCGCACCGTAGGCGGCGGTGCCCGGCGACGGCCGGTGGCCGCTGACGCTGGACACGTTGACGATCGCGCCGCCGCCGTCCTGGTTCACCATCACCGCGTGCGCAGCGCGGGCCACGGTCATCGGCGCGAGCAGATTGAGCCCGATGATCTTGGCGGTGTAGTTGTCCGAGGCGTCGGCCGCCATCGCGAACGGCGAGCCGCCCGCGTTGTTCACCACGCCGTCGAGCCGCCCGTGACGGTCCACGATCTCGGCGATCATCGCGGCGACGGCGTCGGGATCGCGCACATCGCACGACAGGAACTCGAAGTCGACGTCGCCCGGGCGGCGCGCACACACCACGGGATGGGCGCCGAGGTCGGCCAGCACCTGCGCGATGCCCGCACCCACTCCGCGCACACCACCCGTGACCAGGACGGTCTTACCAGCGAGGCCGAGTCCGGCCTCGTGCACAGCTTCAGTCATGGTGCTACTCTACCAAACAACCAAGCATTTGCTTGGTGCCGTAATGGAGCCCCGGAAGGAGCCCAGGAGTGCCGATCAGCACCGCCCGTCCCGAGGACGGCATCGTCGTCGTCAATGTCGACTATCCCCCGGTCAACGCCCTGCCCAGCGCCGCCTGGTTCGAGCTGGCCGAGACGATCCTCGCCGCCGGAGCAGACCCGACCACCCACGTCGTGATCCTCACGGCGTCCGGCCGCGGCTTCAACGCCGGCGTCGACATCAAGGAGATGCAGGCGACCGAGGGCTTCGACGCCCTCGTCGGCGCCAACCTGGGCTGCGCCGCAGCCTTCTCCGCCGTGTACGACTGCGCCGTCCCGGTGATCTCCGCCGTGCAGGGCTTCTGCGTGGGCGGCGGCATCGGCCTGGTGGGCAACTCCGACGTGATCGTCGCCGCCGAAGGCGCCGTCTTCGGTCTGCCCGAGGTGGACCGCGGCGCGCTCGGCGCAGCCACGCACCTCGCCCGCCTGGTGCCCACGCACATGATGCGGACGCTGTACTTCACCGCGCAGAACATCAGCGCCGAGCAGCTCGAGCACTTCGGCTCGGTGTACCGCGTGGTGCCCGCCGAGCAGCTGCTCGAGACCGCCCTCGAGGTGGCGCGCAAGATCGCCGTCAAGGACACCCGGGTGATCCGCGCGGCCAAGGCCGCCATCAACAACATCGATCCGGTCGATGTGAAGAAGAGCTACCTGCTGGAGCAGCGGTACACCTACGAACTGAACCTGGCCGGAGTGGCCGACGAGCACCGTGACGCATACGTCGAAACGGGCAAGCCGAAGGGAGAGCGCTGACCATGGCGCGGGATAAGACGAGTTCGCTCGATGAGGTCATCGGCGATCTGGAAGACGGAATGACCATCGGCCTGGGCGGCTGGGGCGGTCGGCGCAAGCCGATGGCGCTGGTCCGCGCCCTGGCCCGGTCCGACCTCAAGGATCTGACCGTGGTGGCCTACGGCGGCGCCGACATCGGCCTGCTGTGCGCGGCCGACAAGGTCAAGCGTGCCTACTACGGCTTCGTGTCCCTGGACTCGGCGCCGTTCTACGACCCGTGGTTCGCCAAGGCCCGCACCACCGGCGCCATCGAATCGCGCGAGATGGACGAGGGCATGATCAAGTGCGGCCTGGAGGCCGCCGCTTCGCGCGTGCCGTTCCTGCCGATCCGCGCCGGCCTCGGCTCGGACGTGTCGGCCTTCTGGGAGGGCGAGCTCAAGACCATCGAGTCGCCGTACCCGGACGCCGACGGCCGCACCCAGACGCTGATCGCCATGCCGGCGCTCAAGCTGGACGCCGCGTTCGTGCACCTGGACATCGCCGACGTTCACGGCAACGCCGCCTACACCGGCATCGACCCGTACTTCGACGACCTGTACCTGGCCGCCGCCGAGCGCCGCTACGTCGAGGTGGACCAGCTGGTCAGCACCGCCGAACTGGTCGACGCCGTGCCGCGCGAGCGCCTGATCGTCAACCGGATGAACGTCGACCGCGTGGTGCACGCCCCCAACGGTGCGCACTTCACCTTCGCCGGCGGCTACGACCGCGACGAGGCCTTCCAGAAGTTCTACGTCGCCTCCGCCGGCGACCCGGAGACCTGGGCCGCCTTCCAGCAGCGGTTCCTCGACGTCGACGAGGCCACCTACCAGAACGAAGTGACCGCGTGGCACGCGGAACAGCAGGAGGAAGCTCGATGAGCGAGAACACCACCGACGCCACCCTGGCCGAGTACTGCGTCACCGCGTGCGCGGACATCTTCACCGGTGCGGGCGAGATCATGGCCTCCCCGATGGCCACCATGCCGCTGCTGGGCGCTCGCCTGGCCCGGCTGACCAATGAGCAGGACCTGCTGATCACCGACGGCAACGCGCTGATCCTGGCCGACACCCCGGCCATCGGCAAGGTGGGCCCGGTCGAAGGCTGGATGCCGTTCCGCAAGGTGTTCGACGTGGTGGCCTCCGGCCGTCGCCACGTGGTGATGGGCGCCAACCAGATCGACCGCTACGGCAACCAGAACCTCTCGGCGTTCGGTCCGCTGCAGCAGCCGACCCGCCAGATGTTCGGTCTGCGCGGCGCGCCCGGCAACACCATCAACCACGCGACCAGCTACTGGGTGCCCAAGCACAGCACGCGCGTGTTCACCGAGACCGTCGACATCGTCTGCGGCGTCGGCTTCGACAAGGTGGATCCGGCGAACCCGGCCTACGACGACCTGAACATCCATCGCGTCGTCACCAATCTGGGCGTCTTCGACTTCGGCGGCCCCGACCACACCATGCGGGCGCTGTCCCTGCACCCGGGCGTCACGCCTGCGCAGGTCGCCGAGAACACCGGCTTCCCGGTCGCCGATCTCGACACCGCCCCGGTCACCGCGGCCCCGACCGCCGAGCAGCTCAAGCTGATCCGCGAGGATCTGGATCCGCGGTCGTTCCGCGACCGTGAGGTCCGCGCATGAGAGCCGCCACCCTCTCCACCCGCTTCACCGAGATGGTCGGGGTGGAGTACCCGATCGTCCAGACCGGCATGGGCTGGGTCTCCGGTCCGTCGCTGACCGCGGCCACCGCGAACGCGGGCGGCCTGGGCATCCTCGCCTCGGCGACGATGACCTACGCCGAGCTCGAGGGAGCGATCCGCAAGACCAAGTCGCTCACCAACCGACCGTTCGGCGTGAATCTGCGCGCCGACGCGACCGACGCGCCCGAGCGGGTGGATCTGATGATCCGCGAGGGCGTGAAGGTGGCCTCGTTCGCGCTGGCCCCGAAGCCGGAGCTGATCGCCAAGCTCAAGGACGCGGGCTCAGTGGTGGTGCCGTCGATCGGTGCGGCCAAGCACGCGGTGAAGGTGGCCTCGTGGGGCGCCGACGCCGTGATCGTGCAGGGCGGCGAAGGCGGCGGGCACACCGGCCCGGTGGCCACCTCGCTGCTGCTGCCGTCGGTGATCGACGCCCTCGGCGGGCAGAACGGCCCCACGTCGATCCCGGTGATCGCCGCGGGCGGTTTCTTCGACGGCCGCGGCCTGGTGGCCGCGCTGGCCTACGGTGCCGACGGCATCGCGATGGGCACCCGGTTCCTGCTGACCTCGGATTCGGCTGTGCCGGAGAGCGTCAAGCAGGAGTACCTCAAGCGGGGTCTGCAAGACACCGTGGTCTCGGTGAAGGTCGACGGCATGCCGCACCGCGTGCTGCGCACCGAACTGGTGGCGGCGCTCGAAAGCGGTTCGCGCGCCAAGGCTCTCATCGCCGCCGCGCGCAATGCCAACGAGTTCAAGCAGCTCACCGGCATGCGCTGGACCACCATGCTCCGCGACGGTCGCACCATGAAGAGCTCGGGTGACCGCACCTGGCAGCAGATCATCATGGCAGGCAACACCCCGATGCTGCTGAAGGCCGGACTGGTCGACGGCAACACCGAGGCCGGCGTCCTGGCGTCCGGTCAGGTGGTCGGCATGATCGACGATCTGCCCAGCTGCGACGAGCTGATCCAGTCGGTGATGACGCAGGCGCACGACCGCCTCGGCATGCTGTCCCGACTGGCCTGATCACACCGCGCCACGCGAAAACGACTGCCCCCGTTCCGGTTTCCCGGAACGGGGGCAGTCGCGTTGCGTCGGTCGACTATTCGGAGTCGCGCACGCCCGGGCTGTCGCGGACCCGCCCGCCGGCGCAGAAGGTGTTGACGATCGCCCACGACCGTTCGTTCTCGACGAGCTGCTTCTTGTTCAGCTGCTTGCCGATCTCGACCACCACTTCCTTCTGCTCGCTGGGAGTCAGTCCCTTGTAAGTGTCGCAGCTCATCGTCATCGCCTTGTCGGCCACTCCGCTCGCCGTCGACGGAGCCGATTCCGACGATGTCCGCGACGACGTGGTGGAGCTCTTCGCCGCCGAACTCTGCTCGGCCGACGTCTTCGCGGTCGAAGTCTTGGGAGCCGCGCTCGTGGCGGCCGCCGACGTCGTCGCACCCGCGGCGTCCGGGACACCGGGTTCGCGCTCGGCGGAGCCGTCGACGGAGCAGCCGACCAGCAGCGTCGCCGCGCTCACCACCGCAGCACTCCACACCATCGGGGTCCGTCGTCGCATGCCTTCGCCTTCCCCGCCCGAACCGCTCGAGCACCCTCGGATTCTACCGACGCGGTCGGCGCCGAACGCCCCTGGCTCGGTAGGCTCCGCATCGTGGAATCCCCCGCGCAACCGCCCACCCCAGACGCCCCCGCCACCGATGCCGATGCCGCCGACCGCCTGCTCCTCGACGAGGCCGCCGCCGTCATCGCGGCCACGCCCGCCGGGCGTCTCGTGGTGATCGACGACGTCGCGGGCGCCCTCACGCTGGGCGCCGCCGAGCGCGGGGCGCAGCAGATTCGCGTCCACCAGGACCTGATCACCGGTGAACGCGCGCTGGCCGCGGCCGCCGAGGCACGCGGCCTGACGGACCGCTACACGTCGCTGCCGCTGGGCCCGGAACTGTTCGCCGGGGCCACCACGGTGCTGTTGCGACTGCCACGGTCGGTGGACCGACTCGCCGAGGTCGCGGGCCTGATCGCCGCCTTCGCCGATCCGAGCGTCACGGTGATCGCCGCGGGCCGGATCAAGCACATGTCGGTGTCGATGAACGACGTCCTGCGCACCGTCTTCGACCGGGTCGACGTCAGTCACGCCCGGCAGAAGTCACGCGTGCTCACCGCGACCGGCGCCCGACCGGAGGCGGCACGCGCCGTGCTCGGCGCCTGGCCTCGCACCGCCGATCATCCCGACATCGGCCTGCGGGTGGCCGCCTACGGCGGCGTCTTCGCCGGCACCAAGGTCGACATCGGCACGCGGTTCCTGCTCCAGAATCTGGCGCGACTGCCCAAGACCGCCACCGCGGTGGACCTCGGCTGCGGCACCGGTCTCATCGCCGCCGCCCTCGCCACGGCGAACCCGGACCTCCGTGTCCTGGCCGTCGACCGTTCCGCGGCGGCCGTCGACTCCGCCACCTGGACCGCGGCCGCCAATCAGCTGAGCGACCGCGTCGAGGTGGTCCGCGCCGACGGCCTGGAGACCGTCGCCGACGGCACCGCCGAACTGGTGCTGCTCAATCCGCCGTTCCACAACGACGCGGCGGTGTCGACGGCCATCGCCCGGCACCTGTTCGCCGAGGCCGCGCGGGCCCTGGCCCCGGGCGGCGAACTGTGGTGCGTGTGGAACTCGCACCTGCAGTACCGCCCGTCCCTGGAGAAGATGATCGGCTCCACCCGGCAGGTCGCCCGGAACAGCAAGTTCACCGTCACGTCGTCCCGCCGCCGCTGACCCGCCGGTTTCGGCTCCCCCTGCCGATTTCGGCCGGCCCCGTCGTTCTAGAACGACGGGCCCAACCGAAACCGACGGGCGGAACGGAAACCGACGCGGCAGCGACTAGTTCTGGCGCAGCTTGAAGCGCTGGATCTTGCCGCTCGGGGTCTTCGGCAGTTCGTCGACGAAGTGCACGGCGCGCGGGTAGGCATGGGCCGCGAAGCCCTCCTTGACCAGCACCTGCAGTTCCTGCTCGAGGGCGTCGTCGCCCACCACGCCGTCGGCCAGCACGCAGAACGCCTCGAGGACCTCGCCGCGCAGCTGGTCGGGGCGGCCCACCACGGCCACGTCGATCACTGACGGGTGGGTGATCAGGACGCTCTCCACGTCGAACGGTCCGATGCGGTAGCCGGCCATGATGATCACATCGTCGTCGCGCGCGGTGAAGTAGAAGCGACCGTCCTCCTCCTGACGACCGGCGTCGGCGGTGAGGTACCAGCCGGTGCGGTCGGGCCCGGTGAACCGCTCGGCCGTCTTCTCCGGTGCGTCGAGGTAGCCGGTGAACCACATCAGCGGGCTGGCCGCGGTGTCGATGGCGATCTCACCGCGCTCGATGCCGCAGGTGAAGCCGGGCATCGAGAAGCCCATCGAGCCGGGAATCACCGGCTTGCGCACGTCGTCGTGCCAGTGGTTGTTGATGAACATGCCGTGCTCGGTCTGGCCGTAATGGTCGCGGACCTCGCAGCCCAGCGCGCCGACCGCCCACGACACCACGTCGGGCGTCAGCGGCTCACCCGCCGACGACGCGCGACGCAGGCCGAAGCCGGTGATCGACGGGTTGTTGGACAGGCTGCGGTACACCGTCGGCGCCGACGCCAGGTTGGTGACGCCGAGCTCGCCGAGGACCTTGACGAAGACCTCCGGCGAGAAGCCCGCGTGCAGCAGCAGGTTCCGCTGGCCGATGGCCAGCGGACCGAGGATGCCGTAGTAGAGGCCGTAGGCCCAGCCGGGGTCGGCGGCGTTCCAGTAGACGTCGTCGTCGGACACGTCCAGGCCGTAGTGCATGTACGCGTGGAAGCCGGCCAGTGCGCGCACCGGCACCGGCACGCCCTTCGGGTTGCCGGTGGTACCGCTGGTGAACAGCAGCACCAGCATGCCGTCGCCGCCCACGGCGACCGACTCCGCGAGCGGCTCGCTGTCGGCGATGAGCGCGTCGAACTCGGGTCCGGCCACCAGCGTCTCGACGCCCTCGAGACCCTTGACCTTGTCCACCTGGCTGGGTTCGGTGATCACGAGCTTCGCGGCGCCGCCGGTCAGTCGCATCTCGATGGCCGGGGTGGCGAAGGCGGTGAACAGGGGAATGTAGACCGCGCCGAGGCGGGCGATCGCCAGCAGCGACACCACGAGCTCGGACCGCTTACCCATCAGCACGCCGACGGTGTCGCCGCAGCCGATCCCGCGCGCCGCGAGCGCGGTCGCGAGGCGCCGCGACTGGTCGGCGAGCTGCCCGTAGGTGAGGTCTTCGGTGAGCAGTTCTCCGTCGGCGCCCACCTCGATCTGGGTGAAGGCGACGCGGGCGGGGTCGTGCCGGTCGACGAGGAGGTAGGCCGCGTCGGAGTCGGCGGTGTCGTAGACCGCGAGCCAGTCGTCGATCTGGGTGCTGATTGCAGCGGCGTGTTCACTCATGCGGCCCAGTATGCGCTGTCTCACAAACCTACGCGCGAGTACAGCCACTAATCAGTAAATTGTGATTAACCGAACTGTCACGGGCGGGGCAGGATCCCGTCGAGCACCACCGACAGATACTGATCGGCCACCAGGTCCACCGGCTTGCCGCCGCCGGGCCGGTACCAGCGCACGGCCACCCAGACGGTGTCGCGCAGGAAGCGGTAGACCAGGTCGACGTCGAGATCGGCCCGGAACTCACCGTCGTCGACGCCCCGTCGCAGCACCGATTCCCACAGGTGACGGAACTCGACGTTGCGCTCACCGATGTACTCGAAGCGCTCCTGGCCGGCCAGCTGCCGCGCCTCGTTCTGGTAGATGGCCACCGCCGTGTGCCGCGCATCGATCGACTCGAACGACGCGATCACCAACTGGCGCAACGCGTCAGCCGCCGACAGGCCGGCCTCGGAGATGGTGCGGTAGCGCTCGAACAGCTCGTCCAGGAAGCCGCGGAGCAGCTCATCGACCATCGACTCCTTGGAGTCGAAGTGGTGGTACAGGCTGCCCGAGAGGATGCCCGCGGCATCGGCGATGTCGCGGACCGTCGTCGAGCGCAGGCCCCGATCGGCGAACAGTTCGCCCGCGATGCCGAGTAGTTCGTCGCGACGCGATCCGCCGGTGGTCGTCTTTCCCGCCATGAGCACACCTCCCTTTCCCCTACTACCCTACCAAGTGCTTGCTTGGGGCCCAGGAGGCGTCGAACAGCCGGAGCCCGGAACAGCACGGCGCCCCGGCGAGCAGTACTCGCCGGGGCGCCGGGACAGCGATCGTCAGCCGCGGGCCGACTTGCGCGACGCGCGTCCGTTCAGGAACTTCCAGAACTTCAGCTGGCCGTTGGTCATCCGGACGTCGCTCTTGGTGAACGGCGCCGCCATGACCTCGGCGAACTTGATCGGCAGGGTCGAGACCGTCACCGCACGCGGATGACTGAAGGTCCGGAACCCGAACTCGCCGTGGTAGTTGCCCATGCCCGAGCGGCCGACGCCGCCGAACGGCAGGCCACCGGAGACCAGGTGCAGACCGAAGTCGTTGCCGCTGATCGAACCGCTGCGGGTGTGGTCGGCGATGTACTGCAGGTTCTCGTTGTCCTTGCCGACCCAGTACAGGGTCAGCGGGTGGCCGGCCGCGTTGATCTTGTCGACCGCTTCGGACAGCGCGCGGTACGGATACACCGTCAGCACCGGACCGAAGACCTCGTCCTCTTCGATCCTCATGCCGGCCTTGACGTCGGTCAGCAGCGTCGGGGCGATCTTCCGCTTGGCCGCGTTCGGCAATTCCTCACCGGCGGGCGCGACCTGGTGCTTGGTGGCGCCGAGCTCCACCGCGTCGTCGATCAGGCCGACGATGCGCTGGTAGTTCTTGTCGTTGATGGTCGACGTGTACTGCGAATTCTCGACGATCGTCGGGTAGTTCGCGGTCCAGCGCGCGAGCACCTTCTCGGTGAACTCGCCGACCTTGCCCTCGGGCACGAAGACGTAGTCCGGGCACAGGCACACCTGGCCGCCGTTGATCATGCGAGCGTCGGCCAGGAAGTTGGCCGCCTCGGTGATGTCGGTGTCCGGGTCCACGACGGCCGGGTTCTTGCCGCCGAGCTCCAGGGTGACCGGGGTCAGCCGCTTGGCCGCCTCCTGCGCCACCGAGGCGCCCACCTCGGGCGAGCCGGTGAAAAACATGTGGTCCACGTCGAGCTTGGCGAACTCCGAACCGCCGCCGTGCTTGCTGGTGATCACCGCGAGCTCGTCGACGTTGAAGTAGTCCGGTGCCAGGCTCGCGATCAGATCGGTGGTCTTCGCGGTGATCGACGACGGGCGCATCAGGACGCGGTTACCGGCGGCGAACGCGGAACCGGCGGGCACGAAGGTCAGGTTCAGCGGGAAGTTCCACGGCCCCATCACGCCGACCACGCCGAGCGGGTCGTGGCGCAGACGCTGCTTGAAGCCCAGCATGCCCTGCAGCTTGGCGACGTTGGTCTCGGCCATCCACTCGGCCACGTGGCGACGCTGGTGAGTGAGGTCGATCATGGTGCCGGCGATGTCGGCGGCCACCGACAGCTCGCGCGGGCGGGTGCCGAAGTCCGCGTCGAGCGCCTCGCAGATCGCTTTCTCGTTGTCGAGCAGCAGCTGGCCGAGACGGTTGATCCGGTCGACGCGCGTGCGCACGTCGGGAATGCCGTCCCGCAGGAATGCGGCTCGCTGAATCTCGAGCAGTTCGGTCATGGTGTGCGCCTCAGAAGACACCTTGTCTCCGGCGCGCACGGTCACATCTGCAGGCTTGGTCATTCGACCCTCCACGTTTCCCCGTGATTGATAGTGAGGCCCTGGGACAAAACAGTGCCTTCGTCTCTCATGCTACCGCAGGCATGAAGCAGATCACATAAGTCCTGTTACGGGTCCCGATCGAGCGCTCAGCCGAGCCGCTCGATGATGGTCACGTTGGCGGTGCCGCCGCCCTCGCACATGGTCTGCAGACCGAAGCGGCCGCCGGTGCGCTCGAGCTCGTTGAGCATGGTGGCGAACAGCTTGGCGCCGGTCGCGCCGAGCGGATGGCCGAGCGCGATACCGCCGCCGTTCGGGTTGACCTTGGCCGGATCGGCGCCGGTCTCCTTGAGCCAGGCCAGCACCACCGGCGCGAAGGCCTCGTTGATCTCGACGACGTCGATGTCGTCGATCGACATGCCGGTCTTGGCGAGTGCGTGCTTGGTGGCCGGGATCGGTGCCGACAGCATCATCACCGGATCGTCGCCGCGGACGGTCATGTGGTGGATGCGGGCGCGCGGGGTGAGGCCGTAGCGCTCCAGCGCGTCCTCGGAGACCACCAGGGTGGCCGACGCCGCGTCGCAGATCTGCGAGGCCATCGCCGCGGTCAGATCCGAGCCCTCCATCAGGACGTCCAGGGTGGCCATCTTCTCCAGGCTCGACTGGCGCGGGCACTGGTCGACGGCGAAGTCGCCGACCGGCACGATCTCGTTGTCGAATCGCCCTTCGGCGATCGCGGCGAAGGCGCGCTCATGGCTCTGCAGCGCCCACTCCTCCATCTCCCGGCGGGAGATGTCCCACTTCTTGGCCATCATGTCGGCGCCGACGAACTGGCTGATCTCGGCGTGGCCGAAGCGCGCGGTCCAGCCCTTCGACTCGGCGGTCGGCGTGGTGAAGCCGAACTGCTGTCCGGCGATCATGGCCTGGCTGATCGGGATGGCGCTCATGTTCTGCACGCCGCCGGCCAGCACCACGTCCTGGGTGCCGCTCATCACGGCCTGCGCCGCGAAGTGGATGGCCTGCTGGCTGGAACCGCACTGCCGGTCGACAGTGGTGCCGGGCACGCCGAGCGGCATGCCCGCGGCCAGCCACGCGGTGCGGGCGATGTTGCCCGCCTGCGGGCCGATGGTGTCGACGCAGCCGAAGACCACGTCGTCGACCACCTCCGGATCGATGCCGGTGCGCTCGACGATCGCCGAGATCACGTGGGCGCCCAGATCGGCGGGATGGACCTCCGCGAGGGCGCCGCCGCGCTTGCCGACCGGGGTTCGGATCGCGTCGACGATGTAGGCCTGGGGGCCGGAAGTGCGGGTGTCAGACATCAGGAAAGCTCCTCGGTAGCAACAGGATTCAGCAGCAGAAGGGTTGGGAAGTCAGGCGCGCTGACTGGAGATGGAGACCACTTCACCGGTCAGGTAGGTGGTGTAGTCGGAGGCCAGCATGGCGATGGTCGCGGCGATCTCCCAGACCTCGGCGGCGCGGCCGTAGGCCTCGCGGGAGGCGAGCTCGTCGAGCAGTTCGTCGCTGGTGACCTTGGCCAGGAACGGGTGGCGGGCGATCGACGGCGAGACGGCGTTGATGCGCACGCCGTAGTCCGCCGCTTCCACCGCCGAGCAGCGGGTGAGCGCCATGACGCCGGCCTTGGCGGCCGCGTAGTGGGCCTGGCCGCGCTGCGCGCGCCAACCGAGCACCGAGGCGTTGTTGACGATGATGCCGCCGTGCGGGGCGTCGCGGAAGTAGCGCAGCGCCGCGCGGGTGGCGCGGAAGGTGCTGGTGAGCGTGATGTCCAGGACGCGGTCCCACTGCTCGTCGGTCATGTCCGCGACCGGGGTCTCGCCGCCGAGGCCGGCGTTGTTCACCAGCACGTCGATGCGGCCGAGCTGCGCGGCGGCAGCGTCGATCAGGGCGTCGACCTGCTCGGTGCTGGAGACGTCGCAGACGAAGGTGCTGACCCGATCGGCGCTGAACTCGGCGGCGAGGGTCTCGGCGGTCTCGCCGAGGCGACGCTCATGGAAGTCGGAGATCAGCACGTCGGCGCCCTCGAGCAGGAGGCGGCGCGCGGTGGCGAAACCGATGCCGGTACCGGCCGCGGCGGTGACGACGGCCTTCTTGCCGGCCAGCAGGTTGTGGCCGCCGATCTCCTCGGGCGGGGTGGCCAGCGGCGAAACGGGACGATCGGAACTCATGGGCGGGCCTCTCGGGGAAGGCCGAGCACGCGCTCGGCGATGATGTTGCGCTGCACTTCGTTGGAGCCGCCGTAGATGGTGTCGGCGCGCGTGAACAGCAGGAGTCGTTGCCACTCGTCGAGTTCGACGTGCTCGGGGTCGTAGATGTCGTTGACGCGCCCCTCGGAGGTCTGGTCCGGCCCGAGGAGCCCGGGCGCACCGACCACGTCGATGGCGAGCTGGCCGAGGTCGCGGTGCCAGTTGGCCCACAGCAGCTTGGCCACCGAGGCGGCGCCGGCTTCGGAGACGATGTCGCCGGCGAGGGTGCGGCGAGCGTTGGCCTCCATCACCATCAGCCCGACCTTGGCGCGACGCAGGCGGCTCGCGATCTCCGGATCGTCCACGGCGCCATTGGCTTTCGCCAGGTCGACGAGGTTCTCCAGTTCGCGCGCGAAGCCCACCTGCTGGCCGAGCGTGGAGACGCCGCGCTCGAACTGCAGCAGGCCCATCGCGACCTTCCAGCCGTCGCCGGGCGCGCCGACGATCAGGTCGGCGTCGGTCACCGCGTCGTCGAAGAAGACCTCGTTGAACTCGCTGGTGCCGGTGATCTGCTGGATCGGCCGGATGGTGACGCCCGGCTGATCCAGCGGCACCAGCAGGAAGCTGAGTCCGTGGTGCCGGGTGGAACCCTTCTCGGTGCGGGCGATGACGAACGCCCACTGCGACAGGTGCGCGAGCGAGGTCCAGATCTTCTGGCCGTTGATCACCCACCGGCCGTCGTCGAGGACGGCCGAGGTGGCCACACCGGCGAGGTCGCTGCCGGCACCCGGCTCCGAGTAGCCCTGGGCCCACAGTTCGGTGGCGCCCACGATGCCGGGCAGGAAGCGCGCCTGCTGCTCCGGCGTGCCGTACTCGATGAGCGTCGGTCCCAGCAGTTCCTCGCCGAGGTGGTTCACGCGCGCCGGGGCGTTCGCGCGGGCGTACTCCTGGTGGAACAGGATGCGCTGCTCGATGGTGGCTCCGCGGCCGCCGTGCTCGACGGGCCAGCCGAGGCAGGTCCAGCCGGCGGCGGCGAGATGCCGATCCCATTCCAGGCGCTCGGCGAAGAACTCGTGCTCACTGCCCGGCCCGCCGCGTCCGCGCAGATCGGCGAACCTCCCGGTCAGATTCTGTGCGAGCCAGTCGCGCACCGCGGCGGTGAACACGGCGGCGGCGTCCGGCGTGGCGTCGGCCCATTTGCCGAGGTCGACACTGCGATCGGCGAGGTCGATCGACGAACTCTGTGCGGTCATGTCGCTAGCTTAACCTACCAAGCATTTGCTAGGTTTTGCTTATGCTGCCGAGTCCGATGACCACACCCGCCGCACTCCATCGCGCACGTACGCAGTGGCCGAACGACCTCGCCGTTCGCGACCATCAGTGGAGTGAGCCGGTCGACCTGACGTGGGCCCAGCTCGCGGACGAGGTCGCGGCGTTCGCGGGCGCACTCGTCGGCCTCGGCGTGGAGCCCGGCGACCGCGTCGCCGTCTGGGCGCCCAACAGCCACCACTGGCCGGTCGCCGCGCTGGGCACCCACTACGCCGGCGCCGTGCTGGTGCCGCTCAACACCCGGTACACGGTAAGCGAGGCGCAGGACATCATCGACCGTTCCGGCGCACTGGTCGTCGTGGCCGCCGACGAGTTCGCGGGCATCAACCGCCTCGCCGAGGTGCTCGCCTCGCCGATCGCCGAGAACCGCACCGTCATCGGTGTCCCGCTGGGATCGTCGGACGACGTCCTGGAGGGTGCGCTCGGCTGGCGCAGCTTCCTCGGCGGCGCCGACGACGACGCGATCGCCACCGCGCATCGTCGTGCCGAGGCCGTCGCCCCGGACGACCTGAGCGACATCCTCTTCACCTCGGGTACCACCGGTGCCCCGAAGGGCGTACTGGCCGAGCACCGGCACACAGTGGCCGGCGCGCACGGCTGGGGCGCCAACGGACGACTGACGCCGGGCGACCGCTACCTGATGGCCAACCCGTTCTTCCACACCTTCGGTTACAAGGCCGGGATCCTGCCGAGCCTGCTGTTCGGTGCCACCATGCTGCCGCTGGCCGTCTACTCCCCCACCGAGGCGATGCGGCTCGTCGACACCGAGAAGATCACCGTCTTCCCGGGAGCACCCACCATCTTCCAGACCATCCTCGACGACCCCGAGCGCGCTCGGTACGACCTGTCGAGCCTGCGCCTGGTGGTCACCGGCGCCACCATCGTGCCCGTCGTGCTGGTCGAACGCCTGCAGTCCGAGCTCGGCATCGACATCGTGATCACCGCCTACGGGCAGACCGAGACCAGCGGTTTCATCACCACCTGCCGTCCCGACGACGACGCGCTGACCGTCGCCAACACCTGCGGGCGCGCCTACGACGGCATGGAGATCCGTCTGGCCGAGAGCGGCGAGGTGCTGGCCCGCGGCGCGATGGTGATGCGCGGCTACCTCGACAACCCCGAGGCCACCGCCGAGACCATCGACCCGGACGGCTGGCTGCACACCGGCGACGTCGGCGTCCTCGACGAGCGCGGCAACCTCACCATCACCGACCGCCTCAAGGACATGTACATCTGCGGCGGGTTCAACGTGTACCCGGCCGAGGTGGAACAGGTCCTGCTGCGCGTGCCCGGCGTGACCGAGGCGGCCGTGGTCGGCGTCGAGGATCCCCGCCTCGGCGAGGTGGGCAAGGCCTACCTGACGCGCCGCCCGGATGCGGTCGTGACCGATACCGAGGTGCTCGCCTACGCCAAGGAGCACCTGGCGAACTTCAAGGTGCCGCGCTCGATCGTGTTCGTCGACGCCTTCCCGCGCAACGCGTCCGGCAAGATCCTCAAACGCGAACTGCGCTGAGGCACCCGCCGCGCCGACCGAGCCGTTGCGGCCGGTCAGCCGGCGAGGTTGAGGCCTTCGCCCAGGAAGATCGTGCCGAACACGATCAGCACCACCAGCGTGATGGCGGTCATGTGCGCTTCGATCCACGCACGTGCCTGGCGCAGCGAGCCCGTCGCGCGGCTGCCGCCGATCAGCACCGCCACCAGCGGGATCAGAATGCTCAGGCTCGCCACCGCGGTGAGGATCGCCACCGTGCCGAGACCGCCCGCGGTCGACAGATCCGCGCGGCCCAGCGTGGCACCGGCACTGACGCCCAGCGGGATGTTCTTGATGATCAGCACGGCCTCGGCGACGCCGACGCCGAAGCAGGCCCAGATACCCAGTCCGTCGAGTCGCGCCATCATCCCGGGCTTGGCCTCCTCACCCTCGAGCGGAACGCCGTCTTCCCGATCGCGCGCCGGCCGCTTGATCCACGCGGCGATGGCGAGGAGGAAGAAGAGGATGCCGAACACCAGATGGAGTATGTCGATCCCTTCGGCGGTGCCCGTCGGATCGTCCTCGTCGGCGGCGTCGGTGAACACCATCGCGAGCGCCATCACCGCGAAGAGCACCGCGTACCAGCCGGCCAGGAAGAGCAGGGTCTTGATCCGTCCGCGCGGCGCGGGCAACAGCACCAACGCCGTGGTGGCGGCCACCGGGCTCAATGCCAAGCCCATGGCCATCGGGAGCGAAGGGCCCAATCCTGCCCACATGATGTCCTCGCTTCGCTCCGGTTCGACTGCGTAACAATGGAAGTCAATCACCTCATCGGACAGAACTGGCAATTTCCCATGCAGAACGCACCCGATCCGTCGGACGTCGACCCCGGCGCACCGCTCGTCGACCTTCTCCGCCGCGCCGACGCCCTCGATCCGGGCGCGACCACCGAGCACATCGTCACACACGGCGCGGTGATCGTCCTCAACGGCGATCGCGCGTGGAAGATGAAGCGGCCGGTGACCTACCGCTACCTGGACTTCTCCGGCATCGCCGACCGCCGTCGGGCCCTCACCGACGAGTACGAGCTGAACCTGCGCACCGCGCCGCAGCTGTACCGCGGCGTCCACGCGATCACCCGCACCGACGCGGGCGTCGAACTCGACGGCCCCGGTGACCCGATCGACTACGTCCTGGAGATGGACCGCTTCCCCGACGACGCGCTGTGCGCGCAGTACGCCGACGACGACCGGCTCGACGACGCCCTCCTGGCCGCCCTCGCCGACCAGCTGGTGCACATGCACGCCGTCGCCGAGGTCAGCGACGACCTCGAGGGTGCCGCCCGCCTGCTCGACGTGGTGGTCGGCAACCTCGGCAGCATGTCCCGGTTCCCGGAGATCCTGCCGCCGGCGCAGGCCGAGTGGCTGACCGACCGCCAACGCGCGCTGATCGCCGAGCACGCCGACCTTCTCGACGCGCGCGCCCGCGCGGGCCGCGTGGTCCGCGGGCACGGGGATCTGCACCTGGCGAACATCGTGGTCCTCGACGACGTCCCGGTCCCGTTCGACTGCCTCGAGTTCGATCCGGAACTGGCCACCACCGACGTGCTCTACGACCTCGCGTTCCTGCTCATGGACCTGTGGCAGCGGGGCCGTCGGCACGAGGCCAACGCGGTCGCCAACGCCTACTTCGACGCCTCCGGTCGGGACGAGGACGGCTATCGGCTGCTGCCGCTGCTGCTCAGCATCCGGGCGACGGTGCGCGCCCACGTGAGCGCGGCCGCCGGGGCGGTCGGTCCGGCGCTCGAATACCTGGCGTTGGCGTCATCGCTGCTCGATCCGGTCCCGCCCGTCGCGCTGGCGATCGGCGGGGCGTCGGGCACCGGCAAGTC
Organism: Gordonia alkaliphila; assembly: GCF_039542465.1. NCBI lineage: Bacteria > Bacillati > Actinomycetota > Actinomycetes > Mycobacteriales > Gordoniaceae > Gordonia > Gordonia alkaliphila. The sequence continues at coordinate 87,081 of NZ_BAABIE010000001.1, read as the reverse complement.
GACGGTGGCGCGGGGCGTGGCCCATGCGATGGGTGCGGCGCCCGGCGCGCGCATCCTCCGTTCGGACGTGCTGCGCAAACGTCTCGCCGGGGTGGCGGTGTTCGACCGACTGCCCGCGACCGGCTACACGCGGGAGGCCAGTGCCCGCGTCTACGGCGAGCTGGAACGGCTGGCCGCGGCCGCGCTCGACGGCGGCATGAGCGTGATCGGCGACGCGGTCTTCGGCAGCGCCGCCGAGCAGGACCGGATCGCCGAGGCCGCTACCGCGGCCCACGCGCGTTTCCTCGGTGTCTGGCTGGAGCTGAGCGAACAGGAGCGGATCGCCCGCATCGCCGCGCGCGGCCTGGACGCGTCGGACGCCGACGCCGACGTCGCCCGCGCGCAGACCGCGGCACTGCAGGCCCCGGGCCCGACGTGGCATCGCGTCGACGCCGCGGGCGGTGCCCGCGGCGTCGTCGCTCGCCTTATCTAGTGGGCCGGAAAGCTAGTCCGCCCGCGGCTTGACCAGCGGGAAAAGCACGGTCTCGCGGATGCCGAGGCCGGTGAGGGCCATCAGCAGGCGGTCGATGCCCATGCCGGTGCCGGTGGTCGGCGGCATGGCGTACTCCATCGCGGTGAGGAACTCCTCGTCGAGCACCATGGCCTCGTCGTCGCCGGCCGCGGCCAGTCGTGCCTGGTCGACGAACCGCTCTCGCTGGATCACCGGGTCGATCAGCTCGGAGTAGCCGGTGGCCAGCTCGAAGCCGCGCACGTACAGGTCCCACTTCTCCACCACGCCGGGCACACTGCGGTGCGCGCGCACCAGCGGCGACGTCTCCACCGGGAAGTCCCGGACGAAGACCGGCTGGTCGAGCTTGGCGCCGACCAGGTGCTCCCACAGCTCTTCGACGAGCTTGCCGTGGCCGTAGCCCTTGTCCTTCGGGACCTCCAGACCCACTTCGTCGGCAATGGCCAGCAGTTCCTCGACGCTCGTCTGTTCCGGAACGATCTCGCGGCCCAACGCCTCCGACAGCGACGGGTACATCTCGATGGTCAGCCACTCGCCGGACAGGTCGTAGGTGCTGCCGTCGGCCATCGTCGGCGTCAGCGTGCCCACCGCGCCCATCGCGACGGCCTGGATCAGCTCGCGCATCATGGTGGCCGAGTCGTTGTAGTCGCCGTAGGCCTCGTAGGTCTCCAGCATCGCGAACTCGGGCGAATGGGTGGAGTCCGCGCCCTCGTTGCGGAAATTGCGGTTCACCTCGAAGACCTTGTCGATGCCGCCGACCACGCAGCGCTTGAGGAACAGTTCCGGCGCGATGCGCAGGTACAGGTCCATGTCGAAGGCGTTGGAGTGGGTCACGAAGGGACGCGCCGCGGCACCGCCGTGCAGCGTCTGCAGCATCGGGGTCTCCACCTCGAGGAAGTCGCGACCGGTCATGTACTTGCGCAGCTCGGCCATCACGGCCACGCGCAGGCGCGCGATCTCGCGGGCTTCGGGGCGCACGATGAGGTCGACGTAGCGCTGACGGACGCGCGACTCCTCGTTCATCTCCTTGTGCGCCACCGGCAGCGGACGCAGCGCCTTGGACGCCATCTCCCAGTGGTCGGCCATCACCGACAGCTCACCGGTGCGCGAGCTGATCATCTCGCCGCGCACGAAGACGATGTCGCCGAGGTCGACGTCGGACTTCCACCGGGCCAGCGACTCCTCGCCGACACCGTTGAAGCTGATCATCGCCTGCAGCTTGGTGCCGTCGCCTTCCTGCAGCGTGGCGAAGCAGAGCTTGCCCTTGTTGCGCAGGAAGATGACGCGGCCGGCCACCCCGACCCGCACGCCGGTCTCCGTGCCGGCCTCCAGCTCGCCGTACTGCGCGCGCAGTTCGGCGAGGGTATGGGTGCGGGCGACGCCCACCGGGTAGGCCTCGAAGCCCTCGTCGAGCATCCGCGCACGCTTCTCGCGTCGAATCCGCAGCTGCTCGGGGGTCTGATCGTCGGTCTGATCGTCTGTGGGGGGCGCCTGGTCACTCACGAGATATCAGGGTAGGCCCGCCGCTGGTACGCCGCCAATTCCCACCCGCCGGGGCGGGTGCGGGTCAGGAGAAGAACAGGTGCGCGTCGGAAGTGTCGGCCAGACCGACGCCGGCGGCGCGGAGGGCCCGATGACCGCCGAGCAGGAAGCGCGCGCGCCGCACGCCGCGGGCCTGCAGGTGCCAGGCCAGCCATTCCGCGTCGTAGCCGTCGTCGGTCACGAGGAGCCACTGCGCCTGCGTCGACGCGGCCCGCAACGCTTCCGGCGTCCCCGGCGTCAACGCGTCGAGCGCCTCGTCGAGTGGCAGGGCGAGCGCCCCGATCAGGGCGCCGTGCGCGGCACGGTCCGTGTCGTCGCGCAGATCGACGACGACGGCGCCGTCGGCGAGGGCGGTCCGGTAGTGCGCGGTCGGCACCGACAGCGGCGCGGGTTCGGGAGCGATGGAGACGACGGTGGTGACGGGTGCGTCGAGCGTGAGCATCAGAGAAGTCCTGGAGGTGATCGAAGAATGAGTGGGAGGTTTCCATCGACCCGGGCCGCTGCTGCGACGCTCGGGCGACTGCGCTTTCAGCGCTGACAACACTCCGGACAACTCATGATCACGACGTCGAGTCTGCCACAGCTTTCCGGCCGACCCAAGGTTTACGTCAGGCCGAATTTAATACCGCCGGCCAGGTTCGATGCCCCCGGCGTTCGCCGACAGTTAGAGTGTCCGTCATGTCACATTCACCGGATCCCCGCGCGCACGACGGCGTCTCCCGCCGCACCTTCCTGGCCGCGGGCGCAGCCGCAGCCGGTGCGGTCGCCGCGACCAGCGGCGCCGCGGGCCTGGTTCGCGCCGAGCCGAGCGCCCTCGACAGTGCGAACGCCGCGGGCACCACCCTCGATCGGGTGGCGGTGCCGGGCAAGGCCCGCAAGGGCGGTTACCGCAAGCTGACCGAGGGCGCGGGCTGGCCGCTGTACGTCCGGCAGGAACTGGCGGCCGCCCGGTCCGGCCGGGACAGCCGCCGCACGGCGTTGGCGTCGTTCGTCCAGATCACCGACATCCACATCACCGACGTGCAGAGTCCCGCGCGGTTCGAGTACGTGCACCCGATCCAGGGTCCGGCCTTCCGCCCGCAGGAGGCGCTCGGCGCGCAGGGCGCCGTCGCCCTGATCAAGCGGATCAATCAGGTGGCGTCCGGACCGTTCACCGGTCGTCGTTTCGACTGCGTGGTGAGCACCGGCGACAACACCGACAACCACGAGCTCATCGAGCTCACCTGGTTCCAGAAGCTGCTGTCCGGCGGCTCGGTGACCCCGAACACCGGCGCCCGCGACCGCTTCGAAGGCGTCCAGGCGCTCGGCTCGGATCTGTACTGGCGGCCCGAGCTCGCCTCGCGCGACATCTACAAGGACCGCGGCTTCGTGCAGATCCCGGGCTACCTGCGCGCCGCCATGCGCACCCTCCAGAGCCCCGGCCTGGACGCGCCCTGGTACGCCGTCTTCGGCAATCACGACGAACAGTTCCTCGGGACCGTGCCCAACGGCTTCCTCGACTGGATGTACCTGTCGTCGGTGAAGTTCGACCTGCCCGGCAGCGACCCCGCAGTCTCCGAGATCGCCGGCGCCATGACGTCGAATCCCGCCGCCCTCGGGCCGTTGCTGGCGCAGCTGCGGATCACCGGGCCGGCGTTCGACGTGACCCCGGATGCGCGGCGTCGTCCGTTCACCCCGCGGGAGTTCGTCCGCAGCCACTTCAATCCGGCGATCAAGGGCGCGGGTCCGGTGGGCCACGGCTTCCGCGACCCGGACGGTCCCACCTGGTACTCGTTCCAGATCGCGCCGGGCGTGCGCGGCATCGCGATGAACACGTGCAACAGCCTCGGTATCTCCGACGGCTCGATGGGCGAGAAGCAGCTGCGCTGGATCGAGCGCAAGCTGCGTGAGTTCAGCGACGAACTGGTGCTGGTCTTCAGCCACCACACCTCGACGACGATGACCGCCACGCTCCCCAACCCGGAGACCCCCGGCGAGAAGCAGTATCTCGGCGAGGAGCTGGTGGCGGTGCTCAAGCAGCACAAGAACCTGATCGCCTGGGTCAACGGCCACACCCACCAGAACGAGATGATCGCGCACCGCGGCGCCACCGAGAAGAACAGCTTCTGGGAGATCAACACCGCCAGCCACATCGATTTTCCGCAGCTGGCCCGCATCCTGGAGATCACCGACAACGGCGACGGCACCCTCAGTATCTTCACGCCGCTGCTGGAGGCGGACAGCCCGTACACCGCCGACGAGGACGACCTGTCCCCCACCGGACTGGCCAGTCTGTACCGCGAACTGTCGTTCAACGACCTGCACTACGACGCCGAACGGATCGGCAAGGCCGCCGACCGCAACTGCGAGCTCCTGCTGGCCCACCCGCATCGCTGACTGCGCCGTGAGACTGGTGCGCTTGGTGGCCTGAGGACACCAAGCGCACCAGTCTCACGACATGATCGGCGACCTCAGGCGTGCACCACCACTGCGGTGACCGACCGCAGCACCACCCGGTCGCCGGCCATCAGTTCACTGACCGTCGTGACGTCGGCGCGGTCGCGTTCCTCGTCGATCTCCACCGCGTCGACCCGCATCTCGACGTGCAGTGCGTCACCGGGGCGCACCGGACGCAGGAACTCCACCTCGCGCAGCGCGCGCCCGGCGATCACCCGCCAGCCGGTGTAGACCTCCTGCACGGTGAGCCGCTGCATCACGGCCATCGTCTGAATGCCGCTGGCGATCACCCCGCCGTACGGACTGGCCTGCGCCGCCTCCACGTCGACGTGGAAGTACTGCGGATCCCACTGCCGCGCGAAGTCGACGATCGCTTCCTCGGTCAGTTCGTAGGCGCCGGACCGGTAGCGGGCGCCGACCACCAGGTCGCGCCCACCGAGGCGCACCGGCTCGGTCACAGCGAACGCCCGATGAGTTCCTTCATGATCTCGCTGGTGCCGCCGTAGATGGTCTGCACCCGGGTGGCCGCGTACATCTGCGCGATCGGGTACTCCATCATGTAGCCGTAGCCGCCGAAGATCTGCAGGCAGCGGTCCACCACTTCCTTCTGCTTCTCGGTGCCCCACAGCTTGGCGATCGAGGCCGTCGCCGGATCCAGCCGACCGGCGATCTGCTCGGCGACGCAGTGATCGATGAGCGTCTTGCCTGCCAGCACGTCGGCCTTGCATTCGGCCAACACGAACTTGGTGTTCTGGAAGTTCAGGATCGGCTTGCCGAAGGCGGTCCGCTCCTTGGCGTAGGCGATCGCCTCGGCCACCGCGGTCTCGGCCACGGCCACCGCGCCGACGCCGATGATCAGGCGCTCGCGCTGCAGCTGACTCATCAGCTGAATGAAGCCCTGGCCTTCGACGCCGCCGAGCAGGTTCGCCGCGGGGATCTTCATGTCCGTGAACGACAGTTCGCGGGTGTCCTGACCGTGCTGGCCGATCTTCTCCAGCACGCGGCCGCGCTCGAAGCCGGCCAGGTCCTTGGTCTCGGCCACCAGCAGCGAGATTCCCTTGCCGCCCAGGCTGGGATCGGTCTTGGCGACGATCACCAGCAGGTCGCACTGGCTGCCGTTGGAGATGAAGGTCTTGGAGCCGTTGACCACGTAGTGGTCGCCCTCGCGGATCGCCGTGGTCCGCACCGACTGCAGATCCGACCCGGTGCCCGGCTCGGTCATCGCGATGGCCAGCACGCTCTCGCCGCTCGCGCACAGCGGCAGCCAGCGCTTCTTCTGTTCCTCGGTGGCGTACGCGTTGATGTAGTGGGCGACGATCGTCGAGTGCACGGCGTAGCCGAGCGCGGTGTCCAGCCCGTAGGCCAGTTCCTGCTGCACCACCACTTCATGGCCGAAGTCGCCGCCGGAGCCGCCGTACTCGGTCGGCACGTCGAGCAGCAGCAGTCCGGCGTCGCCGGCCCGGTTCCACACGTCGCGATCCACCTCGTGCTGGCGCGCGAAGCGGTCCTGGTGCGGGGTCAGTTCCTTGGCGACGAAGGCGGCGGCGTGCTTGCGCAGGTCGCCGTGCTCCTCGGTCTGCCAGGGCGCGATGTATTCGGGGAAGAGCTTGGTCATCTCGGAGAAACTTTCGTGTCGGTGGATCGGTCGAGGAACTCAGACGAGTTCGATGATGGTGGTGTTGGCGGTGCCGGTGGCCTCGCAGATGGTCAGCAGGCCGCGGCGGGCACCGCGTCGTTCGAGTTCGTGCAGCAGGTCGGTCAGCATGCGCGCACCGGTGGAGCCGAGCGGGTGCCCCACCGCCACCGAGCCGCCGTTCACGTTGAGCTTGTCGTCGTCGATCCCGAAGTGCTGCGCGAACAGCATCGGGACGCCCGCGAAGGCCTCGTTGACCTCGAACAGGTCGATGTCGTCGACGGTCAGGCCAGCCCGCGTGAGCGCCTTCTCGGAGGCGTCGAGGATGGCGGTGAACTGGATGATCGGATCGGCGGCCGCCACCGACGTCGCCAGGAAGCGGGCCCGCGGCGTCATGCCGTGGCTCTCGGCGTACGCGCGGTCGACGATGAGGAGCGCGCCCGCGCCGTCGGCCAGCTGCGAGGAGTTGGCCGCGGTGGTGGTGCCGTTCTCGGCGAACACGGTCTTCAGCGCGGCGATCTTGGCCGGGTCCTGACTCTCGCGAATGCCTTCGTCCCGGTCGAGGACGGGCGACGACGGGTCGGCCGGATCGACGTGCAGCGGCACCGTCTGCGCGGTGAACTTCCCGGCGGCCGTGGCGGCGGCGGCGCGCTCGTGGCTGCGCACGCCGAACGCGTCCAGCGCTTCGCGGGTGAACCCGTAGCGGGAGTTGAGCAGTTCCGACGACGCGCCCTGCGCCATCAGTCCGCCGTCGTATCGGGCCAGCTCACGCGGGCTGTACTGCGGGCCGAGCGGTGCGCCCGGCACCATGGCGGGCGGCATCGGGATCTGCGACATGGACTCCACGCCCGCCGCGACCACCACGTCCTGCGCGCCGGAGGCCACCGCCTGCGCGGCGAAGCTGACCGCCTGCAGACCTGAACCGCACTGGCGGTCGATGGTCACCGCGGGCACCGACTCGGGCAGGCCCGCGGCCAGCACCGCGTGCCGTCCCAGATTGCCCGACTGCGCCTCGTGCTGCAGCACGGCGCCGACGATCACGTCGTCGATGTCGGCCGGCGCCACTCCGGTGCGCTCGACCAGTGCGGCCAGGGTCTCGCCCATCAGGTCGACCGGGTGCCAGGCGCTGAGCGCACCTCCACGTCGACCCACCGGCGTCCGCACCGCTCCGACGATGACTGCTTCTCGCGTGTTCATCCCTGCGCCTTCCCTCGTGTCGATCAACACTATACGAGCGTATAGCAAACTATCACGACGTAAAGCCTTGGTAGGCTGCCATCGCAGCAGATTGGAAGGACACCGATGACCGGCCCCCTGATGGACGAGAAGGACCTCACCGCCAAGGCGCGGATCCGCAACGTCGCACTCACCCGGTACGCGCGGGAGGGCGAGGATCGGGTGTCCATGCGGTCGATCGCGGCCGACGCCGGGGTCACCGTGGGCCTGGTGCAGCACCACTTCGGCAACAAGGAGGGGCTGCGCGATGCCGTCGAGGATCTGATCGTCGACTATCACGTGCGCGCGCTGGCGACGGTGCCGACGCAGGGCGACCCGCGCGCGGTGTCCGATGCCCGTAACCTCGCGGTACACCGCATGCTCGACGCCAATCCCGCCATGGTCGACTACATGCGCCGAGTACTGCTCAATCCCTCGACGGAAGCGAATCCGCTGCTCACGCGCCTCACCGAGCTGACGCGCAGCGAGATCGTGAAACTCCGCGCGGCCGGCATCGCGTCACCGGATCGCAGCGAGGCCGAGCAGACCGTGAGCCTGATGATGCAGCAGCTGGGCCGACTGTTCCTGCAGCCGATGGCCGACGCGATGTGGGACCAGCTGGTCGACGACGGCGCCGACCAGCAACCGCGCCTACGGGTGCGCGTCGACTACCCTTCGACGAGCTAGGGGCGCCGGGTACGACTGCGTTCGTAGACGCGGCGTAGGCCGTCGAGTGTGAGCGACGGCGCGTGGTCGGTGAGGGTGCGGCACTCGTCCTTCATCAGCGGCGCGAGGAAGCCGGTCGCGACCACCGCGACGTCCGGGCCGTCGAACCCCGGAAGCTCTTCGCGGATCCGGGTCACCAGGCCGTCGACCTGTCCCGCGAACCCGAAGAGGATGCCCGACTGCAGGGCTTCGACGGTGTTCTTGCCGACCACGCTGCGCGGCGGCCGCAGTTCCACCTTGCGCACCGTGACGGTGTGCTCGCTGAGGGCTTCGACGCCCAGGTTCACGCCGGGCGCGATGGCGCCGCCCAGGAACTCGCCCTTGGCCGACACCGCGTCGATCACCGTCGCGGTCCCGAAGGCCACCACCACGATCGGTTGGTCCGGGAACAGCGCATGCGCGGCCAGTGCGTTCGCGACGCGGTCGGTGCCGATCTCCTTCGGGTTGTCCACCAGCAGCGGGATCCCGGTGCGCACGCCCGGTTCCAGCAGCAGGTGCGGACCCGCACCGAAGTAGCGGGTCACCATGACCCGTATCTCGCGCAGCAGGGACGGCACGGTCGACAGCGCGGCCACCGCGGTGACCCGCTCGATGTCGTCGCCGAGCAGCCCGCGCAGCGTCAGCGCCAGCTCGTCGGCGGTCAGGTGCGGCCGGGTGTGAATCCGCCAGTCGCGCACCAGTGAAGCATGGTCGCCGGCCCCCGCGAACACCCCGATGTGGATGTTGGTGTTGCCGACGTCGACCGTGAGGAGCATCAGGCGGACACGTCGACCAACCGGCGCGGATCCTTCAGGCCCGAGCCCGCCGGCACGTCGGCCGGATCGTCGGTGAGCGTGACCGGACGGTTCTGCTCGTCGACGAAGACCACCTTGGGCGCGTACTCAGCCACCTCGGCCTCGTTGAGCATGCCGTAGGCGATGATGATCACCAGGTCGCCCGGGTGCACCAGGTGCGCGGCCGCGCCGTTGATGCCGATCACGCCGCTGCCGCGCTCACCGGCGATCGCGTAGGTCTCCAGGCGGTTGCCGTTGTTGATATCGACGATCGCGACCTGCTCGCCCTCGAGCAGACCGGCGGCGTCGAGCAGATCGGCGTCGATGGTCACCGAGCCGACGTAGTGCAGGTCGGCCTGGGTCACCGTGGCGCGGTGGATCTTGGACGTCATCATGGTGCGGAACATTGGCTTAATCCTCATCTCCGCGGGCGTGCGCGCCCGCTGCGAAAAACTCTTCCTGGGCGTCGTCGTCGAAGGCTCGGCGCACTCCGCCGATGTCGACGCCGACGTTGTCGATCAACCTCGTCTGACCCAGACGCGCCGCCACCAGCAGGCGCCCGTCTCCGGTCTCCGGCGCGGGGCCGAGGGAACGGTCGCGCAGTTCCAGATAGTCGACGTCGATCTCCGGCACGGTGGCGAGCACCGCCTGCGCCGCGGCCAGCGCCGCCGGTCCGCCCTTCTCGCCGGCGTACGCCCCGGCCAGCAGGGCCGCCGAGAGGGTGGTCGCGAGCTCGCGCTCCTGGCTCGACAGGTACCGGTTGCGCGAACTCATCGCCAGACCGTCGGCCTCGCGGACCGTCGGGACCCCGTGGATCTCGACGTCCATGTTGAGGTCGGTGACCATCTGGTTCACCAGCACCAGCTGCTGGTAGTCCTTCTCGCCGAAGTAGGCGGCGTGCGGCGCGGCGATGTTCAGCAGCTTGTTGACAACGGTCAACATGCCGGAGAAGTGCGTCGGGCGCTGCGCGGCCTCCAGCATGCGACCGGCCTCACCGGGGTGGATGGTGGTGCGCGGGCCGCTCGGGTACATGCCGGCGACGGTCGGCGCGAAGACCAGCGAGACGCCCATCGCGGCGAGCTTGGCGCAGTCCTCGTCGAAGGTGCGCGGGTAGGCGTCGAGGTCTTCGCCGGCACCGAACTGCAGCGGGTTGACGAAGATCGACACGATCACCACGGTGTTGCCGCGGCCCTTGGCCGTGCGCACCAGCTGCAGGTGGCCTTCGTGCAGCGCGCCCATGGTGGGCACCAGCGCGACGCGCTTGCCGGTGGCCCGCAGCGCCATGCTGACGCGGTGCAGTTCCGCGGGATCGCGGTGCACCGTCAACGCGCCGGGGGTGTACGGGGCCTGCGAGGCCTCAAGAATCGTCGTCACTCACTTCACCTCAATCGAGTCGAGCAGATCGGCGGGCGCGCCGGCCTGGACGGCCGCCCGCGCGGACAGCACCCGGTAGCCGAGGGCCACGCCGGGGTCGGGCAGTTCTTCCAGCGCACCGCGGTGTCGCTGCACGGTGGCGCGGTCGCCGCGGGCCACCGGGCCGGTCAGCGCCGAGGGCCCCAGGTTCAGCACGTTCTCCAGCGAGGCGCGCACCAGCGGTCCGAGGATCTGCTCGGGTAGACCCGTCGCGCCGCCGTCCACCGTCGCCTGCGCGGCGAGGTGATGCGGTCCGTCGATCGCGGCCTGCAGGGCCGTCACCGCGTCGGTGATCAGGGCGATCAGATTGTTCGCGCCGTGCGCCAGCGCCGCGTGGTATAGGGTGCGCTGGGCTTCGTCGATCCGCACCGGGGTGCCGCCGAGTTCCAGGACCAGCGCCGCGGCCACCGCGTCGCCGAACGGATCGGCGGTGGTGATGCCGAAGCACGACGACGACAGCCGCTCGGTGTCCTCGGTGCCGCCGACGAAGGTCATCGCCGGATGGATCGCGAGGACCATGCCGCCGCGCTGCGCGATCGGATCCAGAATGTCGACGCCGTGCGCGCCCGCGGTGTGCGCGACGATCTGGCCGGGCCGCAGCGCGGCGGCCACCTGATCGATCACGGTGGGGAGTTCGGTGTCGGGAACGGCCAGCAGCACCAGTTCGGCGGCGGCGACCACGTCGTCGACGGTGCCCAGTCGGGCGGAGGGGAGGCGGCGCTCGGCGCGCTCGCGGGAGGCCGGCGACGGTGCGTGTGCCGCGACCACCCGATGTCCCGCGGCGGCGAGGGCCTCGCCGAGCGCGGTGCCCACGCGACCGGTCGAGCAGATGCCGACGGTCAAGCGCGGGGCAGGGATGGGTGTGGTCACCGTTGTCCTCCAGAGCAGTTCCAGTCCCACCAGCGTGGGTACCAGACGTACACCGCAACGATAGGCGCGTGACGCGGGCGATGCCAGGTCAGTGTGACCGGGTTCACCGGATCCCGAAATGCTCGCGTTCGGCGTCGGTGAGCGGCGGGGATGCGTCGTCGATCCGGGTGTCGGCGTAGGCCGGATCGAGCACGACGACGGTCAGCGCGCCCCGGTCCCCGCCCACCGCGACGGCGTCGCCGTCGGGCAGCACGGCGGCGTACCAGCGCCCGGCGCCCGGTGCGCCGAGCGGCTCGCCCCATTGCCGCGGTTCGGCGGGGTCGGCGGTGTCCCACACCACCATGGTCTGGCCGTCGCCCGCGGTGATCAGGCGGTGGCCGTCGTCGGCGAAGTCGACGGTGCGCACCGTGCCGCCGCCGGCCTGGTGCCGGGTCGCCAGCAGCGACAGTCCGTCGGATTCGACGCGCCACAGCTGCACCAGCCCGCCGTCCCCGCCGGACGCGACGACGTCGCCCGCCCAGGCGAGGGCGTTGATCGCCCGGCGCGGATCGGCCTCGCCGATGCCGAGCTTGCGCGGATGCGCCGGATCGGCCACGTCCCACAGGGTGAGCACGCCGTCCACACCGGTGGTGACCAGGCGCCGGCCGTCCGGACTCCAGGCCGCGGCGGTGGCCCAGGTGCCGGCCGAACCGTGCACCAGCGGTGCGCCGACCCGCGTGGCCGCGCCGTCCGGTGCCACCCGCCAGAGCGCGAACGAGTCGTCGCGGTCACCGGTCAGCATCAGCTGGTCACCGGTGTGCGTGGCGGCCGGTGCGAACGAGACGCGCTGCTGGTCGAGGGTGTCGACCCGCACCGTCGTCGAGGCGCCGAAGCGGCCGGCGTCGTCGATCGGCCAGATCTGCACGGTGCTCGCCGACGTCGCGGCCGCGGCCAGCCGACCGTCCGGCGACAGCGCGATCTGATCGATGCGGGCCCGGCGCGCGGTGGTGGTCGACGCGAGCAGCGCGGGTGCGGCCTGATCGGTCGACGACCACAGCAGCAGGGTGCCCTCGGCACCGCCGGTGAGCATGCGCCCGGCGGCGATCGACGGTGCGATCACCCGGCCGGTGTGCCCGGCCAGGACCGTGGTCGGCAGCGTCCAGATCCGGATGGTGCCGTCGGCGCCGGCGGTCACCGCGCGGCGCCCGTCGGGGGTGAAGGTGGCCGAGAACACCGAGCTGCCGGCGCCGTCGAGCGTGGGCCCCAGCTGGACGGGCAGTTCCGGCTGCGCGACGCTCCAGACGCGGGCCGAGCCGTCGACCGACGCCGACACCAGGCGCCGGCCACCCGGGCTGAAGCCCACCGACCACACGGGCGCGGTGTGTCCGATCATCGGGCCGCCGAGCGCGGGCGCGGCCGGATCGGTCACGTTCCAGAGCCGGATCGTGGCGTCGTCGGAGCCGGTCGCGAGCGTGGCGGAGTCGTCGGCGAAGTCCAGGGCGTGCACGGTGTCGCGGTGTCCGTCGATCACGCCGCGCGGCGCATACGTCGCGCCGTCCCACAGTCGGGCGGTCCGATCCGATCCGCCGGACGCGATCAGTGTCCCGTCCGGACTCCATGCGACCGTCCGCACGTCGGCGGTGTGCCCGTCGAGTTCGGCGAGCTGCGCGCCGGTCGCGGTGTCCCAGACACGCACCGTGCCGTCCATGCCCGCGGTGACCAGCCGTCGTCCGTCCGGCGCCCACGCCGCGTAGACCACGCGTCCGTCGTGTCCGCGCAGCACCGTCGGGTCGGTCTCGGCGGCGCCCGAGTCGGTGAGGGACCAGATCCGCGCGGTGCCGTCGTCGGAGGTGGTGGCCAGCGCCGAGCCGTCCCCGGACCAGGCCACCGAGGTGACGAAGCCGGTGTGGCCGGTGAGCACCAGCGGGTCGGCGTCCGGGTCGTCGATCGTCCAGATCCGTGCGGCGCCGTCGGATCCGGTGCCGGCCACCCGCTTCCCGTCCGGGCTGACGTCCACGGTGTACACCGCGCCGCTGTCGGTGCGGATCGGCATGGCGAGCGGCAGCGCGCCGGTCGCCACCAGTCGCGAATCGGCGGAGTCCGACGGTGCCTCGTCCCGCGCCAGCTGGGTGAGGCGTGCGGACATCGTCGGATCGGAGTCGCGCAGCCGATCTGCTTCGGCGACGAGTCTGCCCAGTTCCGCGGTGGTCCGTTGCGCGACCGCTTCGCTGCGTGCGCGATAGGCGACGACACTGAGCGTCAGTCCGAGCACCGTTGCGAGGACCAGCGCCAGGATCGCCGTGCGCCGCAGCCGTGCGGTGCGCTGCTCGGTCCGGTCCGCAGCGGCCACGAAGGCGCAGGCGGCCGCGGACACTTCCCCGGTGGCGGCCGCGTGCCGAGCCCGCGCCAGCGACGCCCCACGCAGCAGCAGACTGCGATCGCGGCCGGACTCCGACCACGTATCGGCGGAGGCCTCCAGCTGTTGCCGGGCCAGCAGGTCGGCGCGGTTCTCGTCGATCCACGTGCGCAGGCGCGGCCAGGACCGCATCACGATCTCGTGGGTGAATCCGACCCGGTCGTCGCCGTCCACCACCACCAGGCGCGCGGCCAGCAATTCGTCCAGTGCCGTTGCCCGGGAGGTGCGCTGCGCAGTGTCGCCGGTGAGGAGTTCGCCTCGGGCGCGGTAGCGGCGGGTGTTGCGACCGGAGTCGTCGAGGTGCACCAGCCGCAGCAGCAGCTGTTTGACGGCCGTTCGGACCTCGGGCGTCAGCCCGGACCACATCTGTTCGGCGGTGTCGCCGAGCGACCCGAAGACGCCACCGGAGTTCTCGTAGGCGCGCAGGGTGAGTCGGTTCCCGGTGCGATGCCCCCACAGCGTCGCCAGTGCGTGGTTGAGCAGCGGCAACGCGCCCGCGTCGTAGTCCTGCAGGTTCGGTCCGCAGAATTCGACGAGGATCCGCTCGGCCAGGCCCGGCTCGAGCTTCACCCCGACGCTCGCGGCCGGGCTGGTGATCACGTCACGCAGATCGTCGCGACTCATCGGGCCGAGCAGATACGTCCGTTTGTTCAGAGCCTCGAGCAACCGCGGATAGACCAGCCACTCACCCACGAAGTCGGCGCGCAGGCCGATCAGTACCGCGGTCGGATACTCGTCGTCGGCCTCGGTCAGCCCGATCAGGCGATCCAGGAAGGCCGCGGGGTCCGCGCCGTCGGCCACGGTGAACAGTTCCTCGGCCTGGTCGACGATCACCGTCAGCGGCCCGGCCGCTTCCTCGCCCTCGGCTTCGGCCAGCACGCGCGACAGTTCCCGGTCGGGATCGACGCCGGGTGTCATCGCGACCACGCGCATGCCCCGCTGGAGCAGTGCGGGGCGGACGCCGGCGGCCAGCAGCGACGACTTCCCCGAACCGGACACGCCGACGAGAGCTACCGCACCGCCGCCCTCCGACAGGGCCTCGTCGACCAGCGCGGTGACCGCCTCGACTTGCGCCGTCCGGCCGAAGAAGCGGGCCGCGGTATCCGGCCCGTAGGCCGCCAGCCCCGGATAGGGGCTCTCCACGTCGCGGGTGAGTTCGGCGAGCCGCGCCTGCCGCCAGAGTTCCTCCCACTGCTCCATCCGCACCGGGAGCCCGGCCAGCGCGTCGCGCTTCCGGGCCCGGTCCAGCAGTTCGGCGATGGTGAGCAGCAGAACGCCCTCGAACTCGCGCGGCAGGTGGCGGCCGGCGCGCCAGTCGCTGAGCCGGGCCACCAGGCTGCGGCTCACGGTGATGCCCGCCGGCCGACCGCGCGCGGCGACCGCGGCGCTGACGTTCTTCAACGTGGGGTCGCCCGCGGCAGCCCACAGGCTTCGTAGTGCGGCAGAAAATGTCATGTCTTCGCTTCGCGGACCATGAGCCGTCCCCCGACAAGAAGGCTCGTACCCCGTCAGAATAGGCAGCCGACACCGTCCGCCGACAGGCTCACGACCACCGGCGCGACCGACATCACACCCGAAGCGCTCATCCCGGATCCGCCCCGCGTACAAGAAATCCTGCCGTCTCCGTGCCCACCGCCGACCCGCGGACTCTTATGTCCGAAAGGGCCCCTCAGCGGTACCTCCGAGGACATAAAACTGGCGATCCGAGAGCGAAGTGCGGGGCACCCGCTAGTGCGGCAGCTTCCGATGAATCCGGGTGGGCACCTTGCCCCGACCGCAAGGTGCCCACCCGAAATCTCGGTGCGGCGGGCCGGAGGGTGGCCCGACCGCCGGACCCGTCAGATGCGGGTCGTCGCGCCGTACGCGTAGTACACGTACACGCCGGTCTCGGAGGTCACCGAGATCTTCGCGAACGGACGCACGCTGATCGGTCCCAGCGCGTTGGTCATGTTCAGGTTCACGCCCGACAGCACGATGTCGGCGACCGGCTTGGTCATCGCGATCTCCGCAAGCGTCACGGTCTTGATCTTCCCGGCCTCCACCTTGAACTCCAGATCGGCCGACGGGATCACGGTGGCCTCGGCACCGGCTTCCAACCCGACCTCGCCCAGTGCGAGACCGCCGCCGGTGCCGTTGATCGCCACATCCGGCGCCAGCTTCGCGTTGACCCCGCTCGACAGCTTCAGCTCCGGCGTGTGCGCGGTGATCGCGACGCCGTCCGGTGCCACCGACACCGGGTAGCCGATCTGGTAGCCCAGCTCCAGCGTCGCACGCACCTTCTTGTCACCGATGTTCTTCACCGCAGCGCGCACATTCGACGACAGCAACGCTTCACCGGACAGCGGCGACGAGTCCAGCGGCGCGATTTTGCGGACCGACTGCTGCGCGGCCGACAGCTCGATCGCCAGCCCCTCCCGGGTCTGGTGCGTGGCGGCGCTCGCCGAACCGGCGACCAGACCCGACACCGACAGTGCCCCGACGACGACGGCCAGAACGGCCTTGCGAACCTTCATGATCACTCTCCAGTGAGTCGACATCGGACCGGCGTGACTCGCCGATCCCTCACCGAAGACGCTACGAAGCCGCATCTCCCCCGAACTGCACCGAAAGGCCGAACCTGCAGTTCACAGACTTAAGGAAGGATTCCGGTCCGGAATCCGGACAGACCGTGACCTGGGCGAACAGCACGACTGCCCCGACGGGGTGCGGGCTACGCGCCGACCAGGACGAGTAGGACGGCGAGCAGCATCGCGACCTCGATCAGTTTGGTCAGCGTCCACCAGGACCGACGTTCGTCCGCCATCGCTCCGACCCCCACTCTCCCTGGCAGCGACGTGGCCCGCGACCGCGCGCCACGTCGATCCGCGCCACCCGCAGATCTCTCACCGCACACGCTAGGAAGCCGCGCGCACCCCGAGGGGAAACGAATCCGGAACCGCCAGGTCAGTGACCGAAGAGGGGTTCCGGTCCGGAAGTTCGAACCCGCGCGAACAGGGAGAACGCCGCTGCCGCGACGTCCGAAGACAACGGTGCCGCCGCAGCGTGCGCGAGGCACGCGTGCGACGGCACCGGAGGCCGGGGAGGGCTCAGCGACGGCGGCGGCCGCCACCTGCGTCGCCACTGCCCTGCCGCAGACGATTCAACAGCTCGGAGGCGGGCTGGCCGGCCGAGTGCGCACCGTCGTCGTCCGCGGCGCGGCGCGAACGAGTCGGCATCGGCGGCACCTCGGGCACCGGCGGCACCGGCGAGACCGGGGACGCCGGCGGCTCGTAGGCGGCGGCGTCGTAGGCGTCGGCGTACTGGCGACCGGACTGCTGCGGGATCGCCTGGGTGTACTGCTGGTCGACGTACTGCTGCTGCGCGCCGTACTGCTGCTGCTCGACGCCGTAACCCTGCTCGCCGTAACCCTGCTCGCTGTAACCCTGTTCGACGTACTCCTGCTCGCCGTAAGCCTGTTCGACGTACTCCTGCTCGCCGTACTCGGGGCCCGCGGCGGCGGTCTCGGTGTACTCCAGAGCGGTGTACTCGGACGAGGTGTACTCGTACTCCGAGGCGGTGTAATCGGCGGCCGGCGCCTCATCGGTGACCACCGGAATGATCTCGGTCATCTCCACCGCCGACGGGGCGTCCTCGGCACTGTCGTACTCGTACTCGGTGGGCGCCGGCGCGTGCCGGCCGGGCTCCGCGGGCGGCGCGGTGGACTCGAAGTCGAGGTTCGCGGCCACCCGATCATCGGTCAGATCGCCGAGTTCGGAGTAGCCGGCACCGACCAGTCCCGAACCCAGTTCCCGACGGCGTTCCGGGCGCAGCGCCAGCGGCACCTCCGGCAGCGGATTGCCGAGCAACTTCTCCAGGCTGGCTCGCAATGCGAGCACCTGGGTCTTGAGCGCCTCGAACTCCTCGTTGGTCTCCTGCGCCACTTCCTGCCGCACGGCGGTCTCCACCTCGGCCTCGTACTGGCGGCGCGCGGCGATCTCCCGCTCCAACTGCAGCTCATACACCAGTCGCAGATCGCGGTTGCGCGACTCGGCGACGTCGGCCTGCCTGCGGTACTTGGTCACCAGGACCGCGCCGATCACCGCGGCCCACAGTGCCGCGATCACCGCCAGCGAGCCGGTGATCGAGATGTCTTTGCCGAGCACCATCAGGAGGCTCGAGATCAGCGCCAGCACGATGAACAGCCCGATCAGCCACTGTGCGGGCGACACCTGCGAGTTCGTCTTCGCGTTCGGGGCCTTCGAGGCCCCGGCCTTACGACCGCCTCCACCCGTTCCCGCGTCCGACGGCGTAGCTCCCCGTCGCGGCGTACGACGGGTCGCCCGATCTGCGCTGTCTGTGCTGGTCATGCTGGCCAACTTACCTGGCCGTCACACCGACTCCGGGCAGCGGCCTGCGGAGAGTCGCCGTAGAACCCGCCCGGTCGCGGTCCGGTCAGACAGGGTGGGGCGGGGCGTCGGTGGCGTCCGGGCTGGGGTCGTCCGGCGCACGACAGCAATGCTCGAGCCACAACGCCGCCGCCGCGAGCACCAGCCCGCCGACCGCGCCGACGATGGTCGCGGGCATGTCGGCCGCCGCCACGTCGATGTGCAGGCGATCGATGAGGTAGACCAGCATGCCCAGCCAGCCTCCGAGCGCGATCGCCCCGAGGATCGCCGACGCCTTGGCCAGCGCCACCGACCGCGCCACGTTGATCGGGTGCACCTGCCCCTTGCCGGACCCCACGCGACCGCCGGACACGCGGGCGCGCACCAGGAAGCCGATCACCACTTCCAGCGCCGCCAGCACGTACAGCGAGATGCCCGCCAGCCACGGCAACGACGGCAGGAGTCCGTAGTAATAGCGCGCCAACACCCACATCAGCAGACCGGCCACCACGGCGATGGCCGCCAGGTCGCGGATCCGCGTCGGACCGAGCCTGTGCTCGTCGTCGTCCGACGGCGGCAGCGGGTCGGTCCCGTTCGGCATCGTCATCGTGTCGCCTCGGCACGCCGCACACCGCTGCGCTCCGTCGCGGGCAGCGCCTCGAGCAGATCGGTCACCGCGCGTTCACCGGTCGGCGTCCACAGCCGCGCGTCCGGCTCGATCTGCAGCCACGGCACCAGGACGAAAGCCCGCTCGGCGGCCCGCGGGTGCGGCAACGTCAGGTCCGGATCGTCCGAGCGCACGGCCACACCGTCGACCTCGACGGAGATCACGTCCACGTCCAGCGTCCGCGGCCCCCACCGCACCTCGCGGGTGCGGTCGGCGGCGCGTTCGCAGTCGTGACAGAACGCCAGCCAGTCGGCCGGGCTCAGGTCGGCCTCGGCGATCAGTGTCTGATTCAGGAAGTCGTCCTGGTGCACCCCGCCCCAGGGCGCGGTGGTGTACACGTCGGAGGCGGCCACCAGCCGGTCGCCGAGGGCCGCGATCACCGACGCCAACCGGGCGTCCCGCTCGGCGAGGTTGGCGCCGACCGACAGGACGACGCGGCTGGCCCCCGGCCGGCCGGTCATCGTGCCGCCCGGCCCGGCGCCGACTTGTACGACCGGCGGGTCACCACCGCGACGTCGTCGAAGGCCAGCGGGATCGGCGCGGACGGCTTGTGCACGGTCACCTCGCACGCGGAGATCCGCTCGTCGGTCATCACCTCGTCGGCGATCTGCGCGCCCACCGTCTCGATCAGGTTCCGTGGCGCACCCGCGACGATGTCGTGGGCCAGCTGCGCCAACGCCCCGTAGTCGACGGTGTCGGAGAGTTCGTCGCTCACCGCCGCGGGCCGCAGATCCAGCCAGAGCGTGATGTCGATGAGGAAGTCCTGGCCGTCCCGACGCTCGTGCTCGAAGACGCCGTGATTGCCGCGCACACGCAGGCCGCGCAGCTCGATCCGATCAGCCATCCGTCAATCCTTTCGTCACCGCGGCCGCGCCCGTGCGGGGGGCTCGGTCGCCACCGTCGCGCCAGGCCGCGGCCACCGCCACCGCATCGCGGCTGGCCGCGACGTCGTGTACACGCACGCCCCACGCACCGCCTGCCGCGGACAGCGCCGAGATCGCCGAGGTCGCCACGTCGCGCCCGTCCGGCTCCCGATCGACGCCGTCGCGGGCGAGCAGGGTGCCGAGGAAGCGTTTGCGAGAGGCCCCGATCAGCACCGGAAAACCCAGACCCACCAGGGTGGGCAGAGCGTGCAGCAGTGCCCAGTTGTGTTCCGCCGTCTTCGCGAATCCCAGACCGGGGTCCAGCACGAGTTGATCCGGATCCACCCCGGCCGCGACGGCCGCGTCGACCCGGCCCAGCAGCTCCCCGGACACTTCGGCCACCACGTCGCGGTAGCCGCCTGCGTCCGCGCTGCGGTGCGTGAAGTGCCGGTCGCCGTCGGCTTCGGTGTCCGACGGTCGCCAATGCATCAGGACCCACGGGAGCCCGGAGTCGGCGATCACCGCGGCCATGCCGGCGTCGGCTCGTCCCCCGGAGACGTCGTTCACCAGGCTCGCACCGGCTTCGATGGCGGCCGCGGCCACCGCGGCGCGCATGGTGTCGACCGACACCCGCACCCCTTCGGCCGCCAGCGCCGCGATCACCGGCGCCACGCGCTGCGCCTCCACCGCCGGATCCACCCGATCGGCGCCCGGCCGCGTCGACTCCCCGCCGACGTCGACGATGTCGGCGCCCGCGGCCGCGAGGGCCAATCCGTGCTCGATCGCCGCTCGCGGATCGAGGTAGCGCCCGCCGTCGGAGAACGAGTCCGCGGTGACGTTGAGGACGCCCATCACGAGGGTCCGCGTCGGCGCCGCGTCCCGGCGGGCGGCCATCAGCGCGTGATCAGGTCGAGTGCTTCACCGCGCGAGACCGCGCTGGTCTGGAAGATGCCGCGCACCGCCGACGTGGTGGTGCTCGCGCCCGGCTTGCGGATGCCCCGCATGCCCATGCACAGGTGCTCGGCCTCGATCACCACGATCGCCCCGCGCGGATTCAGTCGTTCCACCAGCGCGTCGGCGATCTGGCTGGTCAGCCGTTCCTGCACCTGCGGCCGACGCGCGTACAGGTCCACCAGTCGCGCCAGCTTGCTCAAGCCGGTCACCTGTCCGCTGGCGCCCGGGATGTAGCCGACATGCGCGACGCCGTGGAAAGCGACCAGGTGGTGCTCGCACGTGGAGTACATCGGGATGTCCTTGACCAGCACCAACTCGCGGTGATCCTCGTCGAAGACGGTCGCGAGCACGTCGCTCGGCTCGGTGTACAGCCCGCCGAACATCTCGCGGTACGCGCGTGCCACCCGCTCCGGCGTGCGGCGCAGACCCTCGCGGTCGGGGTCCTCGCCGACGGCGAACAGCAGCTCCCGCACCGCGGCCTCGGCGCGCGCCTGATCGAACTTGCGGCCGTCCGCGGTGACCAGCACCTCATCGTCGCTCATGAAGACCGTGCTTCCTTCCTGTGGAACCTGAGTGAATCGGGCACCGAATCAGTTGTTGCGCGGGTCGTCCGCAGGCGGCCATCCGGGTGCCTGCCAGTCGCGCGGTGCACCGTAGTCCGGGCGCGATTGACCGTGTTCGCCGGACTGACCCGGCGCCGGCTGCCCGTATTGGGGCTGCCCGTACTGCGGTTGCTGCCCGTACTGCGGTTGCTGCCCGTACTGCGGTTGCTGCCCGTACTGGGGCTGACCGGTCTGGGGCTCGCCGTACTGGGGCTGACCGTTCTGTGGCTGACCGTTCTGTGGCTGACCGTTCTGGGGCTGACCGTTCTGGGGCTGCGACGGCACCGGCTGACCGTTCGAGCCTGGGTATTGCCCCGGCGCACGACCGCTCAGGTCCGGATACTGCGGCGCGGGCTGGTGTCCCATGCCCTGGCTCGGTCCCGGATGTCCGTACTGCGGCGGGAACGGCTGCTGCGGCGGCGCCGGAGCGGGCTCGGGCACCGGGGGCCACGGCTCGCCGCGTTCGATCGCCAGTTCGCCCGGCGTCTTGATCGGCGGCTTCGTGCTCGGGGTCCGGTTGCCGAACTCGCTGAACTCGGTCATCCGCGGCCGCTTCTCGACGCCTTCGAGGATCTCCTCCAGGTCCTTGCGGACCAGGGTCTCCTTCTCCAGCAGTGCGCCGGCCAGCTCGTCGAGCTTGTCCCGGTACTGGTCCAGAATGGCCCAGGCCTCGGTGTGCGAGGCCTCGATGAGACGACGCACCTCTTCGTCGATCTCGGCGGCGATGCCCGACGAGTACTCCGGGGTGCCGCCGCCCATGCCGCCGCGACCCAGGAACGGATCGCCCTGGTCGTGGCCGTAGCGGACCGCACCGAGGCGGGCACTCATGCCGTACTCGGTCACCATCGCGCGAGCGATCTTGGTGGCCTGATCGATGTCCGAGCTGGCGCCGGTGGTCGGCTCGTGGAACACCAGTTCCTCGGCGGCACGACCGCCCATCGCCATCACCAGGCGCGCGATCATCTCCGAGCGGGTCATCACGTCCTTGTCCTGCTCCGGCACGGCCAGTGCGTGACCGCCGGTGCGTCCGCGGGCCAGGATGGTGACCTTGTAGATCGGATCGAGATCGGGCATCGCCCACGCGGCCAGCGTGTGACCGGACTCGTGGTAGGCCACGACCTTCTTCTCGTGCTCGCTGATCACGCGGCTCTTACGACGCGGACCGCCGATGACGCGGTCGACCGCCTCCTCGAGCAGCTCGTTGGTGATCACGGTCTTGTTCTCGCGCGCGGTGAGCAGCGCGGCCTCGTTGATCACGTTGGCCAGGTCGGCGCCGGACATGCCCGGGGTGCGCTTGGCCAACCCGTCCAGGTCGGCGTCGGGCGCGATCGGCTTGCCCTTGGCGTGCACGCCCAGGATGGCGCGACGACCGGCGATGTCGGCGTTGCCGACCGGGATCTGCCGGTCGAAACGGCCCGGACGCAGCAGCGCGGGGTCGAGGATGTCGGGGCGGTTGGTGGCCGCCATGACGATGACGCCGGAGCGTTCGCCGAAGCCGTCCATCTCCACCAGCAGCTGGTTCAACGTCTGCTCGCGCTCGTCGTGACCGCCGCCCAGGCCGGCGCCGCGCTGGCGACCGACGGCGTCGATCTCGTCGACGAAGATGATGCAGGGGCTGTTCTCCTTGGCCTGCTCGAACAGGTCGCGGACCCGCGAGGCGCCCACACCGACGAACATCTCCACGAAGTCCGAACCGGAGATCGTGTAGAACGGCACGCCCGCCTCGCCGGCGACGGCGCGCGCGAGCAGGGTCTTACCGGTGCCGGGCGGACCGTAGAGCAGCACGCCCTTGGGGATCTTGGCGCCGAGCGCCTGGTAGCGAGCCGGGTTCTGCAGGAAGTCGCGAATCTCGTCGAGTTCCTCGACGGCCTCGTCGGCGCCTGCGACGTCGGCGAAGGTGGTCTTGGGCATGTCCTTGGTGAGCTGCTTGGCCTTGGACTTGCCGAAGCCCATGACGCCGCCGCGGCCGCCGCCCTGCATGCGACTCATCACGAAGAAGAACAGACCGAACAGGATCACCATCGGCAGCACGAAGATCAGCAGCGACTGCCAGAAACCGGAGTCCTTGGTGATGTGCGTCTGATAGGGCGCGCCGGTGGTGGTGGCGGACTGGAAGACACGCGCCGAGACACCGGACGGGTACTGCGCCTCGATCTTGGTGACGTCCTGGTCCTGCACCTTGATCGGATCCTTCAACGTGATCCGGAGGCGCTGCTCTTTGTCGTCGATCTGAATGAACTCGGTGTTCTTGATGTTCAGCTGCGACATCGCGACCGAGGTGTCGACACCGGTGTATTCGTTGTCGTCGGAGGTCAGCACCGAGATACCCCAGAGGGCCAGGATGATCACGGCCACGATGGCCAGATTCCGGTAGAGCTTCTTTCGGTTCATACTTTTCGCACGGGCCTGCGCGCACCGCACCCGCTGAGGGCGTGCGTCGACCCTTGTCCTTCCCGTCAGTCTCGCTTTACGAGGCTACCTTTCAACGCCCCGCGACCGGCATTCTGTTCCCGCAGGGCGAAAGCGGCGTTCGACGACGGGCCCGAACGCGAGCGGATCAGCTCGAGTAGACCGACGGATCCAGTCGTCCGATGAACGGCAGATCGCGGTACCGCTCGGCGTAGTCCAGGCCGTAGCCGACGACGAACTCGTTCTCGATGTCGAAGCCCACGTCGGCGACCTCCACCGCCAGCTGCGCCGCCTTCGGCTTGCGCAGCAGGGTCACCACCTCCAGCGACCGGGGCGACCGGGTCGCGAGGTTCTTCATCAGCCACGACAGCGTCAGACCCGAGTCGATGATGTCCTCGACGATGAGCACGTCGCGGTCGGCGATGTCGCGGTCCAGGTCCTTGAGGATGCGGACGACGCCCGACGAGGAGGTCGACGAGCCGTAGCTGCTGACCGCCATGAACTCCATTTGATTGGGCACCGGCAGGGCGCGGGCCAGGTCGGTCATGAACATGACCGCGCCCTTGAGCACGCCGACCAGCAGGAGGTCGTCGGGCGTGTCCCGATACCGCTCCGCGATCGTCGCGGCCATCTCGGCCGTGCGCTGCGCGATCTGATCTTCGGTGATCAGGATCGTCTCGATGTCGTTTTCCGGGTACCCGTTCGCCACGCCCACTAGTTTCCCACAGCCGTGAGACGTCGGTACCCGGGTCCCCCGGTTCAGCGCGGCCGGTGCTCGGCGCGGAGGAAGCCTGCGCTCCGAAGCACCACCAGGCGATGCTCCGCGTCCCCGCCGATCGCCACCGGCCCCTGCCCGGACCAGTCGGCGATCAGTGCCCAGACCTGCGCGACGACGGCCGCGGTGGGCTCGGTTGCGCCGACCCGCGCCAGCCAACGTCGCAGCACCCGCGTCCCGACGGCGCCGGGCAGCGCGGCCGCGGCCTCGACGACCAGCTCGACGCCGTCGCAGATCTCCGGGTAGACGCGGTCGGCCCACTCGGTCAGCGCTGCGTCGTCGGCGCGCAACTGGTCGGCGGTCCGCGCCAGAGCCTGCGCCACCCCGCCGCCCAGCGCCTCCTCGCAGCGCGGCAGCAGGTCGTGGCGCACCCGCACGCGGGCGTACCGGGGGTCGTCGTTGTGCGGGTCCTGCCACGGTTCCAGTCCCCAGTCGGCGCAGGCCTGCCGCGTCTGTGCACGGCGCACGCCGAGCAGCGGGCGCCCCCAGGGCGCCGTCCACGGGGCCATCCCGGACAGCGAGCGGGCCCCGGAACCGCGGCCCAGACCCAGCAGCACCGTCTCGGCCTGGTCGTCGAGGGTGTGCCCGAGCAGCACCGGCCGGCCGCCGCGCGCCTGCTCCAGCGCGTCGTACCGCGCCCGGCGCGCCGCCGCTTCGGGACCGCCGCCCCCGTCCGGCCGCACGGTCAGCACCCGCGCCTGGGCACCGAGTTCGACGACGGTCGCCGCCGCCCACGCCGCGGTCGCCGCCGAACCTTCTTGCAACTGATGGTCGACGACGAGCCCGGTCACCGACAGCCCGGCGCGCACCGCGGCCGCGGTCAGCGCCAGCGAGTCCGCACCGCCGGACACCGCGACGGCCACATCCGGCCCGGCCAGGTGGGCGCGTGCGAATCCGCGGACCGCCCCGATCACCTCCTGCTGGGCGCGCGAACGCCCGGTCAGAGCACCCGCGCGATCCACTGGTCCGGCTTGTCGATCTCGCCGATCAGCGGCATGGTCTCCGGCGAGGTCCACACCGTGTTGAAGGCGTCCATGCCGACCTCGGCCACCACGGCGTCGACGAAGGCCTTGCCGCGGACGTACTGCGCGATCTTGGCGTCCATGCCGATCAGCGCTCGGATGATACGTTGCAGCGGATTCTGCGGGCGCCGGCGTCGGGCGTCGAAGCCGGCCCGGATGTCGGCGACCGTCGGCACCAACGCCGGGCCCACCGCGTCCATCACGTGATCGGCGTGCCCCTCGAGGAGGGTGCCGAGGACCAGCACGCGGTCCATGGCGTCGCGCTGCTCGGGCGCCTGCATCAGCTGCATCACGCCGAGCACGCCCTTCTCCCGGCTGCGGCCGCTGCGCACCGACTCGTTGATACGGGTGATCATGTCCAGCGTCGACTCCCCCGCATCATCGGTGAGCGTCGCGACGTTCTCCTGCATGTAGCCGGCCAGCCACGGGTTGGCCGAGAACTGCACACGGTGGGTCACCTCGTGCAGGCAGACCCAGAGGCGGAAGTCCGACGGCACCGCGCGGAGCTGTCGTTCCGCGGCGAGGATGTTGGGCGCCACCAGCAGCAGCCGCCCGGCCTCGCCGGTCTCGTCGTCGATCGAGAACGGGTCGTATTGGCCGAGGATCGCGCCGGAGAGGAAGGCCAGCAACCCGCCGGCCTGCGCTCCGGCCACCTTGCCGAGCGTGTTCTGCACCAGTCCGGGGTTCTCGCCGACGGCCGACTCGCCGCCGAACATCGCCGGCATGGACAGCGCCGCCGCGTCGATCCAGCCGGCGCGGTCGAGGATGCGCGCGGTCGGGACCTGCAGTCCGTCGGCCAGGCCGGTCACCTCGCGGACCGGCGCTTCGGCGCGCACCGAGGCGTCGGCGAGCTCGGCGTGGATCTGGTCCATCGTGTAGCGCGTGACGCGCGGACCGGGCCGGGCCACCTTGCGGCCGAGCGACGCGGCCAGGCCCCAGTCGATGTTGGGTGCCTGCGCCGCTTCCGGAGCATCGTCCTCGATCTGGGTCTCAGTCACCGCGTCAGCACTCCTCGTCGATGGGTCCGGCAGGGTCGATGGGTCCGGCAGGGTCGATGGGTCCGGCAGGTCTGTGGTGGTCGGGCTCTCGGCGTCAGCCACGGCAACCGCACTCCCGGAGCGCGCCGGCCAGCGCGTCCAGTGCGGGTCGCGCGTCCGCCGGCGAGGTGCCGCCGGACATGAATGCGAAGGCCAGCACCCGCCCGTCCACGGTCTGCACGATGCCGGTCAGCGAACTGACTCCGGTCAGGGTGCCGGTCTTGGCCCGCACCCAGCCCGCACCGGGGTTGGTCTTCGGATCGAAACGATCGGTCAGGGTTCCGGTGCCTGCGGCCACCGGGAAGGTGTCCAGGAGCGGGCGCAGCTTCGGCTGCTTGTCGCCGGCCGCCGCCGACACCAGCTCGTCGAGCAGCCGGGCGGGCACCTTGTCCGCGGCCGACAGCCCGGAGGCGTCCCGCAGGACCACGCCGCCGACGTCGAATCCGTTGGACCGCAGCACCTGCACCACGGCGTCCGCTCCGCCGGCGATGCTCGGCGGGCCGCCCATCGCCACCGACAGCTCCACGGCGAGGGTCTCGGCGAGCACGTTGTCGCTCAGCCGCATCATGTCGCCGACGCGGGCGCTCAGCGGCGCCGACTGGACCGAGGCCAGCACCTTCGCCGTCGACGCCGGTTCCGCCTCGGCGACCGGACCGGGCAGACCGAGCGCATCCGCCAAGGCCCGCCCGGCGTCGAGCGGGCCGGTGTCCGACCGCGGCGAGTACTCGTCCATCGGGTCCTTGCGCGCGCCGTCGATCATCAGCGAGGTGATCGGTGCGATGTCGCCGCCTTCGATGTCGGCGTCGTCCCAGGTCCGTTCCATCGCGGGTCCGGTGACCGAGGTGGGCGCCACCGCGACCGACGTGATCTCGATGCCGGAGCGCTGGAGCTGGGCGGCGAGGTCGGCGATGCGCGGCGCATCGGTGTAGTAGGTGTCCGAGCCTTCGGCCTGCCCGGACAGTGTCGGATCGACGGCGCCGACCAGGATCACCTGGCCGTCCTCACCGGCCACCACTTCCGTGGTGAGGCGGGCGTCGTGGTCCAACTGCAGCAGCGCCGCGGCCGCGGTGAGGATCTTGGCGTTGGAGGCCGGCGTGCGCGGCTCGTCGGGCGACTGCGTCCACAGCGTCTGGCCGGTCAGCGGGTCGGAGACCATGCCGGTGAGCTTGCCGAGGTCACGATCCTTGAGCCCGGCGCGCAGCTGCGCCGCCACGCCGCGGGCGGTGGGCGCGGGCGCCGACGGATCCACCGGCAGGATGCTCGGATCCACGGTCGCCGCGGCCGGCTGGGCGGGGGTACCGACCGGCACCGGCTCGGGCCGCAGGTAGTACCAGTTGTAGGCGAGGAAGCCGCCGACCGCGAGCGCCGCCACCAGCAGGACGCTCAGTGCGGTCAGCAATACCGACCGCCACCGACGTCGGCCGATCTTCGTCGCCACAGGAATCCCTTCGGGCTCTTCGCTACCCGCGCGCCACAACTTCTGGGCTGCCCGCGTGGGCCTGACTGTTCCCACAGTATCCTTGACCCCTGATCGTCCCCCGCAGACCAGAGGAGTGAGAACGTATGGAGTTCGAGGTCACCGTAGAAATCCCCAAGGGCGCCCGTAACAAGTACGAGGTCGACCATGAGACGGGGAAGGTGTACCTCGACCGGTACCTCTACACCTCGATGGGCTACCCCGCCGATTACGGCTACATCGACCACACCCTCGGTGAGGACGGCGATCCGTTGGATGCGATGGTGCTGCTCACCGAATCGGTGTTCCCGGGCGTGATCGTCCGCTCCCGCATCGTCGGCATGTACACCATGACCGACGAGGCCGGCGGCGACGACAAGCTGCTCGCCGTGCCGGCCGGCGATCCTCGCTGGGATCACATCCAGGACATCGGCGACGTCGACGATTTCGAATTGGGCGCCATCGCGCACTTCTTCGAGCACTACAAGGACCTCGAGCCGGGCAAGGAAGTCACCCCCGGCGGCTGGGTCGGCAAGGACGAGGCCATCAAGGTGGCGCAGGCCGCGGTGGATCGCTACCAGCCCTGATCTGACTCACTGAAGCCGAATCGGCACCCGGACGCCTGCGCGTTCGGGTGCCGTTTTTCCGTCGATCCCACGTCGAGCGCTCGACCCACCCCTCAAAGGTCGAGCGCTCGATCGCCGTCAGGCGGTCAGCTCGGCCAAGGCGGCGAGCAGACGATCGACGTCCTCGGAACCGGTGCCGAGGCCGAAACTGACGCGCACCGCCCCCTCCGGGTAGCCGAGGCGGGTGAGCAGCGGGTGCGCACAGAACTTGCCGTCGCGCACCCCGATGCCGTGGTGGTTGCTCAGGTATTCGGCCACCTCGCGGGCGGCGAAGCCGTCGACGACGAAGCCGGCGATACCGACGCGGTCCTCGACGTCGTCGAAGATCTGCAGCGGTGTCACCGCGTCGAGCGCGGCCAGGCCCTCGTCGAGGCGGGTGAGCAGGTCGCGTTCGTGGTACCCGATCAGCTCGAAGCCGAGGTTCTTGATGGTGTCGGCGGCCGCGGCGATCGCCACCGCGCCCAGCACGTTGGGGCTGCCGGCCTCGTGGCGGGCGGCACCGGTGTGCCAGTCGGTACCCGCGTCCAGGTCGACGTGCGCGGTGGCACCGCCGCCGGCCAGGTAGGGCGCGGCGTCGTCGAGCCAGTCCGACCGGCCGATCAGCACCCCGGCCCCGAACGGCGCGTACACCTTGTGGCCGGAGAAGACCAGGTAGTCGACGCCGTAGCTGGCCAACGACACCGGCCGGTGCGCCACCAGCTGGGCCCCGTCGATCAGAATGCGTGCGCCGTGGCGGTGCGCCAGCGCGGTGAGGGTGCGGATCGGCAGCACCTCACCGGTGACGTTCGACGCCGCGGTCACCGCCAGCAGCGCGGCCGGCTTGCGAGACAGTTCCGCGTCGAGCGCCGCCAGGGTGTCGGCGAAGGTCGGCTGCGCGGTCACCACACGCGCCCGCCCGGTCCGCTGCCACGGCAGCAGGTTGGCGTGGTGCTCGATGTCCAGGACCACCACGTCGCCGGGCACCGCATGTGCGGCCAGGTTGATCGCGTCGGTGGTGTTGCGCGTGAAGACCACGGTGTCGTCGGCACGGCCGCCGACGAAGCTGCGGACCGTTTCGCGGGCCTGCTCGTACCGGGCGGTGGTGACCTGCGACAGGTGACCGGCGCCGCGGTGCACGCTCGCGTACTGGCCGAGCGCCTCGGTGAAGACCGCGGCGACCTCGGTCAACGCCGGGGCGCTGGCCGCGTAGTCGAAGTTGGCGTACCGGACGGCGGTCCCGTCGACGGTGGGCACGGTCTGCTCGGCACCGACCACTTCGGCCAGCGCGGTGACGCCGGCTCCGGCGAACGAATCGGTGAGGTAGGCGGGGGCGTCCAGCACAGCGGTCATGACAAAGCTCCTAGCGAATCCGCGCTTGCCGCGACCAGTCGGCCGACAGCCGGGTCGTCACCGGGAGCACCCCACCGCGGTGGAGGGTTGCCGATCAGCCAGCCCGGGCTTAGACGCTGATACTCGTGACCCGCTGACTACTGTGCCGAATCGGCGACGCTCCCGCGACGGTTAGGAGCGCGGTGAGTTTAACTAGCCTGACCTGCCCTTTCGCGACTGTGACGCAGGTCGCGGACCGGCGGGCAGTAGCGTGGACCCGTGCCGCAGCCCAGTTTCGTCCTCGCCCGCGACGGGCACGGTTGTCGCGGTGAGGGCGTCACCGCCGGCTTCGACGCGGTGGCCCCGGCGCGGGCCGCGTTGGCCGCCGGATCCGCCCCCGTGGTGACCGGTGCCCTCGGTTTCGACACGGCCGCCGCGGCCGCTCTCACCGTTCCCGAACGATGGTCCCACTCGGCGCCGCTGCGGGCGCATCCGCCCCGACCCGCGCGCCTCCTCGCCGAAACCCTCACCCCCGCGGCCGAGCACGCCGCGCGGGTGCGCGCAGCACTGGCCGCCATCGACGCGGGCACCGTGGCGAAGGTGGTGTTGGCCCGACAAGCGGAGTGGACGCTGGAGTCGGCCGTCGCGCCCACCGATCTGCTGGCCGCCTTCGCCCACATCGGGCCCGGCGCGGCGATCTTCGGCGCCACCCTCGACGCCGCCCCCGGCCACGCCGGACAGTGGCTGCTCGGCGCGAGCCCGGAACTCCTGGTCCGCCGCGCAGGCCGCACCGTCACGTGCCACCCGTACGCCGGATCCGCGCCCCGTCAGGCCGACCCGGTCGCCGACCAGGCCGCGGCACAGCAGCTTCTGCAGTCGAGCAAGGACCTCGCCGAGCACGCCTTCGTGGTCGCCGATCTGCGCACCCGACTGGCCCCGCTCTGCGTGGAAGTCGACGTGCCCGCCCGTCCGGTCCTGATGTCGACGGGCGAGATGTGGCACCTGGCCACGCCGATCCGCGGCCGGCTGGCCGACGACACGGTCACCGCACTGGATCTGGCTGCGCTGCTGAGCCCCACGCCGGCGGTGGGCGGCACCCCGACCGACGCGGCGACCGCGCTGATCACCGAACTCGAAGGTCCCCGCGAGTTCTACGCGGGCACGGTCGGCTGGTGCGATGCCGCGGGCGACGGAGAATGGCTGGTGTCCATCCGCTGCCTGGAGCTCGGTGCCGACCACCGCACGGTCCGCGCCTGGGCGGGCGGCGGCATCGTCGCCGACTCCGATCCGGACGCGGAGGTGGCCGAGACGACGGCCAAGTTCCGCACCGCGCGCCGAGCCCTGGGGCTCGACCCGATCGCTTAGGCGCGGGCCGCCGCGGCGGCGGACCTACCCGAGCGCCTGATCCAGGTCGCGGATCAGGTCGTCGACGTTCTCCAGGCCCACCGACAGGCGCACCATGGCGTCGGTGAGGCCGATGGCCGCACGACCGTCCGGCCCCATCGCGCGGTGCGTGGTGGTCGCCGGGTGGGTGATCAGGCTCTTCGCGTCGCCGAGGTTGTTGGAGATGTCGATGATCGCCAGGCCGTCGAGCACCTCGAAGGCACGTTCCTTCGCCGACTTCCCGGGCCGCTCGGCCAATTCGAACGTGATCACGGTGCCGCCGCCGGACATCTGCGACCGCGCCAGCTCGTACTGCGGGTGCGACGGCAGGAACGGGTACAGCGTGGTGGCCACGCGCGGATCGACGTCGAGGAACTCGGCGATCGCCAGCGCACTGGCGACCGACTGGTCCAGCCGCAGCTTCATGGTCTCCAGGCCCTTGAGCATCACCCAGGCGTTGAACGGGCTCAGCGCCGGACCGGTGTGCCGCATCAGCGCGCGCACCGGGCCGTCGATGAATTCGCTGGTACCGAGCACCGCGCCGCCCATCACGCGGCCCTGCCCGTCGATGTGCTTGGTGCCCGAGTACACGATCACGTCGGCGCCCATCTCCGGGCCGCGCTGCAGCAGCGGCGTCGCGAAGACGTTGTCGAGGACCACCTGCGCACCGGCGGCGTGCGCCAGGTCGGCCACGGCGCGGACGTCCACCAGGGTCTGCATCGGGTTCGACGGCGTCTCGAAGAACACCGCGTCGGTCGGCACCGAGAGCGCCTGCTCCCACTGCGCGAGGTCTTCGCCGTCGACGAAGACGGTCTCCACGCCCCACGACGGGAGGATCTCGTTGCACACCACGAAGCACGAGCCGAACAGACTGCGGGCGGCCACCAGGCGGCTGCCCTTCTTCAGCAGCGCGCCGAGCGCCACGAAGACCGCCGCCATGCCGCTGGCGGTCGCGAAGCCCGCTTCGGTCCCCTCGATCTGCCGGAGCCGCTCGGTGAACATCTCCACCGTCGGGTTGCCGTACCGCGAGTAGACGAACCGCTTGTCCTCACCGGTGAAGGCGCGTTCGGCGGCCGCGGCCGAGTCGTAGACGTAGCCGCTGTTGAGGAAGAGCGCCTCCGAGGTCTCGAAGAACCCCGACCGCATGGTTCCCCCGCGGACCGCCACGGTTTCGGGCGATACCCATTCAGGCAGGTCACGGCTCATCAATGTCCCCTTTTCTACTGCTGACGCCAGGGCAGGCCGACAGCGCGCCAACCGGTGGATCCACGGTGGCCGGCTTCGTCCAGCGCGCCTTCGAACCCGTCCAGAATGTTGTACGCCCCCGCGATTCCGTCCGCGGTGGCGGCCTCGGCGGCGCTGATCGAGCGGGCGCCCGAGCGGCACAGCAGCAGCAGTTCGGCGTCGTCGGCCACGCCGGCCGCCCGCAGCTGCTCCACGAAGCGGGTGTTCGGCGTCCCACCCGGGAAACCGATCCATTCGATGAGGACGGCCTGCTTGCCGATTCCGCTCAGGTCCGGAACCCCGACGAAGGACCATTCGGCTTCGGTGCGGCAGTCCACCAGGACGGCTTTCGGGTTGTTCTGCAGGCGCTCCCAGGCTTCCTGCGGGGTCACGTCACCGGCGTAGCTCATGCGTTGCACACCTTCCATTCGTCGCCCTGGCGGATCACCGTCAGGTCGGTCGTCTGCTTCTCGTCGGGCGTGTCCTCGCGGTGCCAGTTCACCTGGACCGCGGCCACGTCGCCCTGCATCTCCACCGCCATGTCCGGGATCACGATCTGGCCGTGCTCGTCCCGCGCCTTGCGGTTCTCATCGGCGAACTCCGCATCGGTCGGGAAGTCGGCGGCCTGCCGATCGGCCTCGCAGTGGGCATCGCGGTACTGCTCGTAGTTCAGCGAGTTGCGCGCGGTGAACGCGTCGTTCACCGTGTGCTGCACCTGCGCCGAATCACTGAGCCGCTCCGCGGGCGGGTCGATCAGCGCCACCCCGGCGATCACGGCGATCAGGAGCACCACGAAACCGAGGGCCACCATGAAGGGCCAGCGACTGCGTCCCGGATCGTCCGAACCGAACTCCTCGGCCATGGCTTCGGGGTAGCCGTCCGGGGTGCGCTTGGAGTTCGGATAGTCGGCGCCGCCGGGGCTCTGGTCGCTCATGAGGGCCGATTCTATCGGCCCGCCCCGTTCCGGACCCGCCCCGGTCTCCGGCACGGGACGCGCCATTAGCCGATCATCGCCTCCCGAGTCAAGGGTTTGCCGCAGTTTCGGTATTAGTGAGGGCAGCCTCAGTGGAAATTTTGGTGCTGACTCACCAGCGCATACCGTGGAAGTACCACACGTTCTTTCAGCTGAGGAAGCGACTGACCAATGAGTGAGAACAGCCGCCCGCTGCGCGTAGCGATCGTCGGAGCCGGCCCCGCCGGGATCTACTGTGCCGACGCGCTGATGAAGTCGGACACGGCCGCCGCCCGCGGGGTCAGCATCGACCTGTACGAGCGCATGCCGGCCCCGTTCGGCCTGATCCGATACGGCGTCGCGCCCGACCATCCCCGCATCAAGGGCATCATCACCGCGCTGCACAAGGTGCTCGACAAGCCGCAGGTTCGCCTGCTCGGCAACATCGACTACGGCACCGACATCACGCTGGCCGATCTGAAGACCCACTACGACGCGATCGTCTTCTCCACCGGGGCGACCGACGACCGGGAACTCAAGATCCCGGGCGTCGACCTGGACGGCAGCTACGGCGCCGCCGAGTTCGTCGCCTGGTACGACGGCCACCCGGACTTCCCGCGCGAATGGCCGCTGGAAGCGGAGAAGGTCGCCGTGATCGGTGTCGGCAACGTCGCGCTCGACGTGGCCCGCGTGCTCGCCAAGACCGGCGACGAACTGCTCCCCACCGAGATCCCGGACAACGTCTACCAGGGCTTGAAGGCCAACAAGGCCGTCGAGGTGCACGTCTTCGGTCGACGCGGCCCCGCCCAGGCGAAGTTCACGCCGCTCGAGCTCAAGGAGCTCGACCACTCGCCGAACATCGAGGTGGTGGTGAACCCGGAGGACATCGAGTACGACGAGGGTTCCGCCGTGGCCCGTCGCGCCTCCAAGATCACCGACCAGGTGGCGACGATCATCGAGAACTACGCCATCCACGAGCCCAAGCAGGGCGCGATCCACAAGCTCTTCCTGCACTTCTTCGAGAGCCCGGTGGAGATCCTCGGCGAGGACGGCAAGGTCGTGGGCCTGCGCACCGAGCGCACCGAGCTCGACGGCACCGGCAACGTCAAGGGCACCGGCCGCACCACCGACTGGGACCTGGGCGCGGTGTACCGCGCCGTCGGCTACCTCTCGGACAACCTGCCGGAGATCCCGTTCGACTCGCAGGCCGGCGTGATCCCCAACGAAGCGGGCCGCGTCTTCGACGAGGGCAAGCACGTGACCGGGCTCTACACCACCGGGTGGATCAAGCGCGGACCCGTCGGCCTGATCGGCCACACCAAGGGCGACGCCAACGAGACCGTCGAATGCCTGGTGGAGGACATGGTGAACGGCGCGCTCAACGAGCCGACCACGCCCGGCGAGGACGCCGTGATCGACCTGCTGGAGAGCCGTCAGGTCCCGTACACCACCTGGGACGGCTGGTACCGCCTGGACGAGTACGAGCGCGGTCTCGGCGCCGCCGAGGGCCGCGACCGTAAGAAGGTCGTCGAGCGTCACGAGATGCTCGCCGCCTCCGAGCCCGGCAAGGTCGCCAAGAGCTAGCGACCGGCACCCGCACAAACGCCGGCGGCCCGCTCCTTTCGGGGCGGGCCGCTGGTCTGCGTCCGGGAGATCCGGGTGGGGTCAGTTGACGCCGGGGATCTGCGGTGCGCGGGGGTCGTCGATGCCGCCGCCGGACAGCTGGGTCGGCGCGGTGTTGCTGTCGGGCTTCTTCTCACCGCGCGGGACCTCACGCAGGTTCCACCAGAATCCGGCGTTGTCGAGCAGGTTCTCCTGGTAGTCCGAGATCGCGTAGCCGGCGATCGACGACGGGAAGCAGCCCGGCCAGACGGTCTTGATCTCGAGGGTGCGAGGCACCTTCTTGTCGCCGATCTTGCCGGTCGAGGAGAGCCAGGGCGCGAACTTCTTCGGGCCGTTGATCTCCTGGAGCGTGACGTTCTTGAAGTTGCCGGCGTCGGCGGTCACCCGAAGGACGCGGGTCATGTTCCAGATGCCGGCGGTCCACGGCTGCCCCGGCTGCATGCCGAAGTTACAGGTCACGGCGCCGCTGACGCGAAGGTTCGGCACAGCAGCTTCGGCGGGGGCTGCAGCCATGAGGGTGCTGGCGCCGATGGAGCCGGCTGCGGTCACCGCAATGGCCGCGCGAGTGAGAAGCTTCTTCATGTTCATGCCCTTCGTTCCGTATGTCTCAGTCAGTCAGAGGTGTTCCAACGATGCGAGTTCGGCAGCCTTCGAGTGCGACGGCCCCCGCATCCTGCGTAACAGGGATCAGTTCCTATTCACAAGGACTTATCGGCCTCTGTGCCGTGAAACGTTACGGGTGAGGTCACCACCGGGTAACCTCGGGACGAGCTAGTTAGGTAAGGTTACCCTTCATGACAAGGGTGAGCGGGGCGCTGCTTCTCGGTGTACTGCTCACCGGATTATGCGTGGTGTCGGTGGCGGTCGGATCCGGGTTGGGGCCGCACGATCTGGGCTACGGCACCGTCGTCGACGGCCTCTTCCATCGCGACAGGGTCGACGGCGAGATCGCGAAATTGATCGATGGTCGGCTCACCCGCACGGCCCTCGGACTGCTCGCCGGTGCAGCGCTGGGCGCCGCGGGCGCACTGACCCAGGGGCACATTCGCAACCCGCTCGCCGATCCCGGGCTCCTCGGCATCAATGCGGGCGCAGCGTGCGCGGTGGTGATCGGAGTCTTCGTCTTCGGCACCACCGGCACGGTATCCACCGCCGCGGCCGCCCTGATCGGTGCGGGCCTGGCGTCGGTCGCGGTCTTCGCGCTGGCCAATGTGTCCGGTGCGACGCCGCT
This sequence comes from Gordonia alkaliphila, assembly GCF_039542465.1. Taxonomy (NCBI): domain Bacteria; kingdom Bacillati; phylum Actinomycetota; class Actinomycetes; order Mycobacteriales; family Gordoniaceae; genus Gordonia; species Gordonia alkaliphila. The sequence goes on along the minus strand of NZ_BAABIE010000001.1, from coordinate 51,074 downwards.
GACCCTGGTGCTCGCTGGCGCCGGACTGACCGCGTTCCTGATGGCGGTGACGTCCGCGATCGTGCTGTCCGACGGCGCCACGCTCGACGCCTGGCGCACGTGGAACGTCGGCGCGCTCGGCGGTCGCGGCGCCGACGTCCTCGCGACCGTCGCACCTCTCGTCCTCGTCGGCCTCTTCGCAGCGCTGGCCGGCGGCTGGTTCCTCAATCTCCTCAGCCTGGGCGATGACATGGCCACCGCGCTCGGCGGACGGGTCCGGCTGATCCGGCTCTCCGGCGTCGCCACCATCACCCTGTTGGCCGGTGCGGCCACCGCTGCGTGCGGGCCCATCGCCTTCCTCGGTCTGGTGGTCCCCCACCTCGCACGGGCCATCACCGGCCCCGACTATCGCTGGGTGGTGCCCTTCTCGGCGTTGCTCGGCGCCGCCCTGCTGGTCGGCTGCGACGTGCTGGGCCGCGTCGTCGCCCGTCCCGGCGAAGTGCCTGCCGGGGTGATGCTGGCCCTGGTCGGCGGCCCGGCCTTGATCCTGATGGTGCGCCGCCGGAGGTTGCCTGCCGTATGAGTACCACTCCCCTGGATCGACGCCCGACCATCGCCGTCGGGCCCGCGACGTGGCCGGTGAACCGCCGCCTGCTGCTGATCGGCGTCGCCGCGTCCGCGGTGGCGGCGGTCGCCTTCCTGGTCAGCGTCGCGATCGGCTTCACCACGCCGGTCGACGTAGCCCGCATCCTGCTCGGCGGCGGCACCCGCGCGGAGAACGTGGTGGTCTTCGACGACGCCCTCCCCCGCGCACTGATCGCCGGGCTGGTCGGCTTCGGGCTGGGCCTGGCCGGGTCGTTGACCCAGCTCATCACCCGCAACCCGCTGGCCACGCCGGACCTCCTCGGCATCACCGCCGGCGCGAGCATCGGCGCGGTCGCCGCCATCACCCTGGGCGCCGCCGGGGACGCGTGGCTGAGCGATCTCGGCGTCCCGGTCGCCGCGCTGCTCGGCGGGCTGATCGCTGCCGCGGCGATGTACGCGTTGTCGTTCCGGCGCGGCAGCGAGTTGAGCATGAGCACCCTGCGGTTGATCCTCGTCGGCGTCGGCCTGACCGCGATGCTGCAGGCCCTCGTCGGCTTCCTACTGGCCCGCGCCCAGGAGTGGGACGCGGCCCGCGCCCAGCGCTGGATCGTCGGTTCGGTGTCGTACGGCAGCTGGCAGGTGGTGCCCGCCGCGCTCGTCGCCGTGGTGATCGGCACCGGCTGGTCGATCATCGTTGCTCGCGACCTGCGCACGCTCGGCCTCGGCGTCGACACCGCCCGCGGCCTCGGCGTGCGCGGGGGTCCGGCGATCGCCGGCACCCTCGTGGTCGCGGTGATCGTCGCCGCGCTGTCCGTGTCGGCAGCCGGTCCGATCGCGTTCGTCGGCCTGCTCGCACCCCAGATCGCCCTGCGCTTGGCGCGTTCGGGCACCCCGCCGCCGATCACGTCCGGCCTCCTCGGCGCCGTCCTCGTGCTTCTCGCCGACGTCCTCACCCGCACCGCGCTGCCCGACGGCCTGCCCGTCGGCGTGGTCACCGCGGCCGTCGGCGGCCCCTTCCTGATCTACCTGATGATCACCACCGCTCGAAAGGCCACCGCATGACTCGTTTACGCGCCGACGACCTGTCCGTGGGCTACGACGGCCGGCTCATCATCGACCGCCAGGATTTCGCGGTCCCCGACGATGCGATCACCACGATCATCGGGCCCAACGGCTGCGGGAAGTCGACCATGCTCCGAGCCCTCGCGCGGCTGCTGCCGGCCCGCACCGGGACCGTGACGCTCGACGGCCACGACATCCGTTCGCTGCGGCCCCGGACCGTGGCCCAGACCCTGGGGCTGCTGCCGCAGCAGCCGGTGGCACCGGAAGGCGTGCTCGTCGCCGACCTGGTGGCGCGGGGCCGCCATCCGCATCAGTCCTGGTATCGCCAATGGAGCAGCGACGACGCGGCCGCCGTCGACCGCGCGATGGCGATGACGCACACCGCCGAGCTCTCCGACCGCCCGATCGAAGCACTGTCCGGCGGTCAACGGCAGCGGGTGTGGATCGCCCTCACCCTCGCGCAGGAGACCGATCTCCTGCTGCTCGACGAACCGACCACCTATCTCGACCTCGCCCATTCGGTGGAGGTGCTCGACCTGGTCCACGCCCTCAAACACGAGCACGGCAAGACCGTGGTGATGGTGCTGCACGACCTCAATCTCGCCGCCCGGTACAGTGACTGGATCGTGGTGATGGCCGACGGCGCGGTGATCGCGCAGGGCGCACCGCGCGAGATCCTCACCCCCGAGCTGCTGCTCGAGGCCTTCGGACTGGCCGCGCTGGTGGTGACCGATCCGGTCTCCGGTGGCCCGCTGGTGGTGCCGATCGGTCAGGAACGCGGCGGGTGCGGACCGGGCGGGGGCGGGCCGGCGGGGCGCTGACCGCCGGGGCCGGCCGGACCGGGCATGCCGCGCGGCGGACGCGGACCACCCGGCGGGGGTCCCTGCGGCGGGAACGGCGGCCGACGGCCCGGCTGGGGCTGAGTCACTCCCGGCTGGGTCACTCCCGGGGACGGGAACGGCGGACGGCCCTGCGGCGGCACCGGCGGACGCACCACGGGAGCACCGATCACGGTCTGCTCGGGCGCAGACGGGGTCGGGGCAGACGGGGTCGGGGCCGCCGGGGTCGCGGCGGCCGGAATCGGATCGTCGGCGGCCAGCGGGATCACGAGGTCGGCGGCGTGGGTGGCGCGTCGTCGTGCCTGGTCGGTGTCGACGCCGGTCGCGACGGCCACGCCCATGCGCCGCTTGGCGAAGCTCTCCGGCTTGCCGAACAGCCGCAGGTCCACCTGCGGGTCGGCGAGCGCCTGCGCCACCCCGGCGAACCGGATCGCCTCTTCGTCGTGCCGACCGTAGATCACCGCGGAAGCGCCCGGCGAGCGCAGCTCGGTGGTCACCGGGAGGCCGAGGACCGCGCGCGCATGCAGTTCGAACTCGGACAGCCGCTGGGTCGCCAGCGTTACCAGCCCGGTGTCGTGCGGGCGGGGGCTGACCTCGGAGAAGAACACCTCGTCGCCCTTGATGAACAGTTCCACGCCGAAGACGCCGCGACCGCTGAACCGCTGATCGGCCGCGCCCATCGCCGAGACCACGCGGGCCGCGATCGACCGGGCCGCGCCGTACGCGATCTCGCTCATCGGCTGCGGCTGCCAGCTCTCCACGTAGTCGCCGTCGCTCTGCCGGTGGCCGATCGGCTCGCAGAAGTAGGTCGCCAACTCGCCGGTGGCCGGATCCACGGCCCGCACCGTCAGGAGCGTCACCTCGTAGTCGAAGTCGACGAATCGCTCGACGATGACGCGTTTGCTGCTGACCCGACCGCCGGTCATGGCGATCTCCCACGCCGAGTCGACATCGGCCTCGCTGCGCATCACCGATTGGCCCTTGCCCGACGACGACATCACCGGCTTCACCACGCACGGATAGCCCACCCGGTAGGCGCCCGCGCGCAGTTCCTCGACCGTGTCGGCGAACAGGTACGCCGAGGTCGGCAGGCCCAGCTCCTCGTCGGCCATCCGGCGGATGCCTTCGCGGTCCAGGGTCAGCGAGACGCCCTTGGCGCTGGGAATCACCTCGGCCAGCCCCTCGGCTTCGACCGCGACCAGCGCGTCGGTGGCGATGGCCTCGATCTCCGGCAGCACGTAGCGGGGCCGGTGCTTGTCGATCACGGCGCGCACCGCGAGCGGATCCATCATGTCGATCACCTCGGCGGTGTGCGCCACCTGGTGCGCGGGCGCGCCCGCGTACCGATCGACGGCGATCACCTCCACGCCGAGTCGTTGCAGCGCGATGGTGACCTCTTTGCCGAGTTCACCGGACCCGAGCAGCATCACTTTCACCGCATTGGGCGAGCAGGGGGTGCCGAATACTTCGGCGGGACCGAACGGGCCGAGGTCCGCGGCGGGTGCGGCGGCGTCGGATTCCTGGGGCGACGTCATGCCCCGCAGTCTACGGCGAAACCTCGTCCGACTCGTCCGCCACCGCATTCGGGATCAGCCGCGGGACGTACAGCTGCGTCGGCTCGTCGCGCCCGCGCAGCACCACGCTCTCCACCGGCTTCCAGCGCGTGCGCTCGCTCGGCTCGGCGGCATCGACCACTCGTCCGCTGGCCCAGGGCACCCGCGGGTCCTGCTTGGCCGATTCGGAGATCCGCGCGCTCTCGTTCACCGGATCGCCGATCACCGTGTATTCGAAGCGCGAGATGGCGCCGACATTGCCGGCCACCACGGTGCCGTAACTCACGCCGATCCCGGCCTGCAGGTCGGGCACTTCGGTGCGCAGTCGTTGCGCGATCTCCCGGGCCGCCCGCAGCGCGGCGCCGGCCGGGTCGTCGATCCCCACCGGAGCGCCGAAGATCGACAGGACGGCGTCGCCCTCGAATTTGTTGACCAGTCCGTCGTTGCGTTCGGTGGCCTCCACGATCACCCCGAAGAACTGGTTCAGCAGGTCCACCACCTCGGTGGGCGAGCGTCGAATGGCGAGCTGCGTGGACCCGATGACGTCGACGAAGACCACCGCCACCACGCGTTCGGCGCCGCCGAGCTCCGGATCGGCCGCCAACGCGGCGGAGGCCACGTCGCGTCCGACGTGCCGGTCGAACAGGTCCCGCATGCGTTCCTGCTCGCGCAGGCCCGCGACCATGTTATTGAAGCCGAACTGCAGTTCGCCGAGTTCGGAGGCGTCGTAGACCACCAGGTCGTTCTCCACCGCCACGTCGCCGCCGCGCACCCGCGCCATCCCGGCGCGCACGCTACTGATCGGGCCGGTCACGCTCCACGCGAACAGGATCATCACCAGCATGCCGACGCCGACGGCGACGGCGGTCAGCACGGTGACCGAGACGAACACGTTCATCTTGGACGTGTCCGGCGAGAACGCCGCGAAGAAGACCACCAGGAAGATCCCCACCAGCGGCACCCCGGTGCCCACCAGCCAGGCCGACAGCGCGCGCGACCGCACCGACGAACCGCGCCAGCCGAGACCGGCCTGCAGGATCTTCGCGAACACCGGGCGCAGCAGCAGGTCGGTCAACAGGTTGGAGATGGCCACCACCACCAGCCCGCACATGAGGGTGATCAGGACCGCTTTGGGCACCAGTTCGGTGTCGACGGCGCCGTAGAGGAAGCCGAACAGCACGGCGGCACCCAGCCAGAAGAGGAACTGCATCCACATGAGCCGACGGCGGGCGGTGAACGTGCGCCGCACGTCTACCGGCGTCGGGATCTGGTCGTTGATCGACCACCGCAGCCCGCGGGTGACGATCAGTGTGCCGAAGACGGCGCCGAGCAGCAGTGCGCTCGCGCAGTACACCGGGATCCCGACCACATTGATCAGGAGCAGATCGCGCCGCAGGAACGACGGCTCGGGGATGCCGACCGCGCCCAGCGACACCGCGATCACGATGCCGACCAGGTTCGCGAAGATCAGCGCACCGGTCAGCAGGACCTGGATCCGGATACGGACCCGCCGAGTGTCCTGGTCGGCGGAGCCCAGCAGAATGGAGCCGTAATCCCGGCTGATCCGGGATGCGCGGCGACGGGGTGTCGAGAACCTGCCGGGCACCGGAGGTCGGTCAGACCAGTTCGCGGCGCACGATCGTCTGATCCCGGCCCGGGCCCACACCGATGCACGACATGTAGGCGCCGGACAGCTCCTCCAGCCGCAGAATGTAGTTCTGCGCGTTCACCGGGAGCTCGTCGAAGCTGCGGCAGCCCGAGATGTCCTCGGTCCAGCCGGGCATCGACTCGAAGATCGGCTTCGCGTGGTGGAAGCCGGTCTGCGTCATCGGCATCTCGTCGTGCCGCACGCCGTCGACGTCGTAGGCCACGCAGATCGGGATCTCCGCGATCCCGGACAGCACGTCGAGCTTGGTGAGGAAGTAGTCGGTGATGCCGTTGATGCGCGTCGCATAGCGCGCGATCACGGCGTCGAACCAGCCGCAGCGACGGGCGCGACCGGTGGTCACACCCACTTCGCCGCCGGTCACGGCCAGGTACTCGCCCCACTCGTCGAACAGCTCGGTGGGGAACGGTCCCTCGCCGACACGCGTGGTGTACGCCTTCAGGATGCCCAGCACGGTCTCGATCTTGTTCGGACCGAGGCCCGCGCCCACGGCGGCGCCGCCGGCGGTGGGGTTCGACGACGTCACGTATGGGTAGGTGCCGTGGTCGACGTCGAGGAGCGTGCCCTGGCTGCCCTCGAGGAGCACGGTCTCGCCGCGCTCGAGCGCCTGGTTCAGCAGCAGCTGGGTGTTGGCGATGCGGTGCTTGAAGCCTTCGGCCAGCTCCAGCGTCTCGTCCACCACCTGCTGGGCGTCGAGGCCCTTGCGGTTGTAGATCTTGGTGAGCACCTGGTTCTTGAACTCCAGGGCGGCTTCGACCTTCTGGGTGAGGATCTTCTCGTCGAGCACGTCGGCCACACGCACGCCGACGCGGGCGATCTTGTCCTGGTAGCAGGGGCCGATGCCGCGACCGGTGGTGCCGATCTTGTTGTTGCCGAGGAATCGCTCGGTGACCTTGTCGATGGCCACGTGGTACGGCATCAGCAGATGCGCGTCCGCGGAGATCATCAGGCCGGTGGTGTCGACGCCGCGATCCTCCAGCCCCTTGAGCTCGTTGAGCAACACCGACGGGTCCACGACCACGCCGTTGCCGATCACGTTGTTGACGCCCGGGGTGAGGATGCCGGACGGGATCAAATGGAGGGCGAAGGTCTCGCCGCTCGGCAGGACCACAGTGTGTCCCGCGTTGTTTCCGCCCTGGTAGCGGACCACCCACTGGAGCTTTCCGCCCAGTAGATCGGTCGCCTTACCCTTGCCCTCGTCGCCCCATTGGGCGCCGATCAGCACAATCGCAGCCATGTCAGGTGCTCCTCCTGTTCGCCGACAACCCTACTGGTTCGGTGACGCAGATACCCTATTGGAGTGGTATCGATCCAGATCGTCCCGCCGCCCGCGGGCAGCGAAGCAGCCGCCCTGACCCGCGTCGTCACCGCCGCGGTCGCCGACCCGAACGTGACCCGACTGATCGTGACGCCGTCGCCGGAGGAGGCGCTGCCCGACGTCGCGCTGTCGGCGGTCGTCGGGGTGCTGATGCGCCACGAACGCCTCGATCTGGAGATCGCGTACGTGGCGCCGTTCGCCACGCGCGCCACCAAGATCTACCGACTGCCGCACGGCGCCGAAGCTCTCGCTCTCGCGGAAAACGGTGTGGCGCAAGAGCTTCCGCTGATCCGCGACGACGCCGCCACCGTCCTGGTGGGCCGGGCCCGACATCTGGGCGCCGAGGGCGCCAAGCTGCACGGCGAGACCTACGTCGATTCCGAGCGACTGTTCGACGGCGACGTCCGCGGTGTGGTGATCGAGCCGCTGCCGGAGCTGCCGGGCGTGCGGGCCCGCCTGGATCGACGACTCCCCGGCGGCTGGCTGACCGGCCGCGCCGCACAGACCGGTGGCACCAATCTCGTCGTCGAACGCGAAGGCGTGCTGACCCAGCGCGTGGTGAAGCGCTCGACGTTCTACCGCCACCACCTGAACTGGAAGCTGGTCTGCCCGTGACCCCCACGCCCACGATGACCGCGCTGCGCGCGGTCCGGCCCGGCCCGGTGTTCCTCGGTCTGGTCGTGGCCACCGTGGCCGGCGGCATCATGCTGTGGCAGAGCGGATTCGAACGCTCGGCGATGTCGATCGGCGGCATGTGGCTGTTGATCCTCGGCGGCTGGGTGATCTCGCTGTGCCTGCACGAGTTCGCGCACGCCTTCACCGCCTTCCGCTACGGCGACCGGTCGGCGGAACTGCGCGGCTACCTCACCCTGGATCCGCGCAAGTACACCCATCCGGGACTGTCGTTGGGACTGCCGCTGCTGATCATCGTGCTCGGCGGCATCGGTTTCCCCGGCGGCGCGGTGTACCTGCACACCGCCGGCATGACCAACGGGCAGCGCACCCGCGTCAGCCTGGCCGGCCCGGCCACCAACCTGGCCCTCGGCATCGTGCTGCTGCTGGCGGTGCGCTTCATCCCGCTGTCGGAGGAGTACGGGAACCTGCTCGGCGGCCTGACCATGCTCGCGTTCCTGCAGATCACGGCGACCGTCTTGAACCTGATTCCGGTGCCCGGCTTCGACGGCTACGGCGCGATCGAGCCCTACCTGTCGCCGCAGACCCGGCAGAGCGCCGCGAAGATCGCGCCGTGGGGCTTCCTGCTCGTCTTCGCGCTGCTGTTCATTCCGTTCCTGAACCGCGCCTTCTTCGACGTCATCTACGCGATCATCGGACTGTTCGACGTCCCGACCGCGCTGATCTCGGTGGGCTGGCGCCTCTTCCTCTTCTGGGACTACCTCCCCCTGTAGGCCGCACAGGCGTCACTCCCCCACAAAGGCGGCAGTCGCCATCAGAGGCGGCCGCCCCGGCTGCCGCTTCTGGTGCGGGCTGCCGCCTCTGGGCCTGACTGTCGCCTTTGGGCCGGGCAGCCGCTGGCGGGTCGGGCCGCCGCCTGTGCGTTGGGCTGCCGCTTTCAGCCGCTCACCAGGTCAGCTCTTCGCAGCAGTCGCTCTGGTCGGCCGACGGATTCACCTGCACCGTGGCGTGCACCAGACCGTGCTCAGTGAGGACGGCCCGCGCCTGATGCAGCACGCGGGAGTAGTCGCCGTCGCTCACCACGTGCACGGTGGCCACGTCCATCCCGGTGGTCACCGACCAGACGTGCAGATCGTGCACGTCCAGCACACCGTCGACGGCGAGGAGCTCTTCGCGCAGGGCGGCGACGTCGATGTGGTCCGGCGCCTGCTGGTTGAGGATCTTCAACGCGTCCTTGGCCAGGCGCACGGCGCGCGGCACCACCCAGAGCGCGATGAGCACGGCGACCACCACGTCGGCGTACCGCCACCCGGTGGTCATCGTGACCACGCCGGCGGTGAGGACGCCCACGCTGCCGACGGCGTCGGCGAGCACTTCGAGGTAGGCCCCGCGAACCGCGATCGACGCCTTGGCGTCGGCACGCAGCAGCAGCATCACGACCACGTTGACGGCCAGACCGATCAGCGCGACGATCACCAGCGTCGCACCGGGGATCTCGGGCGCCTCGCCGCCGATCCGTTCGACGGCCTCGTAGAGAATGAACGCCCCCACGCCGATCAGCAGGATCGCGTTGAGCACGGCGGTGAAGACTTCGGCGCGGAACCAGCCGAAGCTGCGCGAGTCGGTGATCCGCCCGTGGCGGGACAGCAGCAACGCGCTCAGCCCCATGGACAGTGCGACCACGTCGGTCAGCATGTGCCCGGCGTCGGCGATCAGCGCCAGCGACTCGATGGCGATACCGACGAAGAGTTCAACGAAGAAGTAGGAGCCGATCAGCCCGACGGCCAGGACCATCGGCCACAGTCGGCGCCGTGACCCACCGGCTGCCAACTCCGCCGCACTCGGCCCGTGCGAATGACCCTCATGGCCATGCGAAGTACCCATAACCTCAATATATGCGCGTTTACGCATATATGGCAAGCCCCTCAGTCCCCCGTGCGGATCAGCCGATACGCAGCTGCGCGATCGCCGACTCCCTCTTCAGTCCGGCCACCATCAGCATGTCCACCAGCAGGGAACGCAACTCCACCAGCAGCGCCATCTCCGAGATATCGCCGCCGCCCGCCTCGATGAGCTTGCGGGTGTCGTCGATCGCGGGGCGGGCCCGGCGCACGATGGTGCGCAGTTCACGGGCCGCATCGGCCGCATCCGGCGAGCCGCCCGGCTCGGCCAGCATCAGGCGACGGAGGATTTCGAAGCCGTCGGGAAGGGCGGTGATCAGGTTGAGCACCGCCGGTTCCACCGCGACACCCCGCTGGGTGAGGCCCAGCGCCCGACGCGCACAGATCCGGAAATCCCGCATGGCGTTGTCGAGCGGCTCCCCGGTCGCGGCGATCTTCGCCAGCCGGGACCGTTCGAACCAGTAGAGCGGGGAGATCCAGCCCACCTCGCGACCGGCCCGCATATTGGCGAACATCGAGTCGATCTGATGCTGCGTCGTGCGCGCGTGGGCCAGGACCCGATACACACCGTCCTCGCCCTCGTCGGCGAGAGCGCGGCCCAGGTCGCGGGAGAGGTCACGCAGCGTCGCCAGCAGATCGGCCGCGTCGCGGCGCGCACGGTGGGCCGGATTGAACGGCACCAACGCGCCGATCGCCAGGGCCACCCCGGCACCGACCATCGCGTCGATGGCCCGTTCGTAGCCGGCGGCGTCGCCGGGCGGGAGCAGCGTGGCGACCAGCACCGCGGAGGCACCGGCCTGGTTGGTCATCATCGGCGCGCCATCGACCAGCACCGCGGCCGACATGGCCACCACCACCACGACACCGATCTGCCACGGCCCGGAGCCGATCACCGAGATCACCAGATCGCCGACGGCGATGCCGATGAGCACCCCGGCGATCAGTTCGATCGAGCGCCGCCACCGCTTGGCCAAGACCAGGCCGAGGGAGGCGACGGCGGCGATCGGCGCGAAGAACGGGCGCTGGTGATGGAGCAGGTCGAAGGCGATGTACCAGGCGAGACCACCTGCGATCGCGCACTGCAGGATCGGCACCAGGGAGAGCCCGAGGCGCCGCACCCGCTTGGCCACCGGTTTCGGCAGCCGATCGATCAGGCGCGAGCGGGTAGCCCGCATCCGATCGACGGTCATGACACGAGTGCCGTCAGTCCAGGCCGAGTTCGGCGATGGCCCGCGGATCGCTGTCGTTCAGCAGATCCAGGCACCGCAGGTACTCGTCTTCTTCACCGATCATCTGTGCAGCCCGCGCCAGCGACCCGACGCAGCGCAGGAAGCCGCGGTTGGGTTCATGGCTCCACGGCACCGGACCGTAGCCCTTCCAGCCGTGGCGGCGAAGCTGATCCAGACCGCGGTGGTAGCCGGTCCGGGCATAGGCGTAGCCGGCCATCTGACGAGCACGATCCGGCTCTGCCGACGAGTCGGCGTCGGCGAGGCCGTCGAGCGCAGCCTCGGCCAGATAGGCCCAAGCGATCGAGGCGGCCGGGTACTCGGCCGCTACCGCGGCCGGGTCGGCGCCGTTGAGCAGATCGCTTTCGGCGTCGTCGTCTCCGGTCAAGAGCGTCGGCGGGGGTCCCAGGAGGTCTCCGAATGAGGTCACCCCGCCATTCAATCACTCCGCGGGCCCGCCCGGCCCGACGCGGCGATCCGAGGATTCGTTACTCTCGTCGTTGTGTCGCCGCCCGTGGCACGCCGACTCCCTTGAGAAGTAGGAACGACGCAGCATGACTCCGGACAACGACAAGAACAGCGCCGTACAGAAGGTCGTCGACGCCTTCCGCGCCCGCCGCGCCGGTGAGTCCGACCCGGCCGCTGCCGAACCCACGGACACCCCGGACGCTCCCGACACGGTCGCCGACGTCGACGCCGCGGCGCCCGCCGAGACCAGCGTGATCAAGATCGAGCCGGGCCAGACGCCCGGCGGCGGCGACTCCGAGTCGCCCACCAAGGCCTTCGCCATTCCCGCGGCCGCTGCTGCCGCGGCCGCTGCTGCCGCCGGCCAGGACACCGAGGAGACCCCGCTGCCCGAGGTCGACGGCGACGAGGACCCCGAGGACGAGGCCGCCGAGCCGGAGTCCGACGACGCGACCGAAGAGGCCCCGGCAGAAGAGGCCCCCGCAACGGAAGACCCGGCCGACGAGGCGCCCGCCGACGACGAGGCCGACGACGAAGCCACCACCGACGAAGCAGCTGCCGACGAGGCCCCCGCCGACGACCCGGCGACCGACGAGCGGGAGACCACCGTCGTCGCGATTCCCGGCACCGGCGAGCGCGCCGAGACCCCGGCCCGCCGCGACGTCGAGTCGGTCGATCCCGATGCCGACCCGCGCGGGCCCATCGTCGAGCACCCGATCGAGCTCGGCGAGACCGAAGCCGACGCGGATGCCGCGTCCGACGAGGCCGCATCCGACGAGTCGGCGACCGAGATCATCGACGCCGCCGCTGTCAGCGCCGCCGCCAACGCCGCGGCACCCACCGAGCAGATCGCGGTGCCCGACGACGTCGCCGCCGCGGCAGCCGCCGAGACCAAGCCCGCCGAGCAGGCCTGGTCCACCTCCGCGCATCAGCCGGAGGTGATCGCCCCGGCCACCACCGACGAGCCGAAGAAGGGCCGCGTGGGCCTGTGGGCCGCGATCGTCGTGGCCCTGGTCATCGTGGCCGCTGTGCTCATCTGGTTCTTCGGCTTCAACGAGTCCGAGCAGGACAAGGTGGCCGATGCCGCCGAGACCTACCAGACCGCGATGGCCGACGGCGACCTGGAGGCCCTGAAGGCCATCACCTGCGGCGAGCAGTACGCGATCTACGCCGACATGTCTCCGGAGGAGTTCACGCAGGCGTACGAGTCGCAGAAGAGCCGCAACCAGATGATGCTTTTCAAGGACGTCAACGCGGTCGCCATCGACGGTGACACCGCCCGCGTCGGCGTCGACGTCTACAGCACCGACGACCCCAACACCACCACCTCCGCGCAGGTGACGCTGAGCAAGGTCAACGGTGAGTGGAAGGTCTGCGCCAAGCCGTAGCCGCAGTCGGCACAGCCCGCGCTGCCCCGGCACCGCCGAAAGCAAAACGACAATCCCCCGCCCTTCGCGAGAAGGACGGGGGATTTTTATGCTGCCGGGATGATCAGGCGCTGATCGACTTGCCCGCCGACTTGAGGTCGTTGCACGCCTCGATGACGCGCTCGGTCATGGCGGCTTCGGCCTTCTTCAGGTAGCTGCGCGGGTCGTAGACCTTCTTGTTGCCCACCTCGCCGTCGACCTTCAGCACACCGTCGTAGTTGCTGAACATGTGGCCGGCCACCGGGCGGGTGAACGCGTACTGGGTGTCGGTGTCGACGTTCATCTTGATGACGCCGTAGCTCAGCGACTCCTCGATGTCCTCGGTCGACGAGCCCGAACCGCCGTGGAAGACGAAGTCGAAGGGCTGGCTGCCCGGCTCCAGGCCGAGCTTGGCGACCGCGGCGTTCTGGCCATCCTTGAGAACCGACGGCTTCAGCTTCACGTTGCCCGGCTTGTAGACGCCGTGCACGTTGCCGAAGGTGGCGGCCAGCATGTACTGGCCCTTCTCACCGACGCCGAGGGCGTCGACGGTCTTCTCGAAGTCCTCGATCGAGGTGTACAGCTTGTCGTTGATCTCGGCTTCGACGCCGTCCTCTTCGCCGCCGACGACGCCGATCTCCACCTCGAGGATGATGTTGGCCTTGTTGCTGAGCTCCAGCAGTTCCTTGGCGATCTCGAGGTTCTCGTCGATCGGCACCGCCGAGCCGTCCCACATGTGCGACTGGAACAGCGGGTTCTGGCCGTTGTCGACGCGCTCCTGCGAGATGGCCATCAGCGGACGCACGAAGGTGTCGAGCTTGTCCTTGGGGCAGTGGTCGGTGTGCAGCGCGACAGTGATGTCGTACTTGGCGGCGATCACGTGCGCGAACTCGGCGAGCGCCACGGCACCGGTGACCATGTCCTTCACCCCGAGACCGGAGCCGAACTCGGCACCGCCGGTGGAGAACTGGATGATGCCGTCGCTGCCCGCGTCGGCGAAGCCCTTGATCGCGGCGTTGACGGTCTCCGAAGAAGTGCAGTTGATGGCCGGGTAGGCGTAACCGCCCTCCTTGGCCTTAGCGATCATCTCGATGTACTGCTCGGGCGTTGCGATGGGCATCAGAATCCTCCAACGAATATGGGCCGCATTCAGGCGTTTCTTGTCGCCCTCTAGTATGCCGGTAACCCCTGCGCGATGAGTCATGCCCCCGGGAAGGCCACCAATCTCACAGCGATCAGGCAGGCCGCAGGGTCCGCTTCGGCCGAAATCAGCGGTAACCTGGGGCCTCGTGATCGATGCAACGCCCCCACCGACGACGTCGGACGAACCCGCCGCGACCGCAGCTGCTGCGTCCGAACCTTCTGGTTCCGAACCTCTTGGGACCCGCCAGTCCCCCGGCGAATTCATCGCCAACCTGATCCGCGGGGCGCTCATCGGCATCGCCGAGACCATCCCCGGTGTCTCCGGCGGCACCATCGCCCTGGTCACCGGCATCTACAGTCGGCTGATCGCCGCCGCCAAACACCTGACCGACGTCGGCAAGGCCCTGCTGACCCGCGGCGACTGGAAGACCGCCGCGCGCCAGGTGGACTGGCGACTGCTGATCCCGGTGGCGATCGGCATGGCTCTGGTGGTCTTCTCCATCGCCGGGCTCATGGAGTCGTTCGTCACCGATCAGCCCGTCGCCTCCAAGGCCCTGTTCATGGGCATGATCGCGATGTCGGTGGTGATCCCGTTCCTAGAGATCACCCCCGGTTCGCTGTCGACCACGTCCTCGCGCTGGAGCGCGGTGGCCTGGTTCGTCGGCGCCGCCGCCGCCGTGGGCGTGCTCACGTCGCTGCCCCGCTCGGAGATCACCGATCCCGCGCTGCCCCTGGTTTTCGTGGTGGCCGCTGTCGCGATCTGCGCCCTGGTGCTGCCCGGCGTCTCCGGCTCCTTCGTGCTGCTGGTGGTGGGCCTGTACGCCGCCACCATGAACGCCGTCGACAACCTGGACTTCGCCTACCTCGCCGTGTTCGCGCTGGGCGCGATCTTCGGTCTCGTCGTCTTCGTCCGCGCCCTCGAGTGGGTGCTGGCCCATCACCACACCATCGCCATGGTCGCCGCGGCCGGCCTGATGACCGGTTCGCTGCGCGCACTCTGGCCGTGGCAGGACGACAACGGCGGCCTGCAGGCCGCGGGCGACGACTGGCCGATGGCGCTCGGCCTGTTCGCGGTGGGCGCCGGGCTGGTCGCCATCGTCGCCTACTTCCAGCGCAAGCAGTACAGCGTCGACGCGGCCGGGGCCTGACACTCCAGGAACCGGAACTCCCGGGCCTCTTCTGCTGAGGTCGTGACCTGGCGCTCAGGGGTTTGCCAGGCACCGCCGGGTATCCTTTCCGTTCGTGATCGAAACCGTCCTCGCTCAAACCACCACGGAACTGGCCCTGCTGCCCAGCTTCCTCGACCCGGTGAACCTGCTGAACTCGTTCGGCGGATGGATTCTGGGTGGCCTGCTGCTCGTGGTCTTCATCGAGTCAGGACTGCTGTTCCCCCTGTTGCCCGGCGACTCCCTCCTGTTCACCGCGGGTCTGATCGTGGCGGCGAAATCGGCCGAGGTCGAGCCGTTCGCGCCACTGTGGGTGCTGCTGGTGACGATTCCGATCGCCGCCTTCCTCGGCGATCAGGTGGGCTATTTCATCGGCAACAAGCTGGGCTATTCGCTGTTCAAACCGGGCAACAAGTTCCTCAAAGAGGCCTACATCATCGAGGCGCACGAGTTCTTCGAGAAGCACGGTCCGATCACCATCGTGCTGGCCCGTTTCGTGCCGATCGTCCGCACCTACGCACCGCTGGTCGCCGGTGCCGCTCGCATGCGGTACTCGATCTTCCTCACCTACAACATCGTCGGCGCTGTGCTGTGGGGCTGCGGCGTCACGCTGCTGGGCTACTTCCTCGGCCAGATCCAGTTCATCGCCGACAACGTGGACTTCATCTTCATCATCATCGTGCTGATCTCGGTGATCCCGATCTTCTACGAGGTCTTCAAGCGCTGGCGCGCCAGCCGCGCGCCGATCGTCGAGACGCCGGTCGACTTCGACGAGCCGATCGACCCGCCCGCGCACCGGAGCCAGCGCCCCGAGGCCTGACCGGCTGGGCCGCCGCGACACTGCCACCAACAGCAAGAACACCGCCCGCAACGCTGACCAGCGTTGCGGGCGGTGTTCTTGCTGGGTGCTGCTAGGCGCGTTCCATCCAGAAGTCGAGTTCCAGCTCGTCGACCGGTCCGGGGCCCACCTGGTACTTCGCCAGGTCGGTGACACCGGCCGCGGTCAGCACCTCGTCGTCGATGTAGAACTGCCCGGTCGGGCCGCCCGCCGGACGCGTCAGGATCGCCAGCGCGGCGTCGGCCATGATCTCCGGGGTCCGGCTCGCCGAGATCAAGTTCTCGCCGAGAATGTTCTGCACCGCGGCGGTGGCGATGGTGGTGCGCGGCCACAGCGAGTTCACCGCGACGCCGTCGGCCCGCAGTTCCTGCGCCAAACCGAGCGTCACCAACGACATCGAGAACTTCGAGATGGTGTAGCCGGTGCCGATCTCGTCGAACCACTTCGGGTCCAGATTCAGCGGCGGCGACAGCGTCACGATGTGCGCGTTGTCGGACTTGCGCAGGTGCTCGATCGCCAGCTTGGACAGCAGGAACGACCCGCGCGCGTTGATGTCCTGCATGAGGTCGTACTTCTTCATGCCGAGGTCTTCGGTGCGGGTGATGTCCAGCGCGCTGGCGTTGTTCACCACGATGTCGATGCCGCCGAAGCGGTCGACGGTCTGCGCGACGGCCGCGGCCACCTGCTCGTCGTCGCGGATGTCGCCGACGATCGGCAGGGCCTGCCCGCCGGCTTCCTCGATCGCGGCGGCCGCGGTGAAGATGGTGCCGGGCAGCTTGGGATGCGGCTCGGCGGTCTTGGCGATGAGGGCGATGTTCGCGCCGGCCGCAGCGGCCTTGAGCGCGATCGCTTCGCCGATACCGCGGCTGCCGCCGGACATGATCAGGGTGCGTCCGGCGAGCGGACGGGAGTTCGTGTCAGTCATGGCGCGCCCCTACTTCGGTGCCATGCGGATGGCGCCGTCGAGACGGATCGTCTCGCCGTTGAGCATGCCGTTCTCGACGATGTGCACCACCAGCGCGGCGTACTCGACGGCCTTGCCCAGGCGCGACGGGTGCGGCACCTGCTGGCCCAGCGAAGCCTGCGCGGCTTCGGGCAGACCGGCCAGCATCGGGGTCTCGAAGATGCCCGGCGCGATGGTCATCACGCGGATCGCCGAGGAGGCGAGTTCGCGGGCGATCGGCAGCGTCATCGCGGCCACCGCGCCCTTGGACGCGGCGTAGGCGGGCTGGCCGATCTGGCCGTCGAAGGCCGCGACCGAGGCGGTGTTGACGATCACGCCGCGGTCGCCGTCGACCGGCTCGTTGCCGACCATGGCGGCGGCCGCCAGGCGGATCACGTTGAACGTGCCGACCAGGTTGATCGCGACGACGCGCTCGAAGGTCTCCAGCGGCAGCGGGCCGCCGCGGCCCAGGACCTTGCCCGGGGTGCCGACGCCGGCACAGTTCACCACGACGCGCAGCGAGCCCAGCTCGGTGGCGGCGGCGACGGCGGCGGCCACGTCGGTCTCGGAGGTCACGTCGGCGGGGACGAAGACCGCGCGCTCGCCGAGGGCAGCGGCCGCGGCGGCGCCGTCGGAGTTCGGGAGGTCCACGAGCACCACGGCTGCGCCGGATTCGTAGAGTGCCCGGGCGGTGGCGTTGCCGAGACCGGAGGCGGCACCGGTGACGAGGGCGACGGAGTCAGTCAACTTCACAGATTGTTCCTTCTTGGACGCGCGGATGGTTGGGGTGAGTGGTCAGAGCGCGGCGAGGCCGCGGGCGATCACCAGACGCTGGATCTGGTTGGTGCCCTCGAAGATCTGGGTGATCTTCGCTTCGCGCATGAAACGTTCGACGCGGAAGTCGCGGGTGTAGCCATTGCCGCCGAAGACCTGCACGGCGTCGGTGGTCACCTTCATCGCGGTGTCGGTGGCGACGAGCTTGGCCACCGAGGCCTGGCGCGAGTACGGCAGGCCGCGGTCCCGGCGTCGCGCCGCATCGAGGTAGGTGGCGCGCGCGGAGTCGACGGCCGCGGCCATATCGGCGAGGAAGAAACCCAGGCCCTGGTGCTCGATGATGGCCTTGCCGAAGGTCTCGCGCTCCTTGGCATAGGCGACGGCGGCGTCGAGCGCGGCCTGCGCGATACCGGTGGCCACCGCCGCGATGCCGAGACGGCCGGAATCCAGTGCACTGAAGGCGATTTGGAGACCCTGCCCCTCGGCCCCGAGACGACGGTCGGCGGGCACGAGGGCATCCTCGTAGGTGGCCGACGTGGTGGGCACGGCGGCCAGACCCATCTTCTCCTCGGGCTTGCCGAAGCTCAGGCCCGCGGTGTCGCCGGGGACCAGGAAGCACGAGATGCCCTTGGAGCCTTCACCGGTGCGGGCGAAGAGGTTGTAGGCGTCGGCGATCCCGCCGTGCGTGATCCACGCCTTGGTGCCGTTGATGCGGTACTCGTCGTCGACCCGCGTGGCACGGCACTGCAGCGCCGCCGCATCCGAGCCGGCGTCGGGTTCGGACAGGCTGTAGGCGCCGATGGCCTCACCGCCGAGCATGCCGGGCAGCCACTGGGCCTTCTGCTCCTCGGTGCCATAGGTGGCGAGCGGGAAGCACGACAGCACGTGCACGCTCATCGCGACGCCGACCGCCGCCCAGCGGGCGCCGATCTCTTCGAGGACCTGCAGGTACACCTCGTACGGCTGGTCGCCGCCGCCGTACTCCTCCGAGTACGGGAGGCCGAGCAGACCGGCCTCGCCGAGCGTGGCGAACACGCCTTCCGGATAGGTCTCGGCCTTCTCGTGCTGGTCGACGATGGGATCGAGCACCTTGTCGGCGATGTCGCGGGTGAGCTCGATGAGGGCGTGGGCCTCATCCGAAGGAAGCAGGCGGTCGACCGGCATGGGACATCTCCTAGAAAGCACAGACAGTACTGAATCTGATCGAACAGTACTGCTTCGCAAGTAGTACTGCAAGAGGTTCACTAGTACTATTTGACGCATGAGCACCCCCGCACCCGAGTTCGCCACGCGTCGCCGCGAGGAGCTCTTCGACGGGATGGTCGACCTGTTTCTGTCCGAGGGCTTCGCCCATCTGACGCTCGACGAGATCGCCGCGCGCCTGCGCTGCTCCAAGTCGACGCTGTACACGCTGGCCGACAGCAAGGCCCATCTCGTGCGCTCGGCCACCGTCCACTTCTTCCGTCGCGCGGTGGCCGACATCGAGGTCCGCACCGCCGGCGTGACCGGTGCCCGCGAGGGGATCATCAGCTTCCTCGAAGCCATCGGCGCCACGCTGGCCCCGGCGTCGGACCAGTTCATGGCCGATCTCGACGCCTTCGCCCCGGCCCGCGAAATCTACGAACAGAACACCCGGATGGCCGCCGACCGGGTGCGCGGCATGATCGACGCGGGAGTGGCCGACGGCGACTTCCGCGGCGTCAACGCCGCCTTCGCCGCCGACCTCGTGGCGACCATGCTGACCCGGATCCAGCAACGCGGGGTCCGGGCCAGCACCGGTCTCGACGACGCCAGCGCCTACCGCGAGCTGGCCGCACTGCTGACCAGCGGTCTCCGCAAGTAGGGGCGCGGCCGACCGGCGGAATCACCCCCGCGGGGTCGGCATCGGAACCGGCTGCGGAGACGGATCCCGCACGGTCTCCGGGTCCGTACCGTCCCAGCACTCCACGCCGGTCAGCCCGGGAATGTCGTCGCGATGGAACACCGGGTCGAGGCCGGCCGCCCGCTGCGCGGAGAAGTGCCGCAAGAGCACCACCGCGACGCCGCCGATCAGGAACAGGCCGACGATGTTCACCGTCGCCATCAGCGAGGAGAAGACGTCGGCGAGGTTCCAGACCAGCGACACCTTGGCGATCGCGCCGAAGAATACGAACCCGATGACCACCAAGCGGAACGAGTTGAGCACCCAGCGACGCGGCGTGAGGTAGGCGATGTTGGTCTCGCCGTAGTAGTAGTTGCCGATCACCGAACTGAAGGCCAGGAAGAACAGGATCACCGCGAGCAGCGGACCGGCCCACGAACCGACGTGGTGCGCGAGCGCGGTCTGGGTGAGTTGGACGCCCTCCAGGTCGCTCCCGTAGTCGGGGTCGGACAGCAGGATGATGAAGGCCGTCGCCGAGCAGACGATCAGGGTGTCGAAGTACACGCCCAGGGTCTGGACCAGGCCCTGCTTGGCCGGGTGCGAGACGGCCGCGGTCGCCGCGGCGTTCGGCGTGGAGCCCATGCCTGCCTCATTGGAGAACAGTCCGCGGCGCATGCCCTGCATGATGGCCGCCCACAATCCTCCGCCGACGAACTCTCGGATACCGAAGGCCGACGTGACGATGTCGCCGATCACGCCGGGCACGGCTGTCAGATTCATCAGCACCACGAACAGGGCCAGGGAGATGTAGAGGACCGCCATCACCGGCACCAGCACCTGCGAGACGCCGGAGATCCGATGCACGCCGCCGAAGATCACCAGGGCGGTGAGCGTCGCCAGCAACGCCCCGACCACGTACGGCACCCAGGCCGCGTCGGCGCCGAGCGCGAGGCCGACCGCCGAGGTGATGGAGTTGGATTGCACCGCGTTGAAGACGAGGCCGTAGGTGAAGGTGATGGCCAGGGCGAACAGCACCGACATCACCAGCCCGAGTCGACGGTTCTTGATGCCCCGCTTCAGGTAGTAGGCGGGGCCGCCGCGGTAGTCGGCGCCGTCGCGCACCTTGTACAGCTGCCCGAGCGTCGACTCGACGAAGGCGGTCGCGCCGCCGACGATCGCCAGTACCCACATCCAGAACACCGCGCCGGGTCCGCCGACCGTGATGGCGACGGCCACGCCGACAACGTTGCCGGTGCCCACGCGGGAGGCGGCCGAGATGCAGAAGGCGCGGAAGGCCGAGATCTGCGCGGCGCCCTCCTTGGTCTTCGGTGTCGGCTCGCTGATCGCGCGGAACATCGCGGGCACCATCCGGAGCAGCGCGACGCGGGTGCGCGCGCCCCACCAGAGTCCGGCACCCACGAGCAGCACGATGAGTACGTACGCGTACCACTCGTTGAACCAGACGACGGCGTTGTCGAGAACGTCCATTCGGGAAGTGTAAGTCCGACGCCGACCCCCGCCCGTCGCAGGCTCGCTGCGGAGCGCCGGATCAGATCACGCGGCCCACATCGTTGGCGACGAGGTCGTCGAGTGCGCGCTCGGCCACCGCGGCGATGGTCATCGACGGATTGCACGCGGCGGTGTTGCCCGGGATGAGAGCACCGTCGACCACGTACAGCCCGCGCTGACCGTGCACCCGTCCGCTGAGGTCGCACACCGTCTCCATGCAGGCCCCGCCGAGCGCGTGCCAGGTGGAGTTGACCACGCCGTTGGTGTCGCCGAGCACGGCGCCCGGGCCGGCGATCGCGGTGGCCGTCGGGTGGATGTGGCCCCACTGGATCTTCCGGTCCCCGCCGGCCGGCCAACGCAAGACGGCGTCGTCGCGCGCCGAGTCGTAGACGAAGCGGCCGCGATCGGCACTGACGCCGAAGCCCACCATCATCGTCGTATGCAGGTCGGCGCCGATCGACGGGATGGATGCCTGGATCACCGTGTGCGCGGTCTTCGGGTCCGACCAGTTGCGGCTGCCGTAGACCACCGGCCCGCCCTGCGTGGCGCCGAAGTCGGCGGTCGGCGACGTCCACGTGTAGATCCGGTCGGCGTTGGTCCCCCAGCCCCGACCGACCTCGTCGGGCAGGTCGGGAATGGCGCCGGTGGCCTTGGCCCGCACCAGAAGTCGTGTCGTGTGCACGCTGCCCGCGGCCATGATGAGCGTGCCCGCGGTCAAGATCTTGCGTTCCACCACCCGGCCGCGCAGATCGGTGCGGTCGACGTGCACGCGCCAGCGCCCATCGGGCGTGCGTGCCACGTCGCGTACCTCGTGCAGGGTCGCCACCGTGAGCCGGCCGGTGGCCCGCGCCTGCTTGAGGTAGGTGACGTCCACGCTGTGCTTGCCGCCGTTGTTCACCCCCATCGCACCGGACCCGTCGGTGTACGACGGTCGCATCTCCCCGCGCAGTTCGGCGAGCGCATAGTTCCAGTCGATCGGCATCGGGATCTTGGACACCGGCCGACCGGCCCGGCGCGCGTGGGCGGCGAAGGCCCGCGCCGCGCGATACTCGGGCGCACGGACCAGCCGATCCGGAGCGACGGCCAACTTCAACATCCGCGCCACCCTCGGATAGTGCACGGCGTCCAGTCGCGACCAGTCCAGCGCCGCCGGCAGGTGCTCTTCGAAGACGTCACGCGACGGCTGCAGCGACATCCCTTGGTAGACAAGCGATCCGCCGCCCAGCCCGGCCGGCGCCAACGCGGTGATGTTGTCGCCGACCACGGTGTCGACGAGACCGACGTACGGCGCCACCTCCAGCGGACGGCCGAACAGTTGCGCCGCGCTGCGATGCCAGAGCATCCGCTCGTCCGGACTGGTCGGGTTGGGGAAGGTCTGGGCGTTGGGCCCGGTGCGCCACTCGCGGCCGCGTTCGAGCAACAGCACCGGCACCCCGGCCTGGGTCAACCGGAGCGCGGCCACGCCGCCGCCGAAACCCGAGCCGACCACCACCACGCGATGGTCTTCGCGGGTGAGCCG
Organism: Gordonia alkaliphila; assembly: GCF_039542465.1. Classification (NCBI taxonomy): domain Bacteria; kingdom Bacillati; phylum Actinomycetota; class Actinomycetes; order Mycobacteriales; family Gordoniaceae; genus Gordonia; species Gordonia alkaliphila. Next base: position 28,688 of record NZ_BAABIE010000001.1, on the reverse strand, counting down.
GACCCGTCCGGGCCGTGCGGCGACGGGCCCGGCTTGGGCGGCCGCCGACAGGCCGGCGGCTCCGGCGAGCACGCCCGCGAGGAATCCACGGCGGTTCAGTGCGGTGCGGGGTTCTGCAGTCATGCGTCGTCTCCATTCCAATGCGCGTCAGGTCGACCCTGACGCGGCGACATTCTCAGTCAGTTGCCTTACTTGTGACCACGGGCGGGCCGACGGAATGCCGACCGAGGACGCCTGCGGACGCCGTCTTACGGCCCCACGAGCACCGTGGGGCATCATGGGCCCATGAGCGGTGAACCCGGCGCGCAAGCCACGCAGACTCGGCACCTGCTGCTCACCGCCGCCGAAGACCTCTTCGCCGAGCGCGGCCTGACCGCCGTCTCCAACCGTCAGATCTGCGAAGCCGCAGGCCAAGGCAACAACTACGCCGTGAGCTACCACTTCGGCTCCCGCGAAGGCCTGCTCGAAGCACTCCTGCGATCACACAATGAGCCGATCGAACACATCCGCCAGCGCATGGCCGACGACCTCGGCTACATCACCGAGGTCCGCGACTGGCTCCGCTGCCTGGTCCAACCCCAGTTGGAGTACATCGGCACCGCGTCCCGGCACACCCATTTCGCCACCCTCTGCGCACAGATGGCCGTCGACCCGGCGAACACCGGAATCCTCTACAAGGCCGCGGCGGATTCACCGTCGCTCCTACAGATCCTCGAGGGTTTCTACCAGGCCCTTCCCGCGCTCCCGCAGGAAGCGGTCACGGTACGGAACCTGATGACGCAGAACGTCCTGATCGCGACGTACGCCGACTTCGAGCGTTCCCGCAATGAAGCCGACGCCCCCGACACGGTGTCGTGGCAGGCGTTCTCCGATGCCATGGTCGACGGCCTTCTCGGCCTCTGGCTGGCGCCCGCCACCTGAGCGGCGCGCACCGGTTCATCCCTTTCGTCACGCTGAGCGCACCCTGCACCCGACATGAGTTTGAGTCACTTGACTGAGATATGGAAGGCGTGTCAGCCTCTTTGTGACGTGATTCACGATCGCATGGTCATCGCCTGCCGCCACTGAGTCCGTCCACCACTGTCACGGCACACTTCCAACGATCGGGGTCGTTCATGCTGCCAACATCATCGAGAGGTGCGCGGCTCCGTTCGCTGGTGCTCCTCACCGCCTTCACTGCGACGGTCGCGATGGCGCCCGTCGCGGCCGCACCGGCGGCGCCGCTGCCCATTGCCAAGGCCGACTGCGGCCCCGGCTCCCAACCCGAGCGGGGCCTGCAGGGCGACGTCCCCGCCGCCGACCGCGACTCGGGGCGCAGCAAGCAGGGCTACTCCTGCAACGTCGTACGCCTCGGCTCCTACCAGGGCGAAGGCGCGGGCATCACGTCCACCAGCTACGAGAACTGCGGCTACACCGGCAGCATGTTCCCCACCGCGATGGTCGGGGAGAACAGCGGCGTGACGGTGATCGATGCGAGCAACCCGCGAGCGCCGCGCAAGACCGCCTCCCTGCGCGCCCCGGCCTTCCAAGCCGGCACGTGGGAGAGCCTCAAAGCCAATCGCAACAGCAAGCTCCTCGTCGGCGCCGGAGTTCCGTTCCTCACCGGCGCCGGCCTCCTCGCCGTCTACGACATCAGCGACTGCGCCCGCCCGAAGCTGCTCAATCCCGTCGTCGGGTCGCTGTCGGCGCCGCTGGCGATCACCGCACACGAGGGCGGCTTCTCCCCCGACGGAAAGACGTACTGGGCCATGGGCATCGGCCCCGGAATGATCAATGCCGTCGATCTCAGCGATCCGAGTCGCCCCAAGGTACTGGCCAACGCGCTGACCGCTCTCGAGAATCACGGTGTCGGAGTGAGCGCCGACGGCAACACGCTGTACGTCTCCCACAACTTCGGCGGAGTGAGTATCTGGGACGTCAGCGCCGTCCAACGTCGCGATCGCAATCCGCAGATTCGGAAGCTGTCGCAGGTCGACTGGACCAGCGGCGCACTGACCCAGCACAGCATTCCGGTGACCTACGACGACCACGACTACCTGTTCACCGTCCTCGAGGGCGGATCCGGCGGCGTGAAGCTGGTCGACGTCGACGATGCACGGAAGCCGAAGGTGGTGAACGAGCTGAAGCTGGAGATCAACCTTCCCCAGCACCGGGACCGCGCCCTCGCTTCCAGCTCCGGCGGCGGGCTGTTCGCCTACGAGTCCCACTACTGCGCCGCTGATCGCCCGGTGAACCCGACCGCGCTCGCCTGCGGATGGACCTCGTCCGGCGTCCGGGTCTTCGATGTCCGAAACCCCAAGCGCGTCAAGGAGATCGCCTACTTCAATCCACCCGCACAGACCGGGCGGCAGCTCGAGCTGCTGAACTCCGCCCACACCCTCGCCTCGGTGATCGGTGTCCCGTTCATCTCCAGCAGCGGCATTCTGGAATCACTGCGTCAAGGACAGTTCGATCCGCGCCAAGCCCGCAGCAACCGCTTGGGCCGCGTGATCGGCGACCTGTCCACCGACTGGTGTTTCTCGCCGCCGGAGTGGCGCGGGGACAAGCTCTACGTCGGCTGCTCGGACAGCGGATTCCAGGTCCTGCAACTCACCAACGACGTCTACACCCCGCCTGCCGACCAGCAGTCGCACGTCGGCTCATGACCGCACCGTCGACCCACCTCAGACACCGACTGGTGCTCGGACTGGCGATCTCCACACTCGCGGTCTTCGCCGCGATCGCCGGATTTCTGTTGCGGCCCTTGATGATCGACGATGCGGGGCCCGTCGGCTCGGCGCCGCCATCGCTCAGCGCCGTGGAGGTCGGGTTCCTGCAGGACATGCTCGGCCATCACCAGCAGGCGGTCGCGATGGGCAAACTGATCGACCGTCCCGGCGTCGATGACGCCGTCCGCACGCTCGGCAGGCAGATCGCGGTGACCCAGCAGTTCGAGATGGGCACCATGTCCGGGTGGCTGCGCATGCAGGATGAGCCGTTGGCCAATCCCACGCCGATGAACTGGATGACGCGCTACGGCGCCGTTGCTGAGCCGCACGCTGCGGGACAGCACGGCGAGGCCACCGGTGCCCACGAGATGCCGGGCATGGCTACTCCCGACGAGTTGGCCGCACTCGGCACCCTGCCCGCGCGCGCCGCCGAAGACCAGTTCCTGAAGCTCATGCAGGCTCACCACTACGGCGGCATCGCGATGGCGCAGGACCTCACCGCGCGCTCGCCGAACGGGCTCGTCGCACAACTGGCCGCCGGCATGGTCTCCACCCAGAGCAAGGAGACGGCACTGATCGGCGTGATGCTGAACGAGCGCGGCATCCACTCCTGACCCCCGCCGCGTCCGCTCGCTATCCCGTGTCGCGACCCTGATCCCGCGTCGAGGTCGGAGCCCGCACGGCGACTCGGCAACAGGGTCGCGACACGGGCCTACCAGCGGTGGGCGGCGGTGCGGCAGACGGTCGGGCTACCAGGCCTCGCCGAGGTCGGCGTGCCGGGAGATCCACGCGTGCATCACGATGCCCGCGGCCACGCCGGCGTTGATACTGCGAGTGGACCCGAACTGTGCGATCGACACTGTCAGCGCCGCAGCCGAACTCGCCTCGTCGGTCACGCCGGGCCCCTCCTGCCCGAACAGCAGCAGGCAGTTCTCCGGCAGTTCGGTCTCCTCGAGGCGGACCGAGCCGGGGGTGTTGTCGACGGCCACCACGGTGAGCCCGTGCTCGCGCGCCCAGGCGATCAGCCCGGCGACGTCGTCGTGGTGGTACAGGTGCTGATAGCGGTCGGTCACCATGGCGCCGCGGCGGTTCCAGCGTCGTCGTCCGACGATGTGCACACCCCCGGCGAGGAAGGCGTTCGCGGTGCGCACCACGGTGCCGATGTTCGCGTCGTGGCCCCAGTTCTCGATCGCCACGTGCAGGCGGTGCCGCCGGGTATCGAGGTCGGCGACGATGGCCTCGCGCGTCCAGTAGCGGTAGGCGTCCACCACGTTGCGGCGATCGCCGTCGGCCAGCAGTTCCGGGTCGTAGCGGGGATCGTCGGGCAGCGGCGCCCCGCGCTCGTCGAGCCACGGTCCCACGCCCACCGGCGCACCGATGCCGCTGTGCCATTCGGTGGGGCCGGCCTCCGACGCGGCATCCCCGGTCGGCGCGGTCACCTCTGACTGGTCGGTCAACGACGCGCGGCTCGGCTCAGGCCAGGCCGAGGTCGGCCAGCCCGAGCAGCGAGCGGTACGGCACGCCCTGCGCGCGGATCACGTCGTCGGCGCCGGTCGCCCGGTCCACGACGGTGGCCACACCGATCACCTCGGCACCGGCTTCCCGCGCGGCGAGAACGGCATTGGCCGGGGAGGCGCCGGTGGTGGAGGTGTCCTCCACCACGAGGACGCGCTTGCCCGCGATGTCCGGGCCCTCGATACGGCGCTGCATGCCGTGTTCCTTGACCGCCTTGCGGACCACGAAGGTGTCGATCGGTCGGCCGTCGGCGTGCATGATCGACGTCGCCACCGGATCCGCACCCAGGGTCAGACCGCCCACGGCGTCGAAGTCCCAGTCCGCGGTCAGCTCACGCATCAGGGCTCCGATCAGGCGGCTCGCCTCGTGGTGCAGGGTGGCTCGACGCAGGTCGACGTAGTAGTCGGCCTCTTTGCCGGACGACAGGGTCACCCGACCGTGGACCACCGCCAGTTCGGTGACCAGTTCGGCCAAACGCTGACGCGCGATCTCGTCGAGAGCAGGTGAAGCGGCCATGGCGTGCAGGTCTCCCAGGGTCAGGGTTCAGTCGGAATCAGTCGAGCGGATGCGTGTCGCCGCGCGGCGGCAGATCCGGCGGATCGAGCCGATCGCGGGTGGGTCGCTGGCGCATCGGCGCCGGACGCTGCGGAGCGGCACGCTCGTACGACTGCGCCTCGTGCGCGGGGCGCTGCTGGGGTGCCGGGCGCGACGGACGCGGGGCGTCGTAGTAGTCGTCGGACTCCTCGACGTGACGACGCGGGCGGGGCGTGGCGTCCAGCGGCGACGGGCGGGGTCCGCCGGTCGGCGCGCTGTAGGGAGCGGCGGGGAGCGGACCGTCGGCATCGTCGTCGTCATCGAGTCGACGACGACCGCGCCCCTGCTTGTCGCGCAGCGCATCGGTCTTCTCGTCGGCCAGCTCGTCGCTGATCGGACCGTGCGGGTCGCGCGGGGCCGGCGCATCCTGCGGATCCACCGCGGGCGGCAGCACGCGCAGCAGGTCGGCGAAGCGGCGCACCGTGTCGAGTGCGACGTCGAGCCGCTCGTCGTCGGTGGTGAGCGGCATGGAGCCGAGCGCCCAATTGCCCTCGTTCCAGAAGATCTCCAGGTACGACGGCGCCTCGGTGGCCAGTGCCACCATGCGGCGGTCGCAGATCCGTCGGGCCGCGTCGAGGTTGCTCGCGAACATCACGCGCGAACCCATCGCCCCCAGCAGGTCGAGGTCGCCCTCGGCGGGCGCGAGCACGTCCTCGTACCGCAGGTCGACGGACACCGACGACGCCTCCGGGCGTCGCACGGCGACCACGGTCGCGGTCTCGGCGAGGTCGAAGACGACTGCCTCGGCGCCGGCGTAGAGGCCGTAGGCCACGTCGCGCACCTGCACGTGGTCGGGCACGTCCATGGCGGCACGGTGGAACGCCGTCAGCAGCTTGCTGTCGGCGTCACGGAACTTGAAGGAATGCTTCTGGCCCCACACTGCACGCTGGTGATGCACCTGCTGGGACCGGTTATGGTCCAACCAGAGCAGCACGCCTGCGCCGATCAGCGCGAGGGCCGCAATCACGAAATAGACGGTGGTCATCGGGCTTAGCCTACTATCGAACGCTCACGCACCGGAGGACGACTCGACTCCTCCTACCGGAACTGATGAAAGGACGACGATGAAAACGCCTTCTGCGGCCGCAGTCGATGCCCTCGCCCAGACGGTCGACGTCGCCCTAATCGAAGCTCTGACCAGCACCTTGGTCGAGACGCCCAGCGTGAACCCGGGCGGCACCGAGGCCGCTGCCGCGGCCGTGCTGGCCGACGCCTGCCGCACCGCCGGATTCGCGGTGAGTCTCACCGAGGCCGCCCCCGACCGCCCGAATGTGCTGGCGAGCATGACCGCGGCGGGTTCCGGCCCCGGTCTTCTCCTGCTGGGTCACTCGGACGTGGTTCCGGCCGGCCCTGACTGGACCGGCGACCCGTTCGTCGTCCGGCGCGACGGCGACCTGTTGATCGGGCGCGGAACCACCGACATGAAGGGCGGCCTGGCCGCCGCCGTCGCGGCGATGTCGGCGCTGTCCCGCGCCTGCGAGTTCGGGATCGCACTGTCCGGCCCGGTGCACTTGTTGGCGACCGTGGACGAGGAGGAGCACGGCACCGGCGTCCGCCGGTTCGTCGCCGAGCCCCCGCCGCTGGAGTTCCTCGGCGCCATCGTCGCCGAACCGACCAGCCTGCAGGTGGTCCGCGGGTGCCGCGGAGCGTCGTACCTGGACATCGAGATCACCGGCCGGGCCGCCCACTCGGGCCGCCCCTCCGACGGACGCAGCGCCATCGAGGCCGCCGCCGCGGTGATCGATCTGATCATGACCGACCAGGCCGCCATGGCCGCCCAGTCCGATCCCCTACTCGGCTTCGGCACCTGGAACGTCGGCGTGATCGACGGCGGGCAGGGTATCTCGGTGGTGGCGCCCAACTGCTACCTCGGCGTCGACCGACGCCTGATGCCGGGCGAGTCGATCGAGGTGATCGCCCAGGACCTGGGCGACGCGATCAGCGGCGCCGGGATCGACACCGACGGCATCACCGTGACCCTGCGCCCCACCATGGAGATGCCGGGCTTCGCGACCGACGAGGATCATCCCCTCGTGCGCGCGGTGACCGCGGCCGTCACCGACAGCGGTGCGAGCACCTCGGTCGGCGGCTGGACCGCGGCCTGCGACGGCGGCTTCATCAGCCGCGACCTCGGCGTGCCGACCGTGGTGATGGGACCGGGCGACATCAACGGCCAGGCCCACCAGCCCGACGAGTCGGTCTCCCTCACCGAGCTCGCCACCGCCGCGCGCGCCTACGTCCGCGCCGCCGTCAGCATGCTCGGCCGATCCTGATCGGCAGTCACTCAGACGACGTCGGACACCCGGATCCCGACGGTGCCCGACGCTCCGCGCCGCAACCGCGACCCGAGGATGGTCAACCGGCCGGCCAGGCCGTACTTGCGCTCGATGAGACGGGCCGCCGTGGCCCGGTCGATCACCTCACCGACGCCGGCCACCACCGGACCGAAGGTCTTCTTCCCGCGCGCATCGCAGGCCTGCACCAGCACGTTGTTGTTGTGCCGCAACCGCTTCACCTTCCAGGAGTCGGTGACAGTCCAGAGCACCAGCTGATCGCCGTCCGGGGCGGCCCACAGCGGCGACGCCACCGGCGTCCCGTCCTTGCGGTAGGTCGTGAACATCACGTACTGGGCTCGAGCGATCTCGGCGACGGTCGCGGTCATGGCCCTCAGGCTAGTCGAGGCCGCGCCGGGTCTCCGGTGCCGCAACCCAGCGCACTCGCCCCGCGGTCGGGCCCGACCGGCCTACTATCGAGGCGTGAGCACCCCGCGCATTCTCATCGTCTTCTCCAGCCTCTTCGGCGCCAACTCGTCGTTGGGCGCCTTGGCCCAATCCGCGCTGACCGACGCCGGCGCCGAAGTCCGGATCCGCCGCGTCCGGGAGGTGGCGTTGCCCAGCGACGTGCAGCCTGCGGCACAGAACCAGCCGCTCGCCGATGCCGACGACCTCGCGTGGGCCGACGGTTTCGTCTTCACCTCGCCGTCGCACACCGGGCTGCTGTCGGCGTCGATCAAGGCGTTCATCGACGAACACCACGACGCCGCCGTCGCGGGTCACTACTTCAACAAGACCTTCACCGCGATGGCCACCGCGGCCTTCGCCCATTCCGGTCAGGAACGGGTGGTGGACGACCTGAACGCGGTCGGCGCCTCCTGGGGCTGCATCCTGGTCCCGCCGAGCACGGCCAGCGCCACGATGAACAAGCTCGACGGCAACCCGTACGGCCTGAGTTTCGTGCTCAACCACGGCCAGATCCCGGACCCGGCGATCGCCCGCGAAGTGCTCAACGAGCACCTGGGCCGTTTCGCCGCCATCACCCGCGCCGTCGCCCCGCTGCGCGGCCGCGACGGTGCGAGCGACTGACGCCGCCTGCCCGCGCTAGCCGACGAACACAAACCGCCCCGCTCCGAGATTCTCGGAGCGGGGCGGTTTTCCTGCGGGCTGCAGAATTGTCGACGGTCAGCCGACCGTGAGCGAGTCCGTCGCCGGGTCGACGTCCACGTGCACCGTGTCGCCGTCGCGGATCTCACCGGCCAGCAGCGCCTTGGCGAGCTTGTCGCCGATTGCCTGCTGCACCAGGCGACGCAGTGGACGGGCGCCGTAGAGCGGGTCGTAACCGCGCTCGCCGAGCCATTCCTTGGCGTCGTCGGTCACGTCGAGCGTGAGTCGACGCTGTGCCAGCCGGTCGGCCAGGTTCTTCAGCTGGATGTCGACGATCGCCACCAACTGCTTCGGGCTGAGCGCCTCGAAGATCAGCACGTCGTCGAGCCGGTTGATGAACTCCGGCTTGAACGCCGCACGCACCGCCGCCATCACCTGATCGCGGTCCCCGCCGGCGCCCAGGTTGGACGTCAGGATGAGGATGGTGTTGCGGAAGTCCACCGTGCGACCCTGGCCGTCGGTGAGACGACCTTCGTCGAGCACCTGCAGCAGCACGTCGAAGACGTCCGGGTGGGCCTTCTCCACTTCGTCGAAGAGCACCACCGAGTACGGGCGACGACGCACGGCCTCGGTCAGCTGACCGCCGGCCTCGTACCCGACGTAGCCGGGAGGCGCGCCGACGAGTCGTGCGACGCTGTGCTTCTCGCCGTACTCGCTCATGTCGATCCGGATGATCGCGTGCTCGTCGTCGAACAGGAACTCGGCGAGCGACTTGGCGAGCTCGGTCTTACCCGTGCCCGTCGGTCCGAGGAACAGGAACGAGCCGGTGGGCCGGTTCGGGTCGGCGACGCCGGCCCGGGCACGACGCACCGCGTCGGACACCGCGACGATGGCCTCTTCCTGGCCGATCACGCGCTGACCGATGTGGCTCTCCATGCGGAGCAGCTTCTCGGTCTCGCCCTCGAGCATCTTGCCCGCGGGCACGCCCGTCCACGCCGAGACCACCTCGGCGACGTCGTCGGGACCGACCTCTTCCTGCAACATCACGTCACCGGAAGCGTCGCCGCCGACCTTTTCGATCGCCGCGTCGAGCTCCTTCTCCAGCGCCGGGATACGCCCGTACCGGAGTTCAGCGGCCTTGCCCAGGTCACCGTCGCGCTCGGCGCGATCGGCCTCGCCGCGCAAGTTCTCCAGCTCTTCCTTGACGTCGCGGACGGCGTCGAGCGAACCCTTCTCGGCCTGCCAGCGGGCGGTCAGCTCGTTGAGCTTCTCGCGCTGGTCGGCGAGCTCGGCGCGGAGCTTGTCGAGCCGGTCCTTGGACGCTGCGTCGCTCTCCTTCTCCAGGGCGAGCTCTTCCACTTCCAGACGACGGACCATGCGCTCGATCTCGTCGATCGCGATGGGCCGGGAGTCGATCTCCATGCGCAGGCGCGAGGCAGCCTCGTCGACCAGGTCGATCGCCTTGTCCGGCAGGAACCGGGAGGTGATGTAGCGGTCGGACAGGCTGGCCGCGGCGACCAGTGCGGAGTCGGTGATGCGCACGCCGTGGTGCACTTCGTAGCGCTCCTTGAGGCCGCGCAGGATGCCGATGGTGTCCTCCACCGAGGGCTCGCCGACGTACACCTGCTGGAAGCGTCGCTCCAGGGCGGCGTCCTTCTCGATGTACTGGCGGTACTCCTCCAACGTCGTCGCGCCGACCAGGCGCAGCTCGCCGCGGGCGAGCAACGGCTTGATCATGTTGCCGGCGTCCATCGCCGAGTCGCCGGTCGCGCCGGCGCCGACGATGGTGTGCAGCTCGTCGATGAAGGTGATGATCTGGCCGTCGGCGGCCTTGATCTCGTCGAGGACGGCCTTGAGTCGTTCCTCGAACTCACCGCGGTACTTGGCACCGGCGACCATCGCACCCAGGTCCAGGGAGACGACGGTCTTGTTGCGCAGCGACTCGGGCACATCGCCTTCGACGACGCGCTGCGCCAGGCCTTCGACGATCGCCGTCTTGCCGACGCCGGGCTCGCCGATGAGGACCGGATTGTTCTTGGTACGACGGCTCAGCACCTGCACCACGCGACGGATCTCGCTGTCGCGGCCGATCACCGGGTCCAGCTCGCCCGCACGGGCACGCTTGGTGAGGTCGGTGGAGTACTTCTCCAGCGACTGGTAGGTGTCCTCCGGGTTCTCGCTGGTCACGCGGGCCGTGCCGCGGACGGCCTGGAAGGCTTCGCGCAGCGCCTCGGGGCCCGCGCCGACGCCCTGCAGCAGCTTGGCCGCGTCGGATTCGCCGGTGGCCAGGCCGACCATGAGGTGTTCGGTGGAGACGTACTCGTCGTTGAGTTCGGTCGCGAGGTTCTGCGCCGCGGTGATGGCGGCGATCGACTCGCGGCTCAGCTGCGGCTGCGCGCTGCTCGACGACACGACGGGCGCACGACCGACGAGGTTCTTGGCCTCGGTCAGGACATGCTTGGGGTCCACCCCGACCGCCTTGAGCAGCGGGGTGGCGATGCCGTCGGCCTGCTCCAGCAGTGCGACGAGGATGTGGGCCGGACGCACATCGGAATTACCCGCGGCGGCGGCGTCTTGAACGGCAGCCTGCAGCGCAGCCTGCGTCTTGGTGGTCGGGGTGAAGCTGTCCACGAGGTTCGCCTTTCTTCAGCGGTTCAAGTCTTCCCCGAAGCCTGGCTTCGGGCCTGCGGTTGCAGGAAATCTTGCGAGGCGTTTGCGCCTCTCGTGTAGTTCCAACCTCCGCAGGGTTGAGTCTGTTCCGCTAAGGTTTGCCTACAGCCGTGAAGCACATCACACCCACTGCTTCCGCGGGCGCCGACATCCCGGGTTGGGAGTCGAAGAAGTGCCGCAACTGTTCAGCCCTGGGAGCCCATCTACCCGATATATACTCGATATATCTTCGAAGGAGTCGTCATGGTCGCCCGAGTTCTCGTCACCCTGCCCGACGATGTGGCGACTGAGTTGCGCGAGACCATCCCGAAGGGCCAGATCAGCAAGTTCGTCACCGAGCAGGTCCAGCGAGGGCTCCAAGAACACGGCCTGCGGTCCATGGATGACGCGATCGCCGATATCGTCACCCACGACAAGGCCTTGCTGGACCGCCTCGGCAACGTGACCTAACGGTGCTCTGGACACCGCAAATCACCGACATCATCCGCGTCTACCAGGCCGTCTACGGCGAGAGCCCGCAAGTCCGGGACCTGGGCCTGCTGGAAAGCAGTGTCCTCCGCCCCAGCGTCAGCGCTTTCGGCGAACAGCAGTACCCGACCCTCTCGCTCAAGGCCGCGGCACTTCTGGACTCGCTGTGCCGTAACCATGCACTCGTCGACGGCAACAAGCGATGCGGATGGATCGGGGTCCGTCTCATCTACTTCCGCAACACCGGAAAAGTGTGGACCCTCGGCGACGACGCCGCTCACGACCTCATCATCGAAGCCAGCAGCACACACCTCGACCTCGCCGAGCTGGCCCGCCGACTCGATGAGGGATTCACCAGCCAACGGTCGGGCCGGTAACCGCGAACCCGTCCAACTCACGTTGGAATGCGTGGGCTGTAATTAGCCTGGCGAGTGCGGCGAGAACAGCTGAAGGAGAGAATGACTTGAGCAAGCTGGGCAACTTCGTGTGGGGAATCGCGGACCAGCTCCGCGGCGTATACAAGCCGCACCAGTACGGCGGGGTGATCCTGCCGTTCACCATCCTCCGGCGCCTGGACCGCATCCTCGAACCGCACCGCGACGAGATCCGCGCACTGGCAGAGAAGTACGCGGGTGGCGCGCTGGAAGTGCAGGTCAAGCGCAAGACCGGGCTGTCGTTCTACAACACCAGCCCGTTCAACTTCACCACGCTCCTCGAAGACCCCGAGGGCCTGCGCGTGAACCTGATGGACTACATCACCAGCTTCTCGGCGAACATCGACGTCTTCGAGCGCTTCAAGTTCGAGAACGAACTCGCCACCCTGGACGAGAAGAACCGCCTGTACCTGATCACCTCGCAGTTCGCGGAAGTGAACCTCCACCCCGACACCGTCCCCAACGCCGAGATGGGCGACCTGTTCGAGCACCTCATCTTCAAGTTCGCCGAAGCCTCCAACGAGGAGGCCGGCGAGCACTACACCCCGCGCGACGCGATCCGACTCATGGTGGATCTGCTGTTCGCCGAGGACAACGAAGCCCTCCTCGAGCCCGGCAGCGTCCGCACCATCTACGACCCGACCGCCGGCACCGGCGGCATGCTCTCGGTCGCCGAAGAACGGCTCCTCGAACGCAACCCGAGCGCCCGCCTCCGCCTGTACGGGCAAGAGATCAACGACCAGTCGTACGCCATCTGCAAGTCCGACATGATCGCCAAGGGCCAGGACGTCGACAACATCCGCCTCGGCGACACCCTCGCCGACGACCAATTCTTCGACCGCACCTTCGACTTCTGCATGTCCAACCCGCCCTACGGCGTGGACTGGAAAGCCTCGGCCGAGGCGGTGAAGAAGGAAGCTCTCGCACCGAACTCCCGCTTCTCCCACGGACTCCCGTCCATCGGCGACGGCCAGATGCTGTTCCTGACTCACCTCGCCTCCAAGATGCGTACCCCGCACGACGGCGGCGGCCGCGCCGGGATCGTCCTCAACGGCTCCCCGCTGTTCACCGGGGCCGCCGAATCCGGCCCCTCCAAGATCAGGCAGTGGCTCCTCGAGTCCGATCTGGTCGAAGCGATCGTCGCTCTGCCGACCAATATGTTCTTCAACACCGGCATCGCCACCTACATCTGGATCCTCGACAACACCAAGCGCCCAGAACGCCAGGGCAAGATCCAGCTGATCGACGCCACCTCGTTCTGGACCAAGATGCGCAAGAGCCTCGGCGCCAAGAACCGCGAGCTCGACGAAGCCGCCCGCGACAAGATCCTGGCCCTCTACGACGCCTTCGACGACGCCGACCCCGACTACTCCAAAGTGTTCACTGCCGACGACTTCGGCTACTGGACCATCACCGTCGAGCGCCCACTCCTCGACGACGACGCCAACCCGGCGACCGACCGCAAGGGAACCCCGAAGCCCGACCCCAAGAAACGCGACACCGAGAACATCCCCTTCACCTACGGCGGCAACACCGACGGCGACCTCGGCCGCGACGCCACCATCAAGCAGTACTTCGCAACCGAAGTCCTCCCCCACGTCCCCGACGCCTGGATCGACGAAAAGAAGACCAAGGTCGGTTACGAGACCCCCTTCACCCGACACTTCTACAAGTATGTACCGCCCCGCCCTCTCTCCGAGATCGATGCCGACCTAGACAAGCAGGTCGCCAAGATCATGGAGCTGCTGCGGGAGGTAGAAGGCCAATGATCAGGTGGCACGAACTACCACTGCGGCGACTCGCCGAGTGTTGGGACTATCTGCGAGTACCATTGAACTCAGAGCAGCGAAACGAGCGCCCTGGCGCAATTCCTTACTGGGGCGCCAATTCCATCCAAGGGTACGTCGACATACCTCTCGTGGACGAAGAAGTCGTGCTTATTGGTGAGGATGGGGCACCGTTCTTCGATCGAAACCGGCCCGTCGCATTTCACATTGATGGGCCGATCTGGCCCAACAACCACATACACGTACTGAAACCAAACGGTCAGACGGACGCGCGATGGCTCGCATACGCACTGAATTGCGTCGACTATAGTCGATACATCTACGGATCAACTCGAGACAAGCTGACCCAATCAGCACTCATGCGGATTGTTGTAGCCGTGCCCCCAACTGTCGAAGAGCAGCGCACCATCGCCGACTTCCTGGACCGGGAGACGGCCCGGATCGACACACTCATCGAGGAGCAGCAGCGACTCATCGACCTTCTCCTAGAACGTCGTCAGGCCACTCTCGACGAGACCATCGCGAGCCTCGCGGCAACGCCAGTTCCACTTCGGCGGATCACAGATTTCCTGACGAGTGGATCGAGAGGCTGGGGAGCCTACTACTCCGACGAAGGCGAGCGATTTCTACGAATCGGCAATCTGCCTCGCCACGACCTAAGACTCCGGGGAGAAATTGAGCATGTTGACCTTCCACCAGAAGTAACTGAAGGCGAGCGGACCAGGCTAGAGCTCGGCGACTTGCTCTTTTCAATTACCGCTTACCTCGGATCTGTAGCAGTCGTAGATCAAACTTGGATAAACGGCTACGTCAGCCAGCACGTCGCACTTTGCAGGCTGGATAGCAGGGCCGCTGAACCCCGGTTCATCGGCTGGGCGATGCTGACATCTGCTGGCCAGAACCAGCTGCAACGGGGCGCAGCTGGCGGAACAAAACTGCAGCTGGCACTTGACGATATAAGAAGCCTCCAGGTCCCACTACCAAGTATCAGTGAACAGCGGCGCATCGCTAACACTCTCGACTCCCAGATATCCAAGATCGACACGCTCGTCGTAGAGTCGGATCGGTTCATCGAGCTAGCGCGGGAGCGTCGCGCAGCGCTGATCACCGCTGCGGTGACCGGTCAGATCGATGTGCGGGATGGGGTGGCTTGAGTGATGGCGCAGCACAATGAGATTGAGTTCGAGACGGAGATCGCCGAGTATCTGGCGGCGCACGGGTGGCTGTACTCGCCGAACGACAAGGGTTACGACCGCGAGCGAGCACTCTTCCCGGACGATGTGCTCGGCTGGCTGCGGGAAACGCAGCCCGAGCAGGTCGACAAGGTGGTCCGGCCCGACGCCAAGGACGTCGCCAAGCAGGAGGCACAGCTCCTCGATCGGCTGGTGAAGGTGCTCGATCTGCCGTTGGAGAACGGTGGCGGCACGCTGAATGTGCTGCGGAACGGTTTCTCCCACCTGTCCGGCAAGTTCGCGATGTGCGTGTTCCGGCCCGAGTCCACGCTCAACGCCAAACGGAACGCCGAGCATGCGGCGGTGCGGCTGCGGGTGATGCGGCAGGTGCACTTCTCCACCGCGGACAACCGC
Source organism: Gordonia alkaliphila (assembly GCF_039542465.1). Taxonomy (NCBI): domain Bacteria; kingdom Bacillati; phylum Actinomycetota; class Actinomycetes; order Mycobacteriales; family Gordoniaceae; genus Gordonia; species Gordonia alkaliphila. The sequence continues at coordinate 13,546 of NZ_BAABIE010000001.1, read as the reverse complement.
AGCGTGGATCTGGTGTTCTTCGTCAACGGACTCCCGGTCGCCACGGCGGAGCTCAAGACCGACTTCACTCAGTCGGTGGCTGACGCGATCGTCCAGTACCGGACCACACGGCTGCCGAAGGACCCCAAGTCCGGCGCGGTCCAGCCCTTGTTCGTTTCCGGCGCCCGTGCGCTGGTGCACTTCGCGGTCTCCAACGACGAGGTGTGGATGACCACCAAACTCGCCGGCGACAAGACGCACTTTCTGCCGTTCAACCGCGGCACCTCCGACGGTGGTGCCGGGAATCCGTTGAATCCCAACGGGTCTCCGTCGTCGTACCTGTGGGAGCGAGTGCTGCAGCGCGATGCGTGGCTGAACATCCTGGGCCGGCTGATGTACATCAAGCATGAGCAGTCGACCGATCCGATCAGCGGCAAGACCACACGTTCGTCGTCGTTGCGGTTCCCGCGCTTTCACCAATGGGAGGCTGTCACCGAACTCACCACAGCGGTCACCGCCGAGGGGCCGGGCGAACGCTACCTGATCCAGCATTCGGCCGGGTCGGGCAAGACGGACTCGATCGCGTGGACCGCGCATCGGATGGCGCGGTTGCAGGTGGAGAACAAGAAGGTCTTCGACTCGGTCATCGTGGTGACCGACCGCAACGTCCTCGACGCGCAGTTGCAGGACGCGATCAAGCAGATCGACAACGACCAGGGCATCGTCGTCGCCATCGACCGGGATGAAGCTGCCAAGGCCGGCGGCTCCAAGTCCGGGCTGTTGGCGAAGGCGTTGACCGACGGCAAGCTGATCATCGTCGTGACGATTCAGACGTTCCCGTACGCCATGACGGCGATCCGGGAGAATAAGGGGCTGGCGGGCAAGACGTTCGCGGTGATCGCCGACGAGGCGCACTCGTCGCAGTCGGGGCAGATCGCCGGCAAGCTCAAAGCGGTTCTCACCGCCGAGGAGTTGCAGGATCTGGAGGATGGCGGAGAGGTGGACGTCGAGGCGATCCTCGCGGCGGAGGTCACCGATCGGGCGGTCTCGTCGAACATCTCGTACTTCGCGTTCACCGCGACCCCGAAGGGCAAGACTCTCGAGTTGTTCGGTCGTCGGCCAAGCCCGGACGAGGCGCCGGCGCCGTTCCACATCTACACGATGAAGCAGGCCATCGAAGAGGGCTACATCCTCGACGTGCTGACCGGCTATCACAGCTTCAAGCTGGCGTTCCAGATCGGCCAGAACGCCGCCGCCGAAGTCGACGAGGTGGACCAGTCTGAGGCGACGAAGGCGGTGATGAAGTGGGTGAAGCTGAACCCGCAGACCATCGCGCAGAAGTCGGCGATCATCGTCGAGCACTTCCGGGACAACGTCGCCGGTCTGCTCGACGGGCACGCGAAGGCGATGGTCGTTGCCGACTCCCGCAAGGCCGCCGTCCGGTACAAGCTGGCGATCGACGAGTACATCGCGAAGAAGGGCTACGGTTACGAGACGCTCGTCGCGTTCTCCGGCGGAGTTAAGGACCTCGAATCCGGTCCGGAAGACTTCACCGAGGCCAACATGAACCCGGGCATCCGTGATTTGCGGACCGCGTTCACCGGCGACCGCTACAAGGTGATGATCGTCGCCAACAAGTTCCAGACCGGTTTCGATCAGCCACTGCTGTGCGCGATGTACGTCGACCGGAAGCTCTCGGGAGTGACTGCAGTGCAGACGCTGTCGCGTCTCAACCGGACCTACCGCACGCCGTCGGGCACGCCGAAGACGGCGTCGATGACCCAGGTGGTCGACTTCGTCAATGAGCCGGCCGCGATCCGCGAAGCGTTCGAGCCGTACTTCACCGACGCGTTCCTCGAGACCGAGACCGACCCGAACCTGGTGCATGACCTGTCGGCCAAACTCGACACCGCCGCGATCTATACCCAGGCCGAGATCGATCAGTGCGCGGAAGCCTTTGTGAAGAACAAGGGCAACAGCGCACTGTCCGCCGCCGTGGGCCCGGGCCAGAAGCGGTTCGCCGACCGCTACAACGCGGCCCTGATCGATAACGGCGGCGAGGGTGACAAGGCCGAGCTCGCGGTGCTCGACATGTTCCGGCGCGACGTCGGTTCCTTCGTCCGGCTCTACGACTTCATGTCCCAGATCATCGACTACGGCGACCCCGAGCTGGAGAAGAAGCAGATCTACCTGCGCCACCTCGAACGGGTCATCCAACCGGAGAACTACACCGCACCGATCGACCTGAGCGACGTGGTCCTCAAGCAGGTCAAGCAGGTCGACCAGGGCAAGACCGACATCAGCCTCGGCGCCAAGGTCGGACTGACCGGGATCACTGGGACCGGCTCCGGCGAGCGTCGCGATCCGACGTTGGTCGCCTTGCAGCAGGTCCTCGATCGGCTCAACGACCTGTTCGGCTCGGAGGACTTCTCGCAGGCGCAGAAGCTGTCGTTCGTCGAAGCCCTCCTCCGGACCCTCCTGAACGACGCCGACCTGGTGCAGCAGGCCAAGGTCAACACGGCTAAGCAGTTCACCGAGTCACCCGACTTCGAGTTCGCCGTGACCGGCGCGGTGGCCGACAACCAAGGCGCCCACGCGAAAATGAGCGACTTCTTCTTCAGCAACACCCCCGGCCGCACCCACCTCATGTCCGACATCGCGAAGTGGTTCTACCGGGTGGTCGCCGATCAAGCCCGCGAGTAGGGAGGCTCGATACGCTCGGTCAATCCGAGCCCGATCGATTCCCCCGCCCAACTGGGCTCTCCAGCGTTCAGGGTGCGTTGATTCTGTCGGCTAGCTGACCTGAGTGTAGGAGTGACCGCACGATGTAGTGGTCGAGGCGGCTCGCCGCGTTGCTCCCGCACTAGCCGCAGGCCGCGTCTACGTTGCGTCGCTGCTCTCGGCTGACCGCAGCACGATGGATGGGGCGCCCTCGGCGTGGCGCTGCAGTTCCGCGGCAGCGTTCCACTGGTGGAAGCGCTTGTAGGCGCTCTCTCGGCCTTGCTCACGCATCTCGAGTATCCCTTCGGTCCAGTACGCGATGAGGCTGCGTCGGACACCGGGCAACGTGAGCAGCTCCCGTGCTTCGGTGAGGTCCCCTTCGAAGGAGATCGCCGTTGCGCGATCGCGTTGGGTGGCGTAGCCGGCATCGCCGACGCCTCCCCCACGCTGGCGGGCCCACCGCTCGACCTCGGGGAAGTCCTGGATCAGCTTGTCGACGACGAGCCGGTTCGGATGACGTGTCTCGCCGCGGGCAGGTGTCGAAGAGTACGCGACTTCATGGGGTCCGATGTTCATAGTGAAGAACCGCCCGCCGGCGGTGGTGGTGAACAGCGTGAGTGTCCACGCGCCTTGGTCGGCGACGAAGTTCGACAGTCCTGCGCTGGCGTACAGGGCGTCGAGGTACGCCGCGTGCGCCGCATCGAAGAAGCACCGCTCAAGTTTGGGGTACCCGTCGATCTCGGCCGTTGCCGGGACCGTACGCAACAGGCTGCGGGCCTCGGCGAGAGAGATCTCGAATAGTTCGTTCTGATGCTCGATGCTCGAGTTGTGCCTCGACCGGATTGCGCGGTGAATCCGCGATTCTACGGCGACTACGTCGCTGACCTGAACGATGTCGGCGATACTCCAGGGGCCGTGCGCCTGGTACGCGGGGGTTTGGTTGATCTCGCGGAGTCGGTGCGGCGGAAGTTTCTCCGTTCGCCCGATCTTGAGACTTGAGCAGTTAGGCGAGGTCAGAACATAGATGTAGCCAGGTCTCGCCGCGGCTTCCGTCACTGATCCTGACCTCCGAGTCCGCGCCAACCAGCTTGAGGCGGCGAGCGATGTGCGCACCGCCGAACGTTACCGTCTCACCGGCCCCCGAATGACGAGAGATCGGAACACGAGTCGAACGACCTAAACGCCGCGCGATCCGGCCGGGGAACGCGGAAGCGACTGCTCTGATGGCCCGTAATTTCTGCGGCCAACCCTTGCCACCGACCCCAGCATTGCGGTGTGATTGGAGTCACCTTCGCATCGGGCTCTGCCAGGTAGACGGGATCCGACCCGCCGCGCGGAGGTCGTCTGGAAGGGATCTCCGATGCGCACTCCACGACACCTTCTCGCACTCCCTCGCGCGCGCCGCGACAATCACCGACGGCATCGCTCCGGGCCGATCGCCGCTGTCTCGCTCCTGACGGTCGGTCTCCTTGCCCTCACCGGAGTCCCGACCGCCCACGCCGAACCGCGCGCGAACACCGGGTTCGCGCTTCCGTTCTCCGGAGCACCGGCCTTCGAGTACGTCGCACCGACCAAGACGACCGCCCCCGGCAAGATCAACCAGCCCCTCGGCCAGAAGGCCGCCGACGCGCTCGCGGCGCGGATCGGCCTGCATCGATCAGATGCGTTGTCGCCGAAGCAGGCTCGCGACCTGGTCAGCGGTCGGGGCGTCGGCGGAGATCCGCAAGCCGCCAAGACCATCGACGCCTCCATCGCGATCCTCACCAACACGGTGGGCCGTCCGATGCTGTCCAAGATCAACGGGCAGGTGGTCCCGTCAGTACTCGGCAGCTACGGCGTGTACGTCAACACTCGCGGCCAGCTGCAGAGCCCCGCGAACGCGGACGCACCGACCCGCAAGGTCAACACGCTGATCGCACCCGGCGGATACGTCGGCCAGTGGCTGCGCGCCAACGGCGCGACCCACACCCTGCTCGCGCTCTACCGGTCCGCTTACACGGTCGAAGTGCCGTTCGGGTTCGTCGCGCAGCAGATCTCGGGCGACGCCCAGCTGGTCACCAACACCAAGGGCGGCGTGACGACCACGGTCGGCATGTCGATGGCACCCCCGCTGTGGATCGTGAACTTCGCGTTGATCTACATCGTGAGTCCCCGCCTCGCCGCGGCGATGCCGGCGTACTGGACGCCGATCCCGCCGGAGGTCGTGCGGGCGATCGAAGCCAGCCCCACCGGCCAGGTGCCCTACGCCCGCTACCAGCAGTACTTTCGCTGACCGCAGCGAGCACTGACCACCCGACTTCGTCGAGACGACTCCCGGAATAGACCTCGCGGGGACGACGTTGCACAGGCTGGATCGGTTGCGTTCCGTGTCCCCCGGGCTCAACCCTTTGCCTTCGCGGAGTTCCGTTCGGCTGGAGCCGCGTTGCGCCTTTCGCCGAGAGGCGACCGAGCGCAGCCGGTCCGCCCTCCCGGCGGCGACGCCGCCACGAACAAGCACACTCCCTACGCCATGTAAGGTAAGCCTCACCTATAGGAGAGGTTGTTCGTGGCTGCTGCCCACCACCCCCGGCCGCCGACGCAGCTCTCGTTCCGGCCGGACTCTTGCTCTCCACGCGCTCGCCGGCCCACCGCCACGTCGGACACCTCGACGGCTGCGTGGAAGAGCCGCACAGCCACGGCGAGCACACGCTCTTCTGGCCCGAACGAGGCTTCAGCGAAGTCCGCACCCGAGACCAGCTCTGGAACCTGACCGCCGGTCAGGGCCTGTGGGTCCCGGCGGGCACCGAACACTCGGTAGACCGGCGATCGTCGACCACTCCGGCCGCGATGTACATCCGCCCCACAGCGTGGCGACGCGCCGTGGGACCGGTGCGCACCGTGGTGGTCAACACTGCACTTCGCGAACTCCTCGCCCATCTCGACTGGACACCCATGCCCCGCGCACAGCGCCTGCGCGCGCAGGAAGTCTGCCTGGAATTGATCACCGACGGATCGCGGCCGACCATCACCGTGCCACTCCCGCACGACCAGCGCATCGCCGAGATCGCGCGGCAGATCATGGCCGACCCCGCCGACAACCACTCGATCGACGACTGGGCGTACCGGACTTCGCAGAGCTCACGCACCATCGCTCGCGCATTTCGCGCCGAAACCGGGCTCACCTTTACCCAATGGCGCACCCACGCGCGCATGGCCCGCGCAGTCGAGCTCCTCGGCGAAGATCTGCCGGTCCGGGTCGTCGCACGTCGCGTCGGCTACACCACCAGCAGTGCCTTCACGGCCGCCTTCCGTCGCCTGCTCAAACAACCGCCGAGCGAGTTTGTACCCGGCCGCGCCCCCTGACCGCACGGCGTGTCCGCAATGCGACCGAGAGTGTCCGATAGTCGACGCCGCGGCCGCATAGCGTGGACCCGACCAAAGATAGGCAACCCTTACTAGGGCCCACTCCTCTGTGAAAGGCACGTTCTCATGTTCCGACTTCGGCGGACGCTCCTGACTGCCACCATCGCTGTGGCCGCGGTCGCAGCCCTCGGCGCCACCACCGCGTGCAGCACCTCCGACAACTCGTCGACGAGCGGCCCGGCCGCCGCGGGCTTCCCCGTCACCATTGAGCACGTCCACGGCGCCACCGAGATCCCCGCCAAACCGCAGCGTGTGGTGACCCTGGGCTGGATGGCCGAGGACGTCGTCGCCGCCCTTGGCACCGCGCCGGTCGGTGTCCCCAAATCGTGGGCGGGCGACGACCAAGGCTACGCGCCCTGGTTCCGCGACCAGGTGCAGAACGTCTTGCGCCAGGATCTGCCCGCGGTCCTCAAGGAAGGCGAGGAGCCCGACTACGAGCAGATCCTGCAACTGGACCCTGATCTGATCCTGGCCCCGCACTCGGGCGTCACCGAGAACCAGTACAAGCGGCTGAGCGCTATCGCGCCCACCGTCGCCTACCCGGAACGCGCCTGGCGCTCCGGCACCTGGCAGGACCTCACCGGCGTGGTGGCCACCGCGCTGGGCGAGAAAGCCCGAGGCGACGAACTGATCACCCAGACGCAGAACCAGATCACCGCGGCCTCCGACGCCCATCCGGAGATGAAGGGCAAGTCGTTCCTCTACGGCGTGGCCCTCTCGCCGGGCAGCACCGAGTTGGGCGTGTACGCCGCCGGCGATTCACGGGTGGCCTTCATCCGCGAGTTCGGGCTGGTCGACTCCCCCGATCTTGCCCAGGCGCTCGGCAAGATCGGCAGCGACGAGGTCTACGGCGGGACGAGCCTGGAAAACCTCGGCGACATCGCCAGCGACCTGTTCATCGGATGGTCGTCGAGCACCCAAGAAACCCAGGACACGCTCAAGGATCCGAAGTTCTCGCGGTGGACGCCGATCGTCGACGGAAACTACCTGTTCCTGGAGAGCCGACAGATGGGCATGGCCACCAACGCGCCCTCCCCGCTGAGCATTCCGTGGGCCATTGACCACGGCTTCGTGCGGGAACTGGCGAGTGCAGTCAGCGGCGGTCGCGTCGTGGTGCCCGCGCCGTGAGCCCCGCATCGTCGCCCACGTCCGAGCACGTCGCTGAACTGCTACGGGTGTACACAGAGCTGCCCGCCGACTACGTCCCCCGCCTACACGTCGGATCCGTGGTGGGCACGTCCACGGTCAGCCCCGGCATGCTGCGTGTGACGCTGGGCGGCGACGATCTGCGAGACTTCCCGACCAGCGGCATCGGCGACGAGTACGTGCGTCTGTTCTTTCCCGACGCCCATCGGGAAACAGTGTGGCCGAGGCTGATCTCGAACAGTTGCGAATATCCCGACGACGCGGCGCCGCTGCCGATGCGGACCTACACGATTCGAGCCCACCGTCCCGGCGAAGTGGACATCGACTTCGTCATCCATCCCGGTGGCATCGCCGCCGACTGGGCCGCCGCGGCGGAGCCGGGACAACAGGTGGGGATCACGCCGCCGCGCCATCTGTACCAGCGACCCGACTGGGCGCACCGGCAGATCCTGCTCGCCGACGAACCGGCGTTGCCGGCGGCTCTGCGCATCGCGGAATTGACCGCCCACCTGATCCCCACCACGGTGATCGGCGAGGTCCGTGGGGCCCACTGCCAGATCGAAGCCGACACCGACGCCGCCGTCGAGTACATCTGGCTGCGCGGCAGCGGCAACGGCCATGCCCCCAGCAGCTTGGAAAAGGTGTTGCGGCGCACCGAGATCGACGAGCAGACCTTCGTCTGGGTCGCCTCCGAGACGCGGATCAATCGGGCCACCCGCAAACTGCTCCGCCATGACCGCAAGCGGCCGGCGGACGGCTATCGGACCGTGGGCTACTGGATCGACAATTCCGAGGAGTGGGAGAGCCGCTACGCCGCGCTCGCCCCGGAGATCCGCGCGCACCTGGACGCCCTATACGAGAGCAGTCAGGGTTCGGAAGAGATCGTCGACGAAGTGTTCCGGATCTATGAGGCCGCCGGCCTGTGACCAGCACACTCCCTGCCGCCGGCCGGCACAGCACGCGGCCTGCATCGTCGGAGTTCCCGGACGCCCGCCCGCACCGGAAGCTGGGACTGGTGCTGGCGGTCGTGGTCCTCGCGGCCACGGTCCTGGCGTCGATCTCGGTCGGCGCCGCGGCGATCTCCCCGAGCACCATCGTCGACGCGCTTCTGCATTACGACGACACGATCGACGCCCACGTCACAATTCACGAGCTACGCGTCCCGCGCACCGTCGTCGGGCTCATCGTGGGACCGGCCTTGGGGCTGTGCGGCGCGCTGACCCAGGCCTACACCCGCAATCCGCTGGCCGATCCGGGCGTCCTCGGCGTCAACGCCGGTGCCATGTTCGCGGTGGCCGTCGCTATCGGCTTGCTGGGTGTCACGGCCCCGCTCGGCTACATCTGGTTCGCACTACTCGGCGCCGCGGTGGTGACCGGCCTGGTGTATTTGTTGGGGTCCATCGGCGGCGGACGCGCGACGCCCGCGAAGCTGCTGCTGGCCGGGGTGGCCATCACCGCCGCGCTCGGCGGCCTCACCACCGCATTGATCCTCAAGCAGCGCGAGACTTTCGACAGCATGCGGTACATGCAGATCGGGTCGATCGGCGGACGCGACCTGGCCACCGTCTTGGGCTTCGCTCCCCTGATCGTGGTCGGCATTCTCCTGGGTGCCGCGGCGGCCCGCTCCCTGAACGCGCTGGCACTGGGCGACGCCGTGGCCGCCGGCCACGGGGTACGGACCGGGCTGCTGCGCACCGGGGTGCTCGTATCGATCACGCTGTTGGCTGGCACCGCCACCGCCATCGCCGGACCGATCGGCTTCGTCGGCCTGATGGTGCCCCACGTGGTGCGTTGGTTCGTGGGCCCCGATCAGCGCTGGATCTTCGCCTATACGCTGCTCGTCGCCCCGGCATTGCTGCTGTTCTCCGACGTGCTCGGCCGCATCATCTTGCCCAGTGGCGAGCTGCGCGTCGGCTTGGTCACCGCCTTCGTCGGAGCCCCGGTGCTCATCCTGCTGGCGCGTCGTAAGTCGGTGAGCGGCCTGTGAGCGTCGACCACGGGTATCGCGCCCTGAATGTGCGCCTAGCGCGTGTGCCGGTGTCCGGCACCATCCGGCTGCGGACCGCCGTGGTGTCGGGCGTGCTGGCCGTCGTCCTGCTGCTCACCGCGGTGGTGGCCCTGTGCTTGGGGACCATCGAGCTCACGCCCGGCGAGGTGCTCGCTGCCCTGACCGGACAGGCCGATCCGCGCACCGAGATGCTGGTGCTCGAGTGGCGCCTGCCGCGCGTAGCCTTCGCCGTCGTCTGCGGTGTGGCGCTGGCGGTGGCCGGCACGATCTTCCAATCGCTGACCCGAAATCCGCTGGGTTCGCCGGATATTCTCGGCTTCTCCACCGGCGCGTACACCGGCGCGATCGCGGTGATGCTGTGGTTCGGTTCCACCCGCTACACCGATATCGCGCTCGGATCGTTGGGCGGCGGACTCCTTACCGCTGGCGTGGTCTACCTGCTGGCCTACCACCGCGGTTCGGTGCAGCCGTTCCGCCTGATCATCATGGGTATCGGCGTGGCAGCCATGTTGAGCTCACTCAACGCGGCCCTCCTGCTGTTCATCGACGTCGACACCGCGATGCTCGCAGCCGTGTGGGCTGCCGGGTCGCTCAACGATCTGGGAGCCGAACAGCTGTGGCCGCTCCTGGGCGCGCTGGCGGTAGTGCTGGTCGCCGTCGCGGCGATCGCCTCCCCGCTCACGCAACTCGAACTCGGCGACGACAACGCGCGCGCACTCGGTATCCCGGTAGAAACCATTCGCGGCGCCGCCGTCGTCCTCGGTGTCGGGCTGACCGCCTTGGTCACTGCCGCGGTCGGCCCCATCGCCTTCGTCGCCCTGGCGGCCCCGCAGATCGCCAAGCGACTGACCCGCAGTACCGGCCTCGTGCTGATTCCGTCCGCCCTGGTCGGAGCCCTAGTGCTGCTGGCCTCGGATGTCCTCGCTCAACGCGCAGGATTCCCCGTCGGCGTCGTCACCGTCTCACTGGGCGGTCTGTATCTGACCTGGCTTCTGGCCTCGGAATATCGGAGGAGAGCATGACCCACATCGCAGAGCTGATCCCCACACTCGTTCCCGCGCCGCCCACCGTGGTGGCCGTCGACGGCGTCAGCGTCGGCTACGACGACAAGGTCATTTGCCGCGACGTCAGCATCGAGGTGGCTCAGGGATCATTCACCGCGATCATCGGCCCGAACGCCTGCGGCAAGTCCACGCTGTTGCGTGCGATCGCGCGGCTCCTGCCGGTCGGCGCCGGCTCCGTGCTGCTCAACGGCAAAGACCTCAGCGAGATCCGCACCCGCACGGTGGCCCAACAGCTGGGGCTGCTGCCCCAAACCTCGCTCGCACCGGAGGGCATCACCGTGACCGATCTGGTGAGCCGCGGCCGCTACCCGCACCAGCGGATGTTCGACCGGTGGTCCAGCCAGGACGAGGCCGCCGTGTCCGAGGCGTTGACCGCCACCGGCACCCTGCCGCTTGCGGGCCGACTGGTCGACGAACTCTCCGGCGGGCAGCGGCAGCGCGTCTGGCTGGCGATGGTCCTGGCCCAGCAGACACCGATTCTGCTCCTCGACGAGCCGACCACGTTCTTGGACATCGCCCACCAGTACAGCCTGCTCGAACTCTGCGAGCGGCTCCGCGTGGAACACGGTCGCACGATCGTGGTGGTGCTGCACGATCTGAATCAGGCGGCACGGTACGCCGACCAGCTGGTGATGATGAAGGACGGCGTCGTCGAGGCCGCCGGTTGTCCGAGCGAGGTGATCACCGCCGAGCGCGTCGAGGCAGTGTACGGCTTGCGATCGCAGGTGATCCCCGATCCCGAGACGGGCTCTCCCCTGGTGATCCCCCGAGCCGGCGACTGCGTCGTCTAGCGTGCCTGGCGCATTCCAAAGCGCCCCACTCCGCACTTGTGAGGACGGTCACTACATGAGAGGCTGAGTACCGAACGATCGGTCGGTCTAGATCGATGGGGGGCGTTCTTTCCGCACGTGACATCCGGGAACAGCACCACCCGGTCGGACCAAGGAGAACTGTGACCACCTCGACTATCGACATCCCCCACCTGGGCGGATCGACCATCGGCTACCGCTTCGGCCGCGAGTACGACCCCGCGCTCCCGACCATGGTGATGGTCAACTCCTTCACTACTTCGGTGGAGCTCTACCGCCCGCAGTTCGCCAATGAAGAACTGCTGGACACGATGAACCTGCTCGCCATCGAGCCCTACGGGCACGGCGCCACCCGCGCCACCTATGAGCAGTTCACCTACTGGGACAGTGCTGTCGCGAACCTGCAGGTCCTCGAGGCGCTCGGCATCTCCGAGGCGTTCGCGCTCGGCACCTCGCAGGGCGGCTGGATCGTGACGCGGATGGCCATGCTCGCGCCGTCGGTGATCAAGGGGATCGTCGTGTTCGGCACCTCGATGGACTACGAGAGCACGGCCAGCATGGAGCGCGGTTGCTGGAACGCCGCCGAGTTCGCCGGCCCCTCGGTAGACGCCCTGGCGACACCGGTCGGCGACGACTGGGTGGTCGACGCCGACTTCGTCACCGCGGTCCTCGGCGCGGGCTTGGGCGAGAACGTGTCGGCCGAGGAGCAGCAGTTCTGGATCCGCACGTACCAGGCGAACTACACCGGCGACGCCGGCCGTCGTCGCCTGCGGACCAGCACGATCAACCTCCGCGACCGCGACGGCATCGAAGCCCGGTTGGACGAGGTGACTTGCCCGGTGCTGTGGCTCCAGGGCACTGCGGACCAGGTGTATTCGGTCGCCAACGCCGAGGACGGCATCGCGCGCTTCACCGCGTCCCCGTCTGCGGAGCTGACGATCGTCGACGGAGGCCAACACTTCCTGACCGCGTCCGACCCGGATATCGCCGATCCCGCGATCCGCGCGTTCGTCCAGCGCTGGGCGTAGGCCGCGCCAGATTCACGTGGCCCTTGGGCCCGCAGAGTGTGAGGTTGTGATCGTCTGAGCACCACAACCTCACACTCTGTCGCTGAGCGCAGAATTGTTTCGCCACTGTACGAATATTGTCGTACCGTCGTGAAAATATGTCCTCCAGCGCAGTTCGTGACGGTTCGAGCTGCAGACCGAGCGGAGGACAAGTGCCCGAAGACCAAGTGGAAGAGTCACCGTTCTACGGCGACGCGAGCGACTTTCCGATCCACCTGGGTTTCCTTAGCGACGAGGGCAGGTACTGGCTCCAGAAGACGGACGACCCAGATGTTGCTCTGCTGGCGGAGATCGATGACGAGGCTGTCGAGTACTGGCGTCCAGGCCATGAACCAGCTGCGATTTCCGAGTCCCCAACGCTCCTCGACACACGATGGCTTCCAGACGGCATCCACGATGACGATGGTCTGAGTGACTCTCAACTCGAGGCATTTGCTTTAGCCACAACCACGATGGACCAAGTTATCCAGGGCCTGCTGGCTAGCGGCTGGCGCCTGCGCACTCAGTTCACGGTCTCCGAGCAAAGAGTCCCGCGAATCAAGGTCATTGCCGATCCGCCGAACGATGTCGATGACACCGCTATTCGCCGGGTCACCGACATGTTCAGTCTTCCCTGGGGAACCGCCGAGTTGACCTGGACCGGGCCACCACCGTCGAAATGGGGCGATGACTGGCAGCTCACTGAGGCCAGGGTCGCAGGTCGCGTGGCGCCCACAGACGAAGAGACCCTAAACGAACTGTTGGTCATCGCCATGGTCACGGCTCCACAGTGGACCGTGCGCCCGGGATTCGATCGACCGGTGATCCGGCACAGCGAGGGCGGCCACATGCCGGGGACCGCCATCTCGGTGGTCTTCGATAGCCAAGTCGCGAACCGCTCCTCTGCCGAAATCGCTGATCTGGAACGCAGGGCCGCGGTATGGGGCGATAAGCACAAGTTTGGAGTGGCGACATCGGAACCGACGAAGACGTCGGTACAGGATGCCCTTGACCGGGTCGGAGACGGGATCTCCGGCTACTACCTTCTCGGGTTCGAAAATGGCGATCGGTATCTCGGCCAGTCGACGAACATCCCCGCGAGAATTGAGACCCACAAGCGCGAACGCAAGGGAATCACGTCGGTTCGCCGGCTCTTCGGATTTCAGAGTGCGTTGACCCTTTCGGCGAGCTGACCGGAGTGCAGTAGGGACCGCAAGATGTAGTGGTCGAGGTTGCGGAAGCCTTGGGCGATTCCGCGGAGGTGTTCGAGGCGTCCGTTGATGGCTTCGACGGGTCCGTTGGAGACGCCGGTGTCGAAGTAGGCGAGGATGTCGGCGCGCCTGTTCCATAGGCTTCGTCCGAGTTGAGCGA